>NZ_SGXV01000001.1:0-468421 GCF_005435055.1 Halorubrum sp. SS7
ACGATCTACATCCCCGTCGCGGACCGCGATCGGGTTCCCGCCGACCTCGCCGCCACCGTCGTGGAGCGCGACGCGGCGGCCCGTGCCGATCACGTGGACGCGCCGGGGCTCGACGTCGCTGTGGGGGAACGCCGTCACCGCGGGCGCCCCGGTCGCCGGGTCGCGGCCGACGAACGCCTCCGCGTCGAAGGCGGCGCCGACGGTCGACGCGGACAGCACCGACTCCGGGGGGCCGGCGGCCCGGACCCCGCCGTTCGCGAGGACGACGACCTCGTCGCAGTACCGGGCCGCGGCGTCGAGGTCGTGGATCGCGGCGATCGCCCCGCGGTCGCCGTCGTCGACGAACGCGCGGACCAGTTCGAGCGTCTCGACCGCGTGGTTCACGTCGAGGCTGGCGGTCGGCTCGTCCAAGAGGAGGAGCGGGGCCGCCTGCGCCAGGGCCCTGGCGAGCAGGACGCGCTGGCGCTCGCCGCCGGAGACCTCGGTGATCGAGCGGTCCGCGAAGCGCTCCACGTCGGTCGCGGCCATCGCGGCGTCGACCGCCTCGTCGTCCGCGACGCCGTGCGCGTCGAAGCGCCCGAGGTGCGGGGTCCGCCCCATCTCGACGACGTGGCGCACGCGGAAGTCGAACGCGAGGTTCGTCGCCTGCGGGACGCTCGCGACCCGGCGCCCGACCTCCTTGGCCGACAGCGACGCCGCCGGGTCGCCCCCGATCTCGACGGTCCCCGCGTCCGGCTCGACGGCCCCGGTCACCGCGCGCAACACCGTCGTCTTGCCGGCGCCGTTGGGGCCGACGAGGCCGACGAGCGAGCCAGGCTCGACGCGGAGGTCGACCCCGGAGACGACGTCGAGGTCGCCGAACGAGACGGCCACGTCCGCGACCGACAGCAGCGGGTCGTCGCCGAACGACCGCGCGGTGTCCGGGAGCGACGCCGGTCCCGCGAGCGATGCCGACACGTCGCGCGCGGCGGCGGCCGAGCGGGCCTCGGCCGCCGCTGCGTCCGTCTCTCCCGCCTCCCCCTCCACCGCCTCGGCGTCCGCGGGGCGGTCCGCGCTCACAGCTCCGTCACCTCCCGGGTCACGAGCAGGTAGACGAAGAAGGGCGCCCCGACCGCGGCGGTGATGATCCCGACGGGGTACTCGGCGGGGGCGGAGCGCGCGAGCGTGTCGGCCGCGACGAGGAAGGTGCCGCCGGAAAGCGCCGCGGTCGGGAGCAGCACCCGGTGGTCGGGGCCGACGACGAGCCGGAGCATGTGGGGCACGATGAGGCCGACGAACCCGATCACGCCGGCGAACGCGACGCCCGCGGCCGTGACCAGTGCCGACGCCGCGAGCAGCACGCGCTTGGTGCGCTCGACGGCGATGCCGAGTCCCCGGGCCTCCTCCTCGCCGAGCAGGAGGACGTTGAGGTCGCGGGCGTACGCGAGCAGCACGGCGAAAAGCGGCGGCACGACGACGGCGGTGAGGGCGACCTCGCTCCACGCGGCGCCGGAGAGGTGCCCCATCAGCCACGCGACGATCTGTCGGAGCGACTCGCCGGCCTGAAGCTGGAGGTACGAGACGACCGCGCCGAGGAACGTCTGGACCGCGACGCCGGCCAGGAGGAGGGTGGCGACGGGCGTTCGGCCGCCCCGGGTCGCGATGGCGTACACGCCGAATGCGGCGACGAGCGCGCCGACGAACGCGAAGAGGCTCGTCCCGGCGCCGCGCGAGAGCGCGACCTCGACCGGGCCGAGGAGCGGGAGGGCGACCGTCGTCGAGAGCGCCACGGGGAAGACGATGAACGCGACCGCGCCGACCGCCGCGCCCGAGGAGACGCCGATTATCGAGGGGTCGGCCATCGGGTTGCGGAAGAAGCCCTGCATCACCGTGCCGGCGGCCGCGAGCGCGAACCCGACGAGCGCGGCCAGCAGGATCCGCGGGAGCCGCACGCCAACCACGATCTGCTGGTGGACCGAGTCGACGGGGAACGCGAACGGGGACGTGAACGCGAGGTCGACGCCCGGGAGCGTGAGCGGTCCGACGCCCGGGACCGGCAGCGGGCCGACGCCGCTGGCGCTCGTCTCGATCCCCGCGGGCACCGCGAGCGCGTTCAACACCGACTTCACCACGGTCTCGGGGGGGATGGAGATGGGACCGATCGCGGCGCTGACGACGACGGCGACCGCGAGGAGCGCGGCTACCGCCGCCGACCAGTACGCCGACCGAACCCAGGGTCGCATACGTACTCCAACACAACTTGTAGTAGGTAAATACTTATTGGACGAGTCCGGTCATCGATGCGATGCGAGACAGCTTCGCGATCGCGATGGCGATGCTGGTGGCGACCGCCCTGATCGGCGGCGTCGCCGGGACGGCGACGGGCGCACAGCCGACGATATCGACCGACGGACCGGCCGCGGGCGCGCAGCCGGCGGTCGGCGCCGCGGCGACGGGCGCGGGGCCCGCGCAGACGGACGGCGCCTGCGGCTTCCCGTACAACGCGACCGACGCCACCGGCGAGACGATCACCTTGGAGGAGCGCCCCGACCGGATCACGACGATCAACCCGTCGGCGGCGCAGACGCTGTGGGAGCTCGGCGCGCAGGACCGCGTCGTCGGCGTGAGCCAGTTCGCCTTCTACCTCGACGGCGCCGAGGAGCGAGCCAACGTCTCCGCCTCGTTCGGCGCGAGCGTCGAGCGCGTCGTCGACACCGAGCCGGACCTCGTGCTGGCGCCGAACTCCTCGGCGGCAGACGTGGAGCCGCTCCGCGAGCAGGGGCTGACCGTCTACCACTTCCCCGCGGCGACGAGCATCGACGACATCGCCGAGAAGACGGAGACGATCGGTCGGCTCGTCGGCGCGTGCGGCGCCGCGAGCGAGACCAACGCGGAGATGTACGACGCGGTCGAGGCGGCCGAGGAGCGGACCAGCGGCGTCGAGCGGCCGACCGCCCTCTACCCCCTCGGCGGCGGCTACGTGGCGGCGAACAACACCTTCATCGACGCGATCATGAACGCGGGCGGGACCGACAACGCCGCCGCGGAGTACGAGGCGTACCCCCAGCTCTCCGACGAGGTGATCCTGGAGACGGACCCCGAGCTCATCATCGTCACCGACCCCGAGGCCGCGATCCTCGACCAGGAGCCGTACGCCAGCACGACCGCGGGCGCCGAGGACAGCTACGTGGTGTTGAACGTGAACTACCTCAACCAGCCGGCGCCGCGCAGCGTGATCGAGTCGACGACGACGCTGTCGAACGCCGTGGTCGAACTCCAGAGCGACGGCAGCGAGTCGACGGACGGTGCCGAGGACGGCTCGTCTGACGGGGACGGCTCCGACGGCGGCGATTCCTCGGGCGACGGCTCCGGAGACGGGGACACGCCCGACGGCGACGGCTCGACGACCGGAGACTCGGACGGGAGCGACGGCGGCGACGGGGAGAGCGCCGGCGACACGGGCGCGGAGTCGCCCGGGTTCGGCGTCGTCGCGGCCGCGCTCGCGCTGCTCGCGACCGGCCTGCTCGCGCGGCGCGAGTAGCGGGCGAGGAGCGCGGGACGCATCGACCGTTGACCGGCGGTCCCTTCTAGATCCCCTGTCCCATCAGGTGGCTGCGGAGCACGTCGGGCGTCTTCAGCCCGGCGTCGCTGTTGAGCAGCACGACGGTCTCGTCGCCGTCGAAGAAGCCGTCCTCGGCGAGCGCCCACGCGCCGGCGGGGGCCGCGCCGCCCGTCGCGCCCATCTCGACGACCTCGTTCTGCGCCACGGCGACCGCGCTCGCGAGGATGTCGTCGTCGTCGACGCCGACCGCGGTCCCGCCGCTCTCGGTGACCGCCGCGACGGCCGCGGCGCCGCCGGCGGGGTCCGGGATCTCCAGTTCGCCGCAGATGGTGTCGGGCGTCCCCCACGGCTCCGGCTCGTCGAGGCCGCGCTCGACGGCGGCCGCGATCGGGGCGCAGCCCGCCGCCTGCGCCGCGACGACCTTCGGGGTGCCGTCGACCGCGCCGATCCGGTCGAGCTCGGCGAACCCCTTGTACACGCCGGCGACGACCTCGCCGGAGCCGGTCGGGACGACGACGACGTCCGGGGCGTCGCCGAGGTCGGCGACCAGCTCGAAGGCGACGGTCTTGGCGCCCTCGTGGCGATAGGGCGTGACGAACTCGCCGAGGTCGGTGTACTCGGTCTCCAGCTGCTCGTCCACCGCCTCGGCGGCGTCCGGGAAGCGCCCGCCGACCACGCGCATCTCCCCGCCGTGGACGTTCGTCATCGACTTGTTCGAGAACGCGCAGCGGGAGGGGACGAACGCGTACGAGCGCAGGTCCGCCCGGCCCGCGTACGCCGCCATCGACTGCCCGGCGTTACCGGGGCTCGCGCAGACGAGCGGCTCCACGTCGGCGCCGTCGGCCGCCCGCCTCGCGACCGCCGTCATCGTGAGCGAGAGCCCGCGGTCTAGGACGGTCCCCGTCGGGTTCCGCCCCTCGTCTTTGACGTACACCGCCTCCACGTCCAACTCGTCCGCGAGCCGGTCGGTCGCCACGAGCGGCGTGGCGCCCTCGCCGGCGGTGAGCGCCGCCTCGGCCGGGAACGGGAGCAGCGCGTCGAACCGCCAGTGGCCGCGGGCGGTCGCGGGCGCGGCCCGGGCGTCGCCGCTCCCCCCGCGGGCGGCGGGGTCGAACAGGTCGTCCGGGTCGACCGCGTCGTAGTCGTAGACGGGGTCGAGGCCGCGCGCGCGCTCGTCGCCGTCGATCGCCGCCGCGTCGGCGGTCTCGTGGACGCGTCCCGACGCCCGACTCTCCAGCCCGCGAAACGCCGGCGTGGTCTCGGAATCAGCCATACGGATCCTTGCGGCGGCGGCGACTAATCGCTTCGCACTCGGGGGCGACTACTCGGGGGTGAACCGGACCGTCGCCGTCCGGTCGGCCCGCTCGCGGCGGTCGCGGACGGTCTCGACCAGCCGTCGCACGCGGTCCGGCTCCGTTTCGAGCGCCTCGGCGGTCGCCTCTCGGTCCATGTCGAACCAGCCGTACAGCACGACGATCCGTGCCTCGTGAGGCGGGAACAGCGACGCGGCGACGAGGTCGCCCGCGAGCGCGCCCACGTCGACCCGCTGGAACCCGTTCCCGAACCGCCGGTAGAGGTCGGGGTCGAGTTCCCCGAGCGGCACCCGGCCGCGCTCCTCGTCGGCGGGAACGTCGACCCGGTTCAGAAAGTCGGAGGGGAACGTGCCGAACTTCGGGTTCTCCGCCTCGTCCACGTAGCCAAAGGTCCGGTCCGGTCGGTCGATCGGCGTCGCGACCGCGCCGTAGTGGAGCCAGCGGTCGTCGGACCCGCTCACGGTACCCTCCCCGTCGATGCGGTCGCCGCGCGGCGAGCGGTTCTCATCGGACGAGACGTCCGGGTCGCCGCCGGGCCCGTCTCGGGGACGGCGAGACCGCCTCCGGGCGGCGCCTCGGGGCACATACCGTCCGATCCGCGCAGGGGGTTTTCAAACCGATCCCGGGGTTATCACTCGTGATTCCAGCCCGTTCGGAGCGACGCCCGCGACCCGAACCCGCCGCCGCTTATAATCCCGCGACCCGATACCCCGAGTATGAACGGAGACGCCACGGTCGTCGGCGGCGGACTGGCGGGGCTGGTCGCGGCGCGGCGGCTCGCCGAGGCGGGCGCGGACGTGACGCTGTACGAGCGACGGCCCGATGTCGGCGGGCGCGTGCGGACGGAGACGGTCGACGGCTTCACGCTCGACCGGGGCTTCCAAGTCCTCTTCTCCAGCTACCCCGCGGTCGCGCGCGAACTCGGACCGGACGGGCTCGACGACCTCGACCTCCGGACGTTCGCGCCCGGCGCGACGATCTGTCGGCCCGGCTCGCACTCGGTCCTCGGCGACCCGCTTCGCGACCCGCGCTCCGCGGTCCCCTCGCTTCTGAACGACGAGGTCTCCGTCTCCGACAAGCTCCGGACGCTCGCGCTCCGGTACGACCTCGCGAACCGCGACGAGGACGACTTCTTCGACGGCCCCGACGCCTCGATCCGCGAGTACCTCCGCGACTGGGGGTTCGCCGACGACTACGTCGAGAACTTCGTCGAGCCATTCTACGGCGGGATCACCCTCGACCGCACGCTGTCGACCTCGAAGCACGTGTTCGAGTACACGTTCCGCGCGATGGGCCGCGGGTCGATCGGCGTCCCCGCGGAGGGGATGGCGGCGCTCCCCGCCGCGCTCGCCGACCGCGCCCGCGAGGCGGGCGTCGAGATCCGGACCGGCGAGGACGTGGAGGCGGTCAGAATCGCCGGACAGGGCCGGATCCCGTTCCGGACCGGTGCGGCCGACGCCGAGGGCGCCACCGTCGAGCTCGCGGACGGGTCGACCCGCGAGGCGGACGCGGTCGTCGTGGCGACCTCGCCGCCCGAGGCGCGGCGGCTCACCGGCGTCGAGTCGGTCCCGACCGAGGGCGTGCCGAACACGACCGGCTGGTACGCGCTCCCCGCGGGCGAGTCGTTCGAGACGGGGAAACGGATCCTGCTCAACGCCGCGGGTGAGTCGCCGAACGCCGTGGTCCCGATGTCGGAGGTCGCGCCCGAGTACGCCCCGGGCGACCGCGCCCTGCTCGCGGCGACGTTCCTCGGCGAGGACGCCCTGGAGCGCGACGACGAGGCCCTCCGCGGCGACGTGCGCGACGCGCTCGCGGCGTGGTTCCCGGACCGCGATTTCGAGAGCTTAGAGACGCTCGACGTCCACCGGATCCGGTTCGCGCAGTTCGCGCAGCCCCCGGGCGTCCACGCGGATCTCCCCGACGCCGACGACCCGGAGGGCCCGGTGGCGCTCGCCGGCGACTACACCGAGTGGTCGTCGATCCAGGGCGCGCTGGAGAGCGGGCGGGCGGCGGCCGCGGCGGCGGCGGAGCACCTGTAGGCGGTTCCGACACTGTCTCCCGGCGGCCCGCCTACCGCGGTTCCGCCACCGGGGCGCCCCCGACGCGGCTCACGGCAGCGCGCCGGACCGCCGTCCCCGAACGATTCCGTACCCGACGAGCGCGGCGAGGACGGCCACCCCCACCGCGATCTCCCTCGCGTACCGGAATCCGATCCCGAACAGGAGGAGCGCGTTCGTCGCCAGCAGGAGGAGGATCGCGTTGAGGCGGGTCCGGGGGGCGGCGTCGTTCATGCGGACGGAACTCGGCGGCCGGCCGATAGTGCTGGCGGTCCGCGGACCGCGGACCGACCGTCCTCGCCGCCTCACTCCTCCCGCAGGAACGCGTCCTCGCCGTGCTCCTCGACGGCGGCGAGCAGGTCGTCGCGCTGGCGGCGTATCTCGGGCGGGAGGTCGGCGTACGCGTGGTCGAACATGTCGGCGGGGTCGGGATCGACGGACTCCGCGAAGTCGATGGCGTCGGCGACGACCGCGTCGGCCTCGTCGCGTATCGCCGCGACGCCCTCGTCGTCGATCCGCCCGGTCTCCCGCAGGAACGCCTCCGTGCGGTCGAGCGGGTCGAGCGCGCGCCACGGGTCCACGTCGTCGGGGTCGCGGTAGGCGCTCGGGTCGTCGGCGGTCGTGTGCGCGCCGAAGCGGTACTCGACGAACTCGATGAGGACGGGGCGCGGCTCGTCGCCGTCGTCGCCGTCCGTCCCGCCTCGCGCGCGCTCGGCGGCCTCCCGCGTGACCGCGTAGCTCGCGAGCGGGTCCATCCCGTCGACGCGGACGCCGTCGAACCCGTAGGCGGTCGCCTTCTGGGCGAACGTGTCGCTCGCGGTCTGTCGCGACTCGGGGATCGAGATGGCCCAGCCGTTGTTGTGACAGCAGAACAGCGTCGGCGTGTCGAAGACGCCCGCGAAGTTCATCGCCTCGTGGAAGTCGCCCTCGCTGGTCGCGCCGTCGCCGAAGTGGCAGGCGACGACGCGGTCCTCGTCGCGGTGGTCGAACGCCCACGCGGCGCCGACCGCGTGCGGGAGGTGCGCGGCGATCCCGATGTTCAGCGGAAAGACGTTGCCGTCGGCGATCGCCTCCGTCCCGGCCTCGTGGCCCATCCAGTAGGGAAGATACTCCGAGAGCAGGTCGCGGACGACGACCGCGCCGTGCTCGCGGTACTGGTAGCTGATCAGGTCGTCGTCAGCGAGCGCGTGCGTCGAGCCGACCGCCGACCCCTCCTGGCCCGCGCAGGGCGCGTACGTGCCGATGCGGCCCTGCCGCTGGAGGCTCACCGCGCGCTCGTCGAACCGGCGGGTGACGACCAGGTCGCGGTAGATCGCGCGGAACTCCTCGTCCGAGAGGTCCGGGACCGTCGCGTCCGGCAGAGGGCTGCCGTCCGGCCCGAGCACGCGGTAGAGGTCCTCGTCGGCGAGGGGGTCTGTCGCTTCGCCGCCGTCCGACGCGCCGGCGCCGTTCTCGTCCATGCGCGATCGGTGTGACCCCACGTCACAAGGAGTTAGCGGTCGGGGGGCCGTCGGACGCCCCTCGGCTCCGCCGGCGAACGTACATGATCGGGAGGCCGACGACGACGCCGGCAACCGCGACCGCGCCGAGCACGAACCCGACGAGTAGTCGCACGGGACCGGCCGCGAGCATCTCTGCGCTCCAGACCGAGACGAACCGTAGGGTCCAGACGGTCCCGGTGACGAGCGCCGTGAGCAGGCCGAACGCGGCACCCCGGAGGTACGTGACGGTTCCGTGGCGCTCGACGAGCACCCACCATACGAGTGCGCCGGCGAGCAGCGCCGGGGCCGCGAGGATCGGTGCGACGAACGAGGCCGGGAGGCCGATCACCTCGCCGAAGAGATCGAGCACAGTTGAGAGGGCCGTCGCGGTGAGGACTGCACAGCAGAACGCGTAGGCGCCGGCGAGCAGCGACCAACGCCGTGAGGGCGTCAACTCGGCCGCCCGTCGGAGAGAACTGTCCATAGTCGAATGTCACGGATTCGGCATAAAGCTCTTCGCGTGAGTGAAGCGGTCGCTTGTGTTTCCCCCGCGGGCCTCGCCCGCGCTCACGCGACCGCGATCGCGAGTTCGAACGGGTACGCCCCGTGTTCGCTCGGCGTCTGTCCGGGGACGTTCCACGAGACGTTGAACAGGCCGCGGCTCACGTACGTTCCCGCGGGGAGGTCCGACGGGACGGCGTACGTCGCGACCATCTCATCGCCCGCGTCGAGCGACTCCAGCGCCTGTCCGTCGCTGCTGCTCGGATGCGGTCCCTCGACGCCCTCGGTCTCGACGACCTCCAGCGAGCGGCGCTCGCCCTCGTGGAAGGTCCAGAGGGCGCTGGGCAGCGCGCCCCGGCTGGTGAACGTGTACGGCCCCTCGGCCTCGCCGGCGGCGTTCTCCGGGGCCGGCGCGACCGTCAGCGTGAACTCGCGGGCCGCGTCCTCGGCCGCCGCGACCGCGACCGACACCGGGACGCGGTCGTACAGCGACTCGCCGACGATGACGCTGTACACGGTCCCGTTTATCCGGTAGTACACCGGCTCGTCGTGTTCGGCGGCGAACGCCGCGTAGGCGTCCGGAACGTCGTCGGCGAAGAGCTGGCTCCGGTCCGGCGTCGGCAGCGCGGGGGCGCGGTGCTCCGACGCCAGCGCGCGCTCGAAGAAGGTCACCAGTTCGGGGTCGAGCGCCGACTCGTTGACGACCCGCCGGTCCCACATGTCCCCGTCGGTCAGCTCCCGGGCCGTGATCGCGTACGGCGGATCCTCGTGCTCGACGGCCGTGCGGATCCGGGAGACGCCCCTCCCGTCTTCGAGGTAGTCGTACTCGTCGAGGAAGTCGTCGACCGGCTCGGGGCGGACGCACCGTCGGTACTCGCCGCGGGCCACGTTCGGACCGTACGCCGTCAGGGCGTTCACGAACGTCTCGACGGCCGCGGCGCCGAGGTCGTCTCGCTGTCCCGCCTCGCGGAGGACGCGGTCCTCGTCGTATCCCTCTGTCGTCGCGTCCGCGAGCGCCGCGGTGAACGTCGGGAGCGACGGGTCGAACGCGTAGCGCGTCCCGTCGATCTCGACGTAGGGCTTCAGTTCGCCGCGGTCGTAGACGCGGAACTCGTCGACCGCGGCCAACAGCGCGTCGCTCGGGTCGTCGGTCTCGAACCCGCCGTCGCGCGCCGCGGCCAGCGGCTCGCGCAGCGCGTCGGGGATCTCTGACTGCGGAACCACGTGGTCGGGGTCGATTCCGCGAGTCGGCGACGGCTCGTAGGCGGTGACGACGTGGGGGACCGTCCGGAGTTCGACGTCGAGCGATCCGGTCGAACCGTCGTCGTCGCCCGACCGGCCGTCGTCCGTTCCGTCCGTTCCGTTCGTCGCCGGCCCCGTGCCGGTCTCGCCGACGCACCCCGAGAGAACGACGGCGGAGCCGCCGAGGGCCGAGAGGAGGGCTCTGCGGTCCATGCTCGGGAGCTTCGAGACGAATAATAAAAATCTTCGGTGGGTCGCGGCCCGCGGCGCGGCCAGTTGACCGGCTCAGGGCGTGATGACGGCGCGGCCGTCGATCTCCCGGTGTTCGAGCTTCTCGGCGACCGCGTTGATCTCGCCGAGGTCGTACCGGCTGGTGTGGAGGTCCACGTCGCCCTGCTCGACGAGCGCGACGAGCTCCTGGAGCTCGGCGTACCGGCCGACGATGTTGCCGACGAAGGAGAACTCGCCGTTCACCAGCGCCTGCGACGGCTCGTGGACGTGGCCGCCGTAGCCGATGATGTGGTGGTCGCCGCCGGCGGCGGTGATCTCGGGGGCGTAGGCGGTCGTCACGTCCTCGCCGACGAAGTCGAGCACCTGCGCCGCGCCGGTGCCGTCGGTAATTCCCTCGATTTCGGCCGCCACGTCCTCCTCGCTCGGGTTGATCAGGTGGTCGGCGCCGTAGCTGTCCGCGAGGTTGAGCGCCGACTCCTTGAGGTCGACCGCGGTGATCCGGGCCGCGCTCATCGCGTCGAGGCACTGGAGGCCGATGTGGCCGAGCCCGCCGACGCCGATAACGACCGCGTGGTCGCCCGGGTTCAGGTCGCCGACCGCCTTCTTCGCGGCGTGGTACGCGGTGATCCCCGCGTCGGCGTGGGGCGCGATGTCGATCGGTTCGACGCCCGACGGGAGCGGGATCACCGAGCGCTCGCTGGTGTGGAGGTACTCGGCGAAGCCCCCGTCGGTCGTGAGCCCGTTGAACGCGTCGTTCTCGCAGTACATCGTCTCGCCGAGCCGACAGGGGCGACACGTGCCGCAGGTCTGGACCGGGTGGCAGATCACCGGGTCGCCCGGCGAGACGAGGTCGACGTTGTCCCCCGTCTCGACCACGGTGCCGGCGTTCTCGTGCCCGAGGGTCATGGGCAGCTCCTGCGGGACGTACTCGGCCCACATCCCCTCGATGATGTGGTTGTCCGTCTGACACCACCCCGCCCCCTCGACCTCGACGATCACGTCGTCCGGACCGCTCGCCGTCGGGCGGTCGACCTCGTCGATCGTCAGTCCCTCGCTCATGTCGTCCGTGTACTCGTGGAGCCTGGCTGCTCGCATGTGACATACTCTCTCGCACCCCACGTCATAAACGTTCGTTATGGTGTCAGGTTGGCTGTAAACGAGGGAACGGACGGATAATTTACTTGAATGATCCTTATAGTTATATGTAAACACTTCACATGGAAGGTCGTATGTACGAAATGGACGGCGAGGAGATCTTCGTCATCGACGGCCACGTTCACCTGTGGGACGCGCGCCAGGAGAACATCATCCACGAGGGAGGCGAACAGTTCCTCCAGTGCTTCTACGACTACCACACCGGGTTCACGCCGGACGAGAAGCAGTGGGACATCGACACGTACCGTCACTACGGCGCCGACCGCATGACCGAGGACCTTTTTGCGAACGCGGCCGCCGACATGGCGATCTTCCAGCCCACGTACCTCGATGACTTCTACGACGAGGGATTCAACACGACCGAGCAGAACGCCGAGCTCGCGGAGGAGTATCCGGAGCGGTTCGTTCTGAACGGGAGCTTCGACCCGCGCGACGGCGAAGAGGGGCTCCGGTACCTCGAACACCTCAAAGAGGAGTACGACATCCCCGGGGTGAAGCTGTACACCGCCGAGTGGCGCGGCGAGTCGAAGGGATGGCGGCTTGACAGCGACGAGGCCTTCGAATTCTTAGAGAAGTGCGCCGACCTCGGCATCGAGAACATCAACGCCCACAAGGGACCGACGATCCGCCCGCTCAACCGCGACGCGTTCGACGTGAAGGACATCGACGACGCCGCCTCGTCGTTCCCAGAGCTCAATTTCATCGTCAACCACGTCGGGCTCCCCCGGCTTGACGACTTCTGCTGGATCGCCGCCCAGGAGCCGAACGTGTACGGCGGGCTCGCGGTTGCCTCCGCGATGACGACAAATCGTCCGCGGAAGTTCGGCGAGATCATGGGCGAGTTGCTCTACTGGCTGGGCGAAGACAGAGTTCTGTTCGGGTCCGACTACGCACTGTGGAACCCGGATTGGCTCGTCGACCAAGTGATGAACGCGGAACTCACCGACGAGCAGCGGGACGAGTACGGCGTCGAACTCGACGTCGAGACCATGAAGAAGGTGATGGGCGAAAACGCCGCGGAGCTGTACGACATCGACATCGAGGCCAAGAAGCGACAGTTCCGCGACGACGACATCACCGAACGGTTCGATCTCGAGGCGCATTACGGCGGCGACGCGGGGGCCGCGGCGGACTGATGTCGGGGAGCAGCACGGACCCGCCGGGCGACGCGCCCCGCGAGCCGACGGGCGATCCCGCAGACGAGCCGATGAGGGACCGGACGGCGGCGGTCAAGAACCGACTCGACCGAGTCGAGGACCCGGAGCTCGCCCGTTCGATCGTCGCGCTCGACTACATCGACGCGATCGAGATCGACGGCGACCGCGTCGAGGTCCGGTTCACGCTGCCGACGGCGTGGTGCTCGCCCGCCTTCGCGTGGATGATGGCGACCGACGCGCGCGACGAGGTCGAGTCGCTCGACTGGGTCGAGGAGTCGCGGATCGAGCTGTGCGACCACATGCACGGCGCGGAGATCACGGCCGGGGTCAACGCCCGCGACACCTTCGGGGCGACGTTCCCTGACGCCGACGGCGACGTCGCCGCGGTCCGGGCCTCCATCGCGGACAAGGCCCGAGTCTCGACGCAGCGCGAGGCGATAACCGCGCTGCTCGACGCCGGCGTCGATCCCGAGCAGGTCGTCGCCCTCGACCGCTCGGACGTTGAGGTCGCCGGCGACGAGGCGCACGTCGCCCTCGATGGGCTCTCGGTCGTCGTCGACGCCGAACCGATCGCCGACTACCTCGACCGCGTCGAGGCTAGCGGCCACGTAGGGGCACCCGACGACACGCTGTTCCTGACGCCGGAGGGCGACCCGATTCCCGCGGACCGGCTCGACGTGGTCCAGAAGCGCTCCCGGCTCGCGAGCGTGAACATGGGCGGGCAGGGCGCCGTCTGCGACGCGCTACATCGCGCGCGGCACGGCCCGGACGGCCCGGACGGTACCGGCGCGTCCTACGTCGACCGGTCGGAAGGGGACCTCTCGGCGTACGACGGCGACGTCGACGAGTTCACCTCGGCGTGGACCGCCGGTGTCGACGACTGACCGCCGAGCGCGTCGCCGCCTCCCGAGCCTCAGCGGATCGGTCCGAGGCCGCCGAGCCCACCGCCGCCGGAGCCGTCGTCTTCCTCCGGTTCGCCGTGCCCTTCCTTCTCGAGGCCGTGTCGGCCGCTCGCGGCCCACTCGTCGCGGTCCCAGCCGCACTCCGGACACTCCCCCTCGGCCCAGTCGAACGGCTCGCCGCAGCCGAGACAGGCGTTTTCCGTGTTCATAGGTCACGATACCCACGAACGGACAAAAGCGTTCACAACAACCGGTCGAACTCGCCCAGCGGCGGGAACCGAAGCGCGCTCGCCGCGCCGTCGGCGTCGCCGGCGTCGGGGTCGTACACGACCGGCGCGAGCGCGGCCGCGTCGGTGACGAGCGGGGAGTCGAGCCCGGTCCGGACCGCGTCGTTGACTGGGACGCCCGCCGCGAGACGGGTGAACGCGGGCAACACGAGGAGGTCGGCGCCGCGGTAGGTCCCGGCCCCGCTGAGGAAACAGGGGCGCCGGTCGCCCTCGATCTCGATCGTCGGGTGGACGTGGCCGATCACGTAGCGGTCGGCGGGCGTCGACGCGCGGTCGGCCGCGGGCGCCTCGTGGCCGTGGCGGACGACGGTCCGCTGCGGGTCGGCGGGGTCGCCGTCGGAGCCGTCGCCCCCGGTCAGGACCAGTTCCTCGCTGACCGGTCCGTCCCACGCGTCGGCGAGCGCGGCGTCGTGGTTGCCGGCGACGAGTTCGAGGGTCGCGCCGCTCGCCTCGCAGCGGTCGCGGAGCGCGTTCAGGGTCCCGCGGGCCCTGTCGGTCACCCGGTCGAAGGTGTGGACCGCGTCGCCCGCGACGACGACCGTTCCGGGGTCGAACCGGTCGAGCAACGCGTCGAGGCGGTCGACGAGGTCCCTGCGCTCGCCGAGGGGGAGCGAGACGGCCGAGGCCTCCCCGCGGCCGACGTGGAGGTCGGCGACGACGAGCGCGTCGTGGGCGCGGAGGTAGACCGCTCGCTCCGCGAACGCGGCGTCGGCGAACGCGGTCGGGCCCGCGGCGCCGGGGCGTCGGTCGGTCACCGGCCGTACCCGGTCGAGGGCTCGCGGCGCGCGCCGCCGCGGTCCGCCGGCCCGCCGTCGGCGTGGTTGCGGGCGGTCGCGTACGCCTCGCGGACGCGGCGGAACGACTCCTCGTCGCCGCCCTGATCGGGATGGGTCTCCTTGACGCGCTCGCGGTAGGCGCCCTTCACCGCGTCGAGGTCGGCGTCGCGGTCGAGGCCCAGCTCGTCGAAGGCGTCGCCGACGGGGTCGGGCCGGCCGGCGGCCCCGGTCGCGGCCCCGAACCGGTCGCCGCCGAAGCGCCCGGCGCGCCCCGCGCTCGACCCGGCGGACTCGCCGGTCGCCCAGTCGGGCTCGTCGACGTCGAACGGGAGCCGGCGACCGAGCCCGCGGCCCGGCATCTCGTGCTCGCAGAGGACGGTGTAGACGCCCTCGCCCTCCAGCCGGAAGTAGTCGTGCGCGTCGAAGGTGATGGCGACGCCGCGCTTGGGGAGGTAGAAGGGGACCGTCACCTCGTCGATCGCGTGGTCCTCGGCGAAGCGCTCGCCCGCCGCCTCCAGGTACGTCCGGATCTCGCGGCGGCGGCGCTCGTCGCCCGCGGCGCCGCGGCGCCCCGTCGACGCGGCCGGGGCCGGCGCGAACCGGTCCCCGAGGTAGAACGCGAGCGCGACGAGCGCGGTGGCGACGACCCCGAGGCCGCCCCCCCAGAGGACCCACCGCGGCACCAGCGTCGTGAGATCGGCGAACACACCCGCCGTAGCGGCTCCGCGGTAATCAACCTCCCGCCGGGGCGGCGGCTACGGGGCGGGAGCGGTGCGCGCGGTGCGGTGAGAAGAGCGGTTCCGTGAGGCCGACTCAGATCATGCCCTTCGACTCGAGCCCGTCGAGGATGTCGTCGACGAGCTCCTCGGCGGTGTCGTAGGGGAACTCCTGTTCGCTGCCGAGCTTCGCGGCCATCTCCATCGCGGTGAAGCTCACGTCGCCGGCCTCGAACTTCGTCGCCGGGCCGTCCGGCAGCGCCGGGACGAGGTCCATCTGGTTCTGGACGGGGAAGTCGGCGCCGCCGAAGGCCTCTAAGAACTGTTCGCGGAGTTCCGCTTTCACGTCGCTCATACTCATCCCATCCCGCGAGCGCCCGCAAAAGGGTTGCGGAACAACGATAAACATATTTACGGTTGAATACCCGTCGCCGAAGGGCGACGGTCGTGCCGGATCCTGCGGACCTTTGTCGCTGGCGCGGCCACGTGCCGACATGCCACGCGAGTTCGACTTCGAGTTCGACCTGCTCCGAGAGCTGACCGAGGCCCGCGGCGTGCCCGGCTACGAGGACGACGTGCGCGAGATCGTCCGCCGCGAGTTCGCCGAGAGCGTCGACCGCGTCCGGACGGACGCGATGGGCAACGTCGTCGGCACGGTCGAGGGCGACTCGGACTACTCGGTCGCCGTCGCCGCCCACATGGACGAGATCGGGTTCATGGTCCGTCACGTCACCGACGAGGGGTTCGTCCAAGTCGACCCGCTCGGCGGGTTCGACGCCCGGGTGCTGCGCGCGCAGCGCGTCACCGTCCACGGCGACGAGGACCTGACGGGCGTCATCGGCTCGGTCCCGCCGCACACGCTCACCGAGGAGCAGCGCGAGAAGGACGACGAGGTGAAAGACGTCTTCATCGACCTCGGCCGCGACGCCGAGGCGGTGGAGGAGGCGGTGAGCGTCGGCGACCTCGTCACCCTCGACCAGACCACGACGCGGATGGGCGACCGGGTCACCGGGAAGGCGCTCGACGACCGGATCTGCGTGTTCGCGATGCTGGAGGCCGCCCGGCGGATCGAGGACCCGGACGTGACGATTCACTTCGCGGCGACGGTCCAGGAGGAGGTCGGCCTTCGGGGCGCGCGGGCGCTCGGCGTCGACATCGACCCGGACCTCGCGGTCGCCCTAGACGTGACCGTCGCCAACGACGTGCCGCAGGTCGGCGACCCCGCGGACGCCGTCACCGAACTCGGCGAGGGGACGGCGGTGAAGCTGAAGGACTCCTCGGTGATCACCAGCCCGAAGGTCCACGCCCGGCTCACCGAGGTGGCCGAAGGCGAGGGGATCGACCACCAGCACGAGGTGCTACCCGCGGGCGGCACCGACACCGCGGGGTTCCAGAACACGGCGGGCGCGAAGCCCGTCGGTGCCGTCTCGATCCCGACGCGGTACCTCCACACCGTCACGGAGACCGCGGACGGCGGCGACGTCGAGGCGACGATCGACCTGCTGACGGCCTTCTTGGAGTCCGAGACCGGCGAGCACGATTACACCCTGTAAGCCCGCTGGGCGCCGCGCCGGCGCGGGTCAGTCGTCGCTCGGGACGGCCGGTCCCGGATCGCGCGTCGCGCGGTGGGCCCCCCGCGCCTGCCACGCGAAGCCGACCGTCGCGAACGCAATGAACCCGGCCGCGAGCAGGAACCCGGTCTCCGTGCTCGTCCCGTCCATCGTGACGCCGACCAGCACCGGCCCGACGACCTGGCCGACCTTCCACGAGACGGACCGGAGGCTCATCGCGCTGGCGACGGAGTCGTACGCCTCGCCCTCGCTGACGAACAGCGACATGCTCGCCGGGAGGCGTATCGAGTCGGCGACCCCGAGGAGCGAGTAGGCGCCGAACAGCGCGAAGAAGGCCCCGCCGAGCGTCTGCGAGTCGCCGAGGTACGAGACGGTGACGGGCGAGAGGGTCCCCTCGAAGTACGCCGCGAGCGGGATGGTCGCGGTGCCGACGCCGTACAGGAGCGCGCCGACGGCGACGAACAGGTACGTGCGCTCGTAGCGGTCGGTGAGGTCGCCGACGAACCCCTGCGTGAGCGCCTTCGTCAGCTTCCCGCCCGCCATGATCCAGCCGATGGCGAACGCCGAGATGCCGAACGTCGTCCGCGCGTAGATGGGGAGGAAGATGATCACCGCCATCTTCCCGACGCTGAACGTGAACCGGAAGAAGACCAAGGCGCGCAGCAATGGGAGCCCGAGCAGCGACCGGAACGTCTCGATCCCTCCCGCGTCCTCCGGGTCCTTCCGCCCGCCGGGGTTGTCGCGGAGGAACGCGAACACCAAGGCGAACGCGGCGAGCGTGACGAGCGTCAAGACGAGATACGTCTCGGAGAACCCGTAGGCGTACAGGAGGTAGCCGCCGACGAGGTCGCCCGCGAGCGACGAGAAGGAGGCGAACTGGTTGTACGAGCCCAGCCACCGCCCCTGCTCGTCGTCCGGGCTGATCTCGCCGATCACGGTCGCGCCCGTGATCCAGAGGACGCTCGCGCCGAGGCCCTGGACCATCCGCACGAGGATGATGTGGACGGAGCTGTCGACCAGCGCGAAGCCGACGAAGACGGCGACGTTGATCAGGAAGCCGCCGAGCAGCCACCGCTTCGCGTTCCCGGTGTCGACCTTCCGCCCCAGCGGCAGGACGATGACCAGCTGGACGATCGCGAACGCGGTCCCGAACAGCCCCTCGATGAACCCGGTGGTCCCGAAGAGGTCGGCGTACAGCGCCAGGGCGATGAGGATCGTCGAGTACGCCTGGCTACGGGCGAACGCGGTCCCGGCGAGCGCCGCGAACTCGCGGTCCCCGAGCAGCCGTACCGAGTTGCCGAACTTCGCCACGGTCGTCTCTGTTCCGAGCCAAGGGGATCCCGAGAAAAAAGCGCCGTCGATCCGGCGGTCCGCGTGGGGTTGTCGGTTCGACGGGACGACGGGGGTCGACCGCACCGGGGCGGACCGCGTTCCCGAACGGAAACAACGACCGGTTACTTCTTACGGAAGTGTAGGCAATTCCGATCACGTCACACATGCGTCGTCGACAGTACCTGCGGGCGCTCGGCCTCGGCGGTGCCGCCTCGCTGGCCGGTTGTACGACCCGGGCCCAGACGCCCTCCGGCGACCGCGGCACGGTGACGCTCGCGACCGCCACGACGGCGTACGACAGCGGGCTGCTCCCCGTCCTGAACCGGGGGTACGCCGACCGGTTCGGGGCGCGGGTGGAGTCGGTGGTTCGGGGGACGGGCGCCTCGCTCCGGACCGCCCGGGACGGCGACTGCGACGCCGTGCTCGTCCACGCCCGCCCGCTGGAAGACGAGTTCCTCCGGGAGGGACACGGCGTCAACCGGCGGCGGGTGATGGTTAACGACTTCCTGGTCGTCGGGCCGCCCGACGACCCCGCGGGCGTCGCAGGAGGCGATCCGGTGGCGGCGCTTGAAGCCGTCGCCGACGCGGGAGCGACGTTCCTCTCGCGCGGCGACCACTCGGGGACGCACATCCGCGAACGACGGATCTGGGACGAGGCGGGCGTCGACCCCGGCGGCGAGTGGTACCTCGAGACCGGCCAGGGGATGGGCGACACGCTGATCGCCGCCCGGCAGTCGGGCGCGTACACGCTCGTCGACCGCGGCACCTTCCTCGCCGTGGGCGGCGACGGCGCCCTCGCGCGGCACGTCGACCGCGGCATCGACGACCCGCCGCCGCTCCTCCGGAACGAGTACGCCGTCATCCCGGTCAACCCCGCGCGACACGACGCGGCGTACGCGCTCGCCATGTCCTACGTCGGCTACCTCACCGGCCCCGGACAGTCGCGGATCGAGGAGTTCCGGGTCGACGGGGAGCGGGCGTTCCGGCCGCTCGCCCGCTCGGCCGACCCCGCGTTCGACCAGTACGTCCCGAGCGACTGGGACGGGTAGCGTGGAGCCAGAGGATTGAGGTGCCACGGCGGAGTATCCGAGCGCGCATGCCTCCCCGCTCGCGTCGCTCCCTCCTCGCGGCGGTTACGACCGGACTCGCCGGCGGTATCGCCGGCTGTAACGCCCGGATAGGCGGATCGTCGGCGTCGCCCCCTCCGACCCGACTCACCGACATCGACCCGCTCTACGTCGCTGACGGCGTGCCGCTGCCGGACGGCGCGGACCTACTTACCGTCGAGGACCCGACGGGCGGCCGGCTCGCACTGTTTCCGGCGAGGAACCCGGATCTGGACGAGGCGCTTGCCGCGCTGCGGGGCGCCACGCCGGTCGCGGTCGTCGGTCGCAACGCGCAGGCAACGCTCGCGGACATCTGCG
The DNA here is from genome assembly GCF_005435055.1 of Halorubrum sp. SS7. Classification (NCBI taxonomy): domain Archaea; kingdom Methanobacteriati; phylum Methanobacteriota; class Halobacteria; order Halobacteriales; family Haloferacaceae; genus Halorubrum; species Halorubrum sp. SS7. Next base: position 19,687 of record NZ_SGXV01000001.1, read on the forward strand.
CCGGCGACGGTCGCGCCTACGGCCTCGCTGGTGAGAGTTGGGATCCGACGACGCCCGTCGCCGCCGTAGTCCCGTACGGTGAGGTCCTCGCCACGCATGTCTTCGAAGGCGTCGGCGTGCCGGGCGGTCTCCCGGACGCGCTCGACCGCATCTTGAACCCGCCCCACGCAGCCTGCGAGGTAGATCCGGAGCTGCCGGGGTACCCGAACGGGTTCGACGACCGAGGGCGGGCGCTCGGCACCGCGTACGTCCACGGCCGCAACGAGGCGGGACGCTTCACCCGCCGGGACGACCTTCGGATCGCCCCCGGCCCGGACCGCACGCGGGTGGTGCTCTCGATGCGGGGAACAATTCAGGACCGAGGGGATGTCGACAGCAGTGGTGACCGCTACGACGCCGACCGAATTCGGCTGGTCGCGTCGTTCGACGACCCGCTCCACGCGACCGCGCCGCCGACGGGCGAGACCGACGGACTGACGGTTCGACGCGAGGAGGACGGGAGCGACGACGCGGTCGACCACAGGTTCGAGTCCACCAGCGACCGCACGCGCCGTGGCTTCACCGCCTGCCAGCGCTCGCTTTTGACTCCGACCGGGACGCCCGATCCGTTCTCGTACGTCGCCAACGCTCGGTTCAGGTGGCGCGACGCGCGGCTCCTCCGCGAGGACGACCACTGGCATCACCACACGCCGGGGCAGGCCGTTTGGTACCCCGACGGCGGTCCACAGAGTTGAGGCGGCGCAGCGTCGGCGAAGCCTAGTCGTGCCGGAAGCAGCGCGACCCGGTGAACGCCATCGCCATGTCGCGCTCGTCGGCCGCGGCGATCACGTCCTCGTCGTTGACGGAGCCGCCGGGCTGGATGACGGCCTCGATGCCGGCGTCGGCCGCCTCCTCGATCGCGTCCGGGAACGGGAAGAAGGCGTCCGAGGCCATCACGGCCCCCTCGGCGGACTTGCCCTCCGCGTCCTTCTCCGCTTTCATCGCCGCGAGCGTCACGGCGTCGACGCGGGACACCTGCCCCATGCCGACGCCGACCGTCTCCGTGCCCGTGGCGAAGAGGATGCCGTTCGACTTCACGTGTTTCAGCGTCTTCCACGCGAACAGCATCGTCTCGACCTGCTCGTCGGTCGGCTCGCGCTCGGTGACGACCTCCAGGTCGTCGGCGGTCGGCGACTGGCGGTCGCGCTCCTGGACGAGGCGCCCGCCGACGATGGGCTTCTCCGTGAACCGCTCGGAGAAGCGCTCGTCGCCCTCGCCGAGCGGGCCCACGTCGAGCACCCGGAGGTTCTTCTTCTCGCGGAGCACGTCGAGCGCGCTGTCGGTGTAGCCGGGCGCGACGACGACCTCCTTGAACGAGTCGGCGACGGCGGTCGCGGTGTCGGCGTCGCACTCGCGGTTCAGCGCGACGATGCCGCCGAACGCCGACTTCGCGTCGGTGCGGAGCGCGCGGTCGTACGCGTCGGCGAGGTCCGACCCGACCGCGCAGCCGGCGGGGTTCGTGTGCTTGATCACGGCGGCCGCGGGCTCGTCGAACTCCTTGACGAGGTCGAGCGCGGCGTCGGCGTCGTTGTAGTTGTTGTACCCCATCCCCTTCGCGCCGGGGTTCAGCTGGTCGGCCTCGACGACGCTCGCCTCCTCGCAGCCGTCGTCGACGTACAAGGCGGCGTCCTGGTGCGGGTTCTCGCCGTAGCGCAGCGAGGCGGACCGCTCCTCGGAGACGAACCGCCGCTCCGGGAAGTCGCCCCCCACGTCGCCGTCGACCGCGACGCCGACCGGCTCGCCGTCGGCGTCCCGCTCGACGGTCACGCGGTCCTCGGCGAACCAGCGGACCGCCCGCGGGTACGCCGTGAACTCGGCCTCGCGGAGGACGCGCGCCTTCAGCGAGTCGGCGTCGTCGTCCTCGTACACCGGGATCGGCTCCTGGGTGACGACCGGGCCGGCGTCGACCTCCTCGGTGACGACGTGGACCGTACAGCCGGTCGTCCGGACGCCGGCGTCGAGGACCTGCTCGTGGGCGTCCGCGCCGGGGAACGACGGGAGCAGCGACGGGTGGACGTTCAGCGTCGTCGGGACGGCGTCGAGGAACTCGTCGGTGAGCACACGCATGTAGCCGTCCAGGCAGACGAGGTCGACGTCGTAGTCCGAGAGCCGCTCGACGATCCGGCGCTCGTGCGACTCGCGCGACTCCCCCTCCTCGCGCTCGACGACCTCGGTCGGGATCCGGCGCTCGGTCGCGGCGCCCAACACGGGCGCCTGCTCGCGGTTCGTCAGGACGACCGACAGCTCCGCCCCGCCCGGCGCGGCGTCGGCGATGTGTCTGAGGTTCCGTCCCCGGTTGCTCGCGAGTCCCGCGATCTTCATACGCGAACGTCCGACCGATCGGGTATATCGATTGCGGTCCGCGCCGCGCGAGTGTACACGATCGGGGATCGGAAGGTGGATTTGGAGGGATTCGAGACCGGTTCGGATCCACGTCCGTGCGTCACCCTATCGACACGCTTTTGCTGGCTCCGGGGGCAGTCGCGGACATGACCGACGATGCCATCTCGGGGCTGTCACGGTCGGACCCGCTCGCGGCCGTCTCGCCGCTCGACGGCCGCTACGCCGGCCGGACGGCGCCGCTGTCTCCGTACGCGAGCGAGGCCGCGCTGATGCGCGCCCGGACCCGCGTCGAGGTCGAGTACCTGCTCGCGCTGGGCGCGCTCTCGGCGACGCCGATCGGCTTCGACGAGGCGACCGAAGCCGCGCTCCGCGATCTGTACGAGGGGTTCTCGGCCGAGGACGCGCGCCTGATCAAGGCCCTAGAGACCGAGGGCGCGGAGGGGTACGACGCGACCAACCACGACGTGAAGGCGGTCGAGTACTTCCTCCGCGTCCGGCTGGCCGAGGTCGCGGAGGCCCCCGACGCCCCCCTCGACGACGCCGAGCCGCTGTACCCGTGGATCCACTTCGGGCTCACCAGCGAGGACGTGAACAACCTCGCGCACCGGCTCCTCGTCAAGGCCGCGGTGAGCGAGGTGATCGTCCCCGCCGTCCGCGAGGTTCGCGACGCCCTCGCCGAGCTGGCCCGCGAGCACCGCGACACGCCGATGCTGGCGCGCACCCACGGCCAGCCCGCGACGCCGACCACCTTCGGCAAGGAGATGGCGGTGTACGCCGCGCGGCTGGGCCGCGCGCTCGGGCGGGTCGTCGTCGCGAACGCGGACCTCTCGGGGAAGCTCGCGGGCGCCTCCGGCACCTTCGCCGCCCACGACGCCGCCTACCCCGACGTCGACTGGCGGGCGTTCTCCGCGTCGTTCGTGCGCGGCCTCGACTTGGAGCACACCGCGCTCGCGACGCAGGTGAACCCCTGCGACGACCTCGCGGCGCTGTTCGACGCGCTCCGCGGCGTCAACAACGTCCTCCTCGATTTAGACCTCGACGCCTGGCTGTACGTCTCCGACCGCTACCTTGGGCAGGAGGCCGTCGAGGGCGAGACGGGCTCGTCGACGATGCCGCACAAGGTGAACCCGATCGACTTCGAGAACAGCGAGGGGAACCTCTCGAAGGCGAACTCGGACCTCACATTCCTCGCCGACTACGTGACCGCCTCCCGGCTCCAGCGCGACCTCTCCGACTCCACCGTCAAGCGCAACGTCGGCGCCGCGCTCGCGCACTGCCTGATCGGCTACTCGAAGGCCGCCGACGGGCTCGACAAGGTCGTCCCGAACGAGGCCGTCATGCGCGAGGAGCTGGACGCGACCCCCGAGGTGATCGGCGAGGCGGTCCAGACGATCCTCCGCCGCGAGGGCGACACCGAGGCCTACGAGCGCGTGAAGGCGCTCTCGCGCGGCCGGTCGGTGACGCTCGACGACTTCCGCGACCTGTTCGACGACCTCGACGTCGACGAGTCGGTCCGCGCGGAGCTGAACGCGCTCACGCCCGCCGGCTACACGGGCGTCGCCGACGCGCTCGCGGACGAACTCGGCGACGGGGACGACGCGGACGACGGGTCCGCCTAGGACGGCACAAGACGTTTACTCCTCGGCCGAGCAGGGGGGACCGATGCCCTCCGAAACCGACGACACGAAGTACTCCGTCTTCGGCGGCGACGAATCGACGGACGAGAGCGAGCGCGGCGACGGCGGGTCGCCCGCCGGCCGCGGCGAGGCGGCGACCGACGAGCGACCGCAGTCCCTCGGCGGCGGCGAGGACGGCTGCCCGAAGTGCGGCGGCACCGAGACGGAGACCGACGAGATAGCCACGAGCGGGACGGGACTGACCAAGATGTTCGACGTCCAGAACCGGCGGTTCGTGGTCGTCTCCTGCGCCGAGTGCGGCTACTCAGAGCTGTACAAGGGCCAGTCGTCCGGCAACGCGATCGACTTCTTCCTCGGCTGAGCCGGCTCCCCGCGGCGGGCCGACCGCCGTCGAGCGATCGATTTTTGTCGGACGGCGAACCAGTCGGGATATGGTCTCCCTCCGACCGCTGGCAGCCCTCCCGGTCGTCGGCGTCGCCGCCGACGGCCGCACGTATCGCCGCCTGCTGTACCTGCTGATCGCGGTCCCGCTGTGGTTCGTCTACACCGGGTTCGTCACCTTCGCGCTCGCGTTCGGGATCGTCTTCTCGGTCGTCCTCGTCGGGGTCGGCGTCCTGATCGCGGCCGTCGTCGCCTCGCGGATCGCCGCCGGGCTCGAACGGTGGCTGGCGAACCGCCTGCTCGGCACCGACCTGGTCGCGGCGGACGACCTCCCCGCCGCCGCGGACGGCGGGTCGTCCGGCGCGGTCGCGACCGTTCGGGCGTACCTGTCGGCGCCGTCGACCTGGCGGGGGCTCGGGTTCGTCTCGCTGAAGTTCTGGGTCACGGTGCTGGCGTTCGCGCCGCTCGCCGTCCTCTCGCGGTCGCTCGCGCTCGTCGCCGCTCCGGCCCGGTACCCCTACGCGCCGCAGTTCGGCGAGGTGAACGGCGAGCCGGCGGTGTGGGCGATCGACACGGCGCCGGAGGCCGCCCTCGCGGCGGGCGTCGGGGTCGTCGGCCTGCTCGTCGGCCTCCACCTGACGAACCTGATCGCTGGCGGCGCCCGGCTGATGGCCGTCGCGCTGCTCGGGGAGAGCGACGAGTCGGACGACGGGGACGACGCCGACCGCGTCACGGTCGCGCGCGACGGCGTCGACGGCGACCAGGCCCCCGACGGCGACTCGGACGCCGACCGCGAGGCGGAGTCGGACGCGTCCGCCCGCGCCGGCGCCGACGGCTTCGAGTTCGACGCCGACCCGGCGGACCCCGACGCGGACCCGGACGACCGCGACTGACCCGCCCGGAGCGCTTATTCGCCTCCGAGCGTCAGGACGGGTATGGCTCCGACGCTCGTGAGCGCGGCCGTTGGGGCGCTGCTCGCGGCCGCGCTGCTGGGCGGCGCGTTCGACCGGCGGGCGGTCGCGGTCGTCGTCGCGGCCGCGGTCGTCCCCTCCCTCGACGCTGCCGCGAGCCTCGTCGTCCCGGGCGCGACGAACGCCCTCCTCCACGCCGTCTGGGCGCCCCTGCTCGTCGGCGCGGCGGTCTACTGGGACACGTCGCTGCGCCCGGCCTCGGCGCTCCGCGACCGGTTCGGTCGCCGCGGCGTGTGGGTCGCGTGGGTCGCGCTCGCGTCGTTCGTCGTCGCCGGGATCGGGTCCGCGCTGTTCGCCGGCGAGGGGGCGGCGCTCCTGTACCCGCTGGAGGACGCGCGCTACGTCGTCCGCGGGCGGCTCGTGCTCTCGACGCAGGAGGGGGTCGTCCAGACGTTCCTCGCGTCCGGCGGCGACGGGTCCGGCGTCCTGCCGCTCCGGACCGCCGGCGGCGCGGTCGCGGACCCCGTCGCCTCGTGGGTCAACCCCGACGGGCGCCCCGGCCTCGACCCGGCCGCCGACCGCGAGTTCCGGTTCATTGACGGCGGGTGGCAGCTGGTCGTCGTCGCCGCGGCGGCCGCGACGCTCGCGGTCCGCTTCCGGCGCGGTGACGAGGCGACGGGCTGCCCGGAGGTGCCCCGCTGAATGCCCTCGACGGTCGTCCACGCCGGGTTCGCGCTGCTGCTCGCGGCCGGGCTGCTCGGCGCGTACTACGACCGGCGGGCGCTCGCGGTCCTGCTGGTCGTCCTCGTCCTCCCGGAGGCGGACAGCTTCCTCGGGGTGGTCATGGAGGGCGCGCACCGCACCGTCGGCCACAACTTCGTCCTCCCCGGCGTCGCCGCGCTGGCGCTGTACTACGACACGCGCGTCCGGGAGCGGTCGCTGGTCCGCGAGCGGCTCTCGGCGCGGTGGGTCGCCGTCGCGTGGGTCGCCCTCTTCGTCCACGCCTTCGCCCACGTCGCGATCGACTGGACCCACCTCGACGGAGTCAACGCCTTCTGGCCGCTCCGCGACCGCTTCTTCCGGCTGGACGGCGAGGTCCTCTACTCGACGGCCGACGGGCTCGTCCAGACGTTCGTGGACGTTCGGATCGACCCGGAGACGGGGAGCCGGACCGTCGACGCGGGCGCGGGCGGCACCAGCGAGTCGGTCCACGTCGACAACCCGGTCCAGCCGCGCGACCCCGACCTCGACGTCGCGGAGCCGGTCGACCGCCGGTTCCCCATCGCGAACAGCGGGTGGCGGCTCTACCTGATCGGGCTGGGCCTGTTCGCGCTCGGCGCCCGGCGGCTCCAGGGCGACGGCGTCGGAGACGACGCCTGACGGACGTGCGCGATCCGACCGACGGCGACGCTCCTAACATGGTATGACCGCAGGGTAAACGTGGTCGGCCGCCTATCACGACGTAATGTCACCCCAACCGGACGCGGGGCGGTCGGACGCGGGCGAGCCGCTCGCCGGCGAGTCCATCGCGGTCGTCGGCGCCGGCTTCGGCGGCCTCTCTGCGGCCAGCCACCTCGCCGACGCGGGTGCGGACGTGACGCTCTTCGAGCGGAACGACCACCCCGGCGGGTACGCCGGGCGGATCGAGCGCGACGGGTTCCGGATCGACACCGGCCCCTCGTGGTACCTCATGCCGGAGGTGTTCGACCGCTTCTTCGAGCACTTCGGACGCTCGACCGACGACTACTACGACCTGATCGAACTCGACCCACTGTACGAGGTGATCTGGAAGGACGGCGACCGCGCGTCGATGCCCGCCGACCGCGAGGGGCAGAAGGCGCTGTTCGAGTCCTACGAGTCGGGCGCGGGGGAGGTCTTGGACGACTACCTCGCGGACGCGGCGGAGGCGTACGAGCTGGGCATGGACCGGTTCGTCTACCCGAGCCGCTCGCGGCTGCGCGACATGGTCGACGCCGACGTGCTCCGGTCCGGCCGCGCGCTCCCGAAGCTCCGGGAGATGGACGACTACGTCGGCGACTACTTCGACAGCGAGAAGCTCCGACAGATCGCGGAGTACAAGCTCGTCTTCCTCGGCGGGTCGCCGTACAACACCCCCGCGATCTACACGCTGATGAGCCACGTCGACATGAACCTCGGCGTCTACCACCCGATCGGGGGGATCGCGAGCGTCGTGGACGCGATGGCCGACCTCGCCGCGGAGCTCGGCGTGTCGATCCGGACGAGCGAGCCGGTGACCGCGATCGAGCCGTCGGTCCCGGCGTCGGTCCCGAAGTTCACCGTGGAGTCGGCGCCCCGCGAATCGGGCGCGTCGCCCCGCTCGGCCCGCTTCGACCGCGTCGTGGCGAACGCCGCCCCGCCCCACGTCGAGCGCGAGCTCCTCCCCGCCGGGACCGTCGACCGCGAGTCGTACTGGGAGTCGCGGACGTACGCGCCCTCGGCGTACCTCTCGTACATCGGCGTGGAGGGCGAGGTGGACCTCGACCACCACACCCTCGTGTTCCCGACCGACTGGCGGCCGCACTTCGACGCCATCTTCGACGAGCCGGGGTGGCCGGACGACCCGGCGTACTACGTCCACGTCCCCTCGAAGACGGACCCGGAGGCGGCGCCCGAGGGCCACGAGGCCGTCTTCCTGCTCGTGCCGCTGGCCGCCGGGCTGGAGGACGACCCGGAGACCCGCGAGCGGTTCCGCGACCTGGTGTTCGACGACCTCGCCGAGCACGCCGGCGTCGACTTCCGCGACCGGATCGTCTTCGAGGAGACGGCCTGCGTCTCCGACTTCCGGCGGCGGTTCAACGCGCCCCGCGGCACCGCGCTGGCGCTGTCGCACACGCTCGACCAGACCGGCCCGCTCCGGCCGGCGCACCGCGCGCCCGGCGTCGACGGCCTCTACTACGTCGGCGCGTACACGAACCCCGGCATTGGGATGCCGATGTGCCTGCTCAGCGGCGAACACGTCGCCGAGGCGGTCGTCGAGGACGCGACCGGGAGCGGCGCGTTCCCGTCGGTCGTCCCCACGTCGACGCTGCGGTGAGCGGCGTGCGCGGCGGTCGCTCGCTCACTCGACGCCCGCGTCCGACCCCTCGATCGGCCGCGGCTCCTGCGCCGCGACCCAGTGCGTGACCGTGCCCGCGTCGCCGAACAGCGGCCGCAGCGTGACGCGGTTCGCGAACGGGGTACCGTCCCGGCGGCGGTTGCGGAGGTCGACGGTGACCGCCGACCACGTCGACAGCGCCTCGCGGAAGTCCGCGCGGGCGTCCGCGTCGGCGTCGGGGGCCTGAAACAGTCGGGGGTTCCGGCCGCGGAGGTCGTCGAGCGGGTACCCGGTCCGCTCGCGGAACCAGCGGTTGACGTAGACGATCGGGGTGTCGCGGTACGCCGGACCGGTGAGCGTGAGTCCGATCGGCGCGTCGTCGAGCGCCCGGAGTCGGTCAACGAAGCGCGCCTCGCGCTCCGTCCGGTCGTCGGGGTGCTCGACCGGCGTCGGAGTCCTCCCGAGCGCGAGGTCGTACTCGTCGAGAAGCCCCCAGAGCGCGGGCCGGAACGAGCCGCGGTCGGCGTCGACCGCCGCGAGCACGTCGCGTCGGAGCGTCACGGATCCGGTTCGCGACCGATCGACAAGGCGGTGTCGCTCGGCGACCAGCGCGCCGCGCGCGGAGTCAGTATCGGAGCGCGCCGGGACGGGACGAGCCCGCCCGACCGGACGTGGTCGTCGCCTGAAACGAAGGTTATGTGCCTCCGGTCCCGAGGTCGCAATAACGATGCGTCACGCCAGCGCCGCCCTCGTCGCCGCGCTCCTCGTCGTGCTCGCCGGCTGCGGCGGCCTCGGCGGGCAGTCACTGACCGACGCCTCGCCGACCATCGAGTCCGTCGACGCGCCCGCGTCGCTCGGCCACGACGAGCGCGCGACGGTCCGGGCCACCGCGCGGTGGGCCGCCCTGGCCGACGGCGGCGGCGCGGCGGGCTCGGACGCGCCGAACGCGAGCCTCGATCCGGTCCGGGTGACGGTCCGGATCGGCGACGCGACGCTGCTCGCGGAGAACCGGTCCGTCCCCGCGAACGGCACGATGACGGTGACGACCGCGGTCGACGCCGCGGCGCTCGACCCCGGCGAGCACGAGCTCACCGTGACCGTCGGGGAGGCGAACGCGACGCGGTCCATCGTCGTCGAGGAGGCGCGGGCGGCGACGTTCGCGGTCTCGGGGATCGAGGCCCCGGAGCGCGTCGCGTACGGCGAGGACCTCTCGGTCACGGCGACCGTGACCAACCGCGGCGACCTGGCGGGCGCACAGACGGTCTCGTTCCGGTACGGGACCGCCGCGAGCGCGAACCGGACGGTGAGCCTCGACGGGGGCGCCGAGACGCGAGTGACCGTCACGTTCGCGGACGTGCGGCTCGACGGCGGCGACCACCCGCTCGTCGTGGCGACCGCGAACCGGACGCGCGAGCGGGCCGTCTCGGTGATCCACCCGAGCCCCTACGGGAAGACGACGCTCGGGCTCTACGTCGACGACGAGGCGGTCGACCGGAACGTCTCGGGCGTCGTCGCGGCCGCGACAGGGTACTGGGAGCGGAACGACGAGCGCTACCTGGGCTACCCGGTCGCGTACGAGCGCGTCGACGACGCCGACGCCGCGGACGTGGTCCTCCGCTTCGAGCGCGTCGAGCGGTGCGGCGTCGAGGACGACGACGCGCGGTACTTCGGCTGCGCGGACCTGCTCGTCGACGAACCGCGGACCCCGATGACCGCGACCGTCGACCCCCGGATCTCCGACGCGGAGATGAACTCGACGATCATCCACGAGCTCGGGCACGTTCAGGGGCTCGAACACGGCGACGAGCCCGTCGGGCTGATGAACGCGACGAGCACGCTCGCCACCAACAGCCCGGTGAAGGTCCACCTGCGCGGGGACGACGGCGCGGTCACGGGGCCCGTCGAAGACGAGGTGGCCGCGGCGCTCGACCACTTCGCGGCCCGCGACGACGTTATCGGCAACGACGGGTTTGCGTGGGAGTTCGTCGACAGCGCGCGCGAGGCGCACGTCCAGATCACCTACGACGAGCGCGGCGAGGTCTGCTTCGCCGACGGCGGCGGGTCCTGTACGGTCGACGGCGAGTACTACGGGCAACAGGACGTGCGCTTAGAGGAGCTCGACGAGGAAGTCGTCGCGTGGCACGTCGGCGCGTCGCTGGCGCCGGTGCTGCTGGACGAGGTCCCGCCGGAGCTCACCGGCGAGGCGGACAGACGCGAGCGCGAGGCGTGGCCGGAATAAGCCTCCGAGCGGCGAGCTACTCCCGATCGCGCGCTTCGAGAGCCGCGGTGAAGTAGGCGTCCCGACCCTACGACGCGCTCTCGACGCCGGTGATCTCGAACCTCGCTCCGCCGTCGGGGCCGTCGGTCACCCCCACGTCCCACCCGTGCGCGTCGGCGATCTGCGCGACGATGCTCAGCCCGAAGCCGGTGCCGTCGGCGTTCGACGAGAAGCCGACATCGAAGACGGCGTCCCTGTCGTCCGCGGGGATGCCCGCCCCGTCGTCTTCGAGGTAGAACCCGCCGTCGAGGCCGCCGACAGCGATGGCAACGTCGCCGCCGCCGTGTTCGACCGCGTTCCGGAGCAGGTTCTCCAGCAGCGTGCCCACCCGGCTGCGGTCGCCCCGGATCGTCGGGAGGTCGCCGACGAGCGAGACGGCGGCGCCGTCGACCTGCGCCTCGCAGTCGCGGACGACGGCCGCCAGCGGGACGTCGTCCAGATCGCCGATCTCCCTGCCCGCGCGGGCGAGGGCGAGCAGATCGTCGATCAGTTCGAGGCTCCGATCGATCGACCGGGCGGCGGGCGCCAAGTGGGATAGGTCTCCGTCCTCTCGGGCGAGCGCGATACGACCCTGCGCGACGCCCAAGGGGTTGCGGAGGTCGTGCGAGACGATGCTCGCGAACTCGTCGAGCTTGTCGCGCTCCCGCTGTAACTCGCGTTCGCGCTCTTTGAGGTCGGTAATGTCGGTCCCGGTCATGTACACGCGCTCGTAGGTCTCGGCGTACGCTTCGGGGACGTACAGTTGGAGGATCTGGTGCCGGCGCTTCCCGTCGAACGTGTTAGCGACCGTCTCGCCCCGAAACCGCGTCTTCCCGGCGGCGATGCCGGCCCAGAGTTCGACGGTGAGATCCCACGCCTCCTCGTCGAGGACCTGATCGACGTTGTCGAGGAGGTGCTCCTTCGAACGCGCCCCGTAGTACTCCACCGCGTTCCGGTTCACGTCGACCGTTTCGACCTCGTCGAAGAGCGCCGCCACTTCCGAGGGGTGCGAGTCGAGAAACGCCGCGACCTCCGTCGGGTCGACCTCCAGCGAATCCAAGTACAACTTCGCCGCCGAGAAGTCGTGCTCCCAGATGACGATCGGGTTGTTCTCGAACAGCATCCGATACCGATCGCCGGCAGCGCCGGTCTCCCGGTGGACATCGGCGTCGCCGGGGTCCCCTCCCATGGCTACTCAACGCCCCTGTTAGTATATAACTACTAACACGGATTCGGATACCGAGGGAATTCGAACCTGCGCCAAAAATGCCTCTCACGTTCGTTCGAGGCAGTATGCGCGGGACCGGATTTGAACCGGCGGACCCCTACGGGATAGCGTCCTAAGCGCTACGCCTTTGGCCTGGCTCGGCAACCCGCGCGCAAACCAGCGTACGCGAAACCGAGTCAAGAACCTGACGGACCGACAGCGGCGATATGATTTATAAATAGCGTGCGCGGCGCGTGCCTGCGAGCGGCCGGAGCGAAGCGGAGGCCGCGAGGAGCACGCGCGAGGTCGCCGGCGCTACGCGTCGGCTGCCAGAGGGACCGGAGGTCCCTCGCTGGAGTCAGTCGCCGGAGCGAAGCGACGGCGACTGACGAGGTTGGGGAGGCGTGTGGCCGCTGTGCGGGGCGGGACTCAAAGGGGCGGCCGGGGCTTTGGGACGTGGTCGCCACCCAGCGACCAGCAGAATTCACTCCGAACCGGTCACGAATCGCTCCCTACTCAACGTATCAGCAGTACTCGCAGTCGCAGTACGCCTCGCAGACCGGGTTGTCGCAGTCCGCGCTCCGCGCGGAACAGTGCTCCCGACCGTGTCGGATCAGGAGGACGTGAAGCGGGTAGATCAGCTCGTCGGGCACCTGCGCGTCCAGCTCCTCGTGGGCGCGCTCGTTCGAGGCCGACTCCGGCACCAGCCCGAACCGCTTCGAGACGCGCTCGACGTGGGTGTCGACCGCCATCGTCGGCTTCCCGAAGTGGAAGTTCAACACGACGCTGGCGGTCTTCGGCCCGACGCCTTTGATCTCCGTCAGCCACGCCTTCGCGTCGTCGGTCGCCATCGCGTCGAGGAACGCAAGCGAGTACGCGCCGCCGGTCTCCTCGCGGATCGCGGTCAGCGCGCGCTGGATCCGCGCGGCCTTCTGGTCGGGGAGGCCGGCGACCCGGATCGTCTCGGCCAGTTCGTCGTGGTCGGCGGCCTCGATGGCCGCGAAGTCGTCGTACCGCTCGAACAGCGCCTCCGAGGCGCGCCGCGTGTTCTCGTCGGCGACGTTCTGCGAGAGGATCGTCGTCACCAGTTGCCTGACGCCCTCGCCCGGCTCCGCGGTCGGGTCCGCGCCGTGTTCGGCGACCCGGTCGACCGGCTCGTACAGCTCGACGAGGTCGTCGTGAAGCGCGCGGACCCGCGTCTCGTCCCACGTCTGCGTCGACATACGCGCGCTACGTGCGCGTGCGACTTGAGACCGGCGACCGCGGGGAACTCCGGACGCGCCGACGCGGGCGTTTATGTCCCTCCCGCGACTACCTCGCCGCGTGTACCGCGCGAGCGACCGAGTCGACAACGAGGCGTGGATCGAACTGCTCGATGAGGCGTGCCGCTCGCTCGACCTCGCCGACGAGACGCGCTCGACCGCGGTCGACCTGTTCCTCTCGCGCGCCCCCGACGACGACCGCGGGAAGCGCGTCGCGGCCGCCGCCAGCCTCTACGCCGCCGGACTGATCCGCGGCGAGGAGCGCTCGCAGTCGGCGGTCGCCGACGCGATGGACGTCTCGCGGCTCTCGGTCCAGAAGCGCTGGAAGCCGATCTTAGAGGACGCCGGCTTCTCGCCGCCGTCGTGGTAGCACGGCGGAGCGGCGGCGAACGACTGTCTCGACCCTCGTGAGCCACCGGTGACCTCGCCGGCGACAGTTTTATTATCTAACGTAAAGTGTCCTTTACTGTAAAGCGAGCTTTACACACGGTTCCCGCTCGCTTTACCCCCTACCATGAGCGAACACACCGCCTCCGCGACGACTCGGCCCTCCACACGGAAACGCTACAAGCGCATCGCCTACGGACTGCTCGGCGCCGGCATCGCCGCGCTGTTCGTGGCCATCGCCCTCGATAGGTTCGTCCTCGGCGTCGCCCTCTACTGGGCCGGCGGCCTCGGTATGGGGCTGGTCCAACGGTTCAGCCCCGTCGAACTGTACGACGAGCGCGACAGCACCATCGACCGAAAGGCGAGCCAGGCCACGCTGAACGTCTTCGCGTACGTCTTCGTCCTCGGGCTGCCGGGCGGCCTCGTGCTGGCCGAGACCGGCGCGGTCACGCTCCCCGGCTGGTTCCACGGCGCGACGTGGACGCTGTTCGCGATATACGTCGTGTACGGCGTCGCCGTCGGCTATCACAAGTACCGGTCATGAGGAACGACATCGCCGACAGACGCGCCGAGACCGGCGAGAGCCAGGCCGACCTCGCCGCCGCGGTCGGCGTCACCCGACAGACGATAAACGCCATCGAACGCGAGCGCTACGACCCCTCGCTGGAGCTGGCGTTCGCGCTCGCGGCCCACTTCGACTGCCGGATCGAGGACATCTTCGAACCGGCCGAGTGATCACTTCGGCGTCGCCACGACGCCGAGGTGGTCCTCGTGGAACCGGTCGAGCCGCCGCGTCTCCAGGACCTCGTACGCCTCCCGAAGGCGGTCGAGCGCGTCATCGAACACCGCGCCCGGCGCCGCGGTCACGTCCTCGCTGCGCGCCTTGATCGCGAGCAGCAGCCGCCCGTCGTCGGCGAGGAACCGCGCGTTGCGCACGGCCACGTCTGCCTGTCCGCGCGTGGCCACGTCCTGAACGATCGCGTCCACGTCGGCCTCGACCACGTGCGCGTACGTCTCCGGCTTCCGCGCGTCCTTGAGCAGCGGGAACAACCGGTCCCGCGGCTCGGCGGCGTCGAGCAGGTCGCGCGCCGGCCGCGGGGCGAACTCGACCGCGTACGTCGGTCCGGCGAAGTCGGCGACGTGGCTGACGGTCGTCCCGCTCGCGGCGCCGAGGTAGAGGACCGTCTCCCCGCCCGCGAGCCCGGTCTCAAGCCCGAGCTCCAGCATGCCGCCGAGCTTCGACCGCTCGGGGTTCCACGCGCGCCAGCCGCCCGCGGTCGGCTCGCCGTACACCGGCTCGCCGCGGGTCGCCAGCCGCTCCTCGCCGGCTATCTCGCGGCGCTCGACCCCGTCGGGAAGGGACGGCTCACTCATCGTCGGCCTCCCCCTCGCTCGCCGCTCCGTCGCCGTCGCCCTCGGCGCCCCCGTCTGCCCGGGTCCGGATGGTCGCCATCCGCTCGCGGAGGTCCTCGTGGAGCTGCGCCCGTCGCTCCCCGGCGTAGTGGTCGGCCCGCGCCGCGAGCGTCAGCTTCCCGGCGAGCGCGCGCGCCGCCGAGCCGCGGTCCGCCGGTCGCGTGCCGCGGACGAACTCGTGCGTGTAGATGATCCCGTGTTTCGGCGAGGGGGCCCGCCCCGAGAGGTGCGCGAACAGCGCGTCCTCGGCGCCGAGCACCTGAACCGTTCCCGAGGGCTTCTTCGCGAGCGACTCCAGGCCGCCCGCCAGCGCGATCAGTCGCGCGGCGAGCTCCGGCCCGGCCATCTCTGAGAGGTTCGGGGCGACCGCGGGCGCGATCCGACCGATGGTCGCCGCGAGCTCGGCTCGCTCGTCGTCCAAGTCGGCGGCGCGCGCCGCGAGCGACACCGCCCGCCGTTCGACCTCGCTCTCCGGCTCGCGGGCCGCGATCGCCCGGGCGCCCTCGACGCCGGACTCCACGTCGTCGAAGAGGCTCCCGGCCCACTCGACGGCGCGTTCGGCGAGCTCGTTGGCCACGCGCTCCGCGTCGTCCATCGCCCGGACCGCGTGGATCAGCTGCGCGTCGTCGGCGCGCTCCCGCTCGCGGACCGCCTCGCGGGTCGCCGCGACGCTCGCCTCGTGGAGTCGGTCGTAGTAGTCGTCGGGCGAGTCGGCGAACCCGGACTCGACGGCGAGGGCCGGCCAGTCTCGGGGCCGGTCGGCCTCGCCGTTCGCGAGCCGGTCGCGGGCGGCGTCGGCGGCGTCGCCCGCGTCGGATCGCGAGAACCACCCCGCGTCGGCGTCGGTGTCGGTCATTGGCCGTCGCTACTCGTTCCCGTCGTATAGGCGTTCCCGAACGCCGACGCGCGGCGGCGCAGCGGGGAGCGCCTCAGTCGGCGGTCTCCGCGCCGTCGGCATCGTTGAGCGCCTCGTCCTCGTCGGAGCGGAGCGCGTCGAGGAAGCCGCCCGGGTCCGAGCGCACGTCCGCTATCGTCGCGCCCGCGAGCGCGCCGAGGGCGCCGCCGCTGGACGCCGCCTGTCTGCTGATCAGTCCGCCGACCGCGGCGCCGGCGGCCGCGCCGACCGCGGCCAACGCCGCCCGAGCGAGTGCGCGTCGAATGCGTGATCCCATGCCCGGAACGTCTACGTCAACTTACAAAAGCCTACGGACGGGGTTCCGCGCGACGGCTCACTGGAGCCGCTTCGTCGTCTCCACGAGAGGGTGGCGCGCGTAGTCGACGACCTCGATGTCGCCGACGACGCGGAGCCCCTCCTTCTCGGCGGTCTTCGCCATCCCCAGGTCGATCGGGGTCCGCGGGACGATCACGTACGCGTCCATCGTCTCGATGCCTCCCTCGCGGGCGGCCATGGCCCGGTGATGGCCGTCGGCGAGGTAGAGCGTGCCGCCGTTGTCGATGACGACGAGCGGCTCCGCGAGCCCGTGTTCGAGCTCGTACTGCCGCCCTTCCAGCTCGTCTGCGTACACGCGCGCCTGCGTCGGCGTCAGGTCGGCGATGGCCACCTCGCGGCGCTCCTCGTCGAGCTCGACGCCGTGGATCTGCGAGAGGGTCCGCATCAGCTTCCCGACCTTGCCGGGCGTGGCGCGCTCGATCTGCGAGCGGACCACGTCGGTGTTCGAGATGATCCCGACGAGGTTGTCGGCGTCGTCGACGACGGGGAGCCGCTGGATCCCGGAGCGCAGGATCACCCGCGCGGCGTCGGTCACCTTCATGTCCGGATGCGCGACGATCAGGTCCTCCGTCATCACCGTGAACACGGGGGCGTCGTCGTCGGCGAGCAGCAGGTCTCCGGCCGAGACGAACCCCTCCACGGTGCGGCCCTGCGTGACCGGGAACCCGTTGTGGCCGTCGCTGTCGGCCATGCGACGCGCGACGGTCGCCACCGTTTCGTCCGGGCTCACCGTCTCGACCTCGCGGGTCATGTACTCCCCGACCGTCGGTTTCCCGCTCATCGTCCGCCGTAGACGCTCCCGGGATAAAAGAGGGCGGGGCGAGGGCCCGCCGAGATAGGGGCGGGGCGACAGCCGGCCGGAAGGAACGTCGGGGCCGGCGCTCGCCGTTCGTCAGTGCGAAAGCGGAGAACGCGGAAAGGGAGAGCGGCCTACTGCGGGCTCGGGTTCGACGGCCCGGAGACGTTGCCGTCCTTCAGTGCGGAGCCCGTGATCGACTTCAGCCGGGAGACGAGCGAGTCCTTCTCGGCCTCGCCCTCCAGCGCGATGTCGAGGACCTCGCTGATGTGCGAGACCGGGATGACCTCGATCATCTCCTCGTACTCGTCTTCGATCATCACGTCCTGCTCGTTGGCCGCGGGGATGATCACCCGGTCGCAGCCGGCCTTCGCGGCCGCCTCGATCTTGTGGGTGACCCCGCCGACGGGGAGCACGTCGCCGCGGACCGACAGCGAGCCGGTCATCGCGAGGCTCTGGTCGACGCCGACGTCCTCCAGCGCGGAGATGACCGCGGTCGCGACCGTGATGGACGCGGAGTCGCCGTCGACGCCCTGCTGGCCCGTCTGGATGAACTGGATGTGGATGTCCTTCTCCGAGATGTTCTCGTCGGAGAACTTCTTGATGATCGCCGAGACGTTCTGGACCGACTCCTCGGCCATCTCCTGGAGCTGGCCGGTGGCGATCACCTGCCCGCCGCTCTGGGTCGGGGTCACCTCGGCCATCACCGGGAGCATGATCCCGGAGTCCTCGCCCATCACGGCGAGGCCGTTGACGCGCCCGGTGACGTAGCCGTCGGAGACCTGGAGCTCGTAGTCCTTCCGGCGCTCGATGTAGTCGTCGGCGAGCTGCTGTTCGATGGACCGCGAGCGCCCCTTGGCCTGGAGCACGTGGTCGCGGGTCGTGTAGTCGGCGTCCTCGCCCCGGGCGATGTCGCCCGCGACGCGGACCATCCCGCCGAGGTTCCGCATCTTCAGCGTGAGGTGGCCCTTCCGGCCGGAGCGGCGCTTGGCCTCGAGGATGATCTCCTCGACGGCCTCCGCGGAGAACTCAGGCAGGCGGCCGTCCTTCGCGACCTCCTGGGCGATGAACCGCACGTACTTGCGGCGCATCTCCGGGGTGTCCTCGATGGTGTCCTCCATGTACACCTCGTAGCCGTACCCCTTGATACGGCTGCGCAGCGCCGGGTGCATGTTCTCCATCGCGTCGAGGTTCCCGGCCGCGATCATGACGAAGTCGGTCGGGACAGGCTCGGTCTGGACCATCGCGCCCGAGGAGCGCTCGGACTGGCCCGTGATCGAGAACTCGCCCTCCTGGATCGCCGTCATGAGGTGCTGCTGGCTGCGGATGTCCAGCGTGTTGATCTCGTCGATGAACAGCACGCCCTTGTTCGCCTTGTGGATGGCGCCCGCCTCGACGCGGTCGTGGCTGGGCGTCTCCATCCCGCCGGACTGGAACGGGTCGTGCCGCACGTCGCCGAGCAGCGCGCCGGCGTGTGCGCCGGTCGCGTCGCGGAACGGCGCGGTCTTCGTGTCGCCGTTGTTCACCAGCAGGTTCGGGATCATCGCGTCCGACCCGCGGTTGAGGTAGCGGAAGACGAGGTACACCACGCCGGCCGCGATGATGCCGACGAGGATCTGGCCGACGATGATGAGCGCGTAGCCCAGCACGACGGCGATGATGATCCACATCAGCAGCGAGCGCATCTGGTTGCGCTTGCGCGCCTCCTCGCGGTGCGCCTCGACGATCTGGTCGCCCTTGCCGGCCGGCACCGTGCGGACCTTCGGCTTGTTGCCGTCGTCGGGGTTGTGATACACCAAGACGTCCTGAAGCTCCTCTTTGGGGAGGAGCTCGGACATCGCCTTCGCGAGCATCGACTTCCCGGTCCCGGGCGAGCCGATCATCATCACGTGGCGGCGCTGCTTCGCCGCCTTGATGATCACGTCGCGGGCGTGCTCCTGCCCGATGACCTGGTCGACGAGCCGGTCGGGGATCTCGATCTCGGCCGTCGTGTCGATCTTGAGCCCGCCGAGGAGGTCGTCCTCGTCCGGGTTGTCCTCGATCTCGGCGCCCTCGACCTCGACGGTGCTGCCGAGCTCGTCGATGTCGCCGTCGTCGGCCGGCTCGGCGGCGTCGCCGTTCCGACCGCCGTCGGGACCTTCCCCGACGACGTCGGTCCCCTCGAACCCGTCGTCGTCGACGACGACCCCGTCGTCCCAGGGGTCCTCGTCGTCGGGGCCCGCGGCCGACTCCCCGTCGGAGTCCGCGGCCTCGTCGACGCCGGGCTCGTTCGCCGGGCCGTCGTCGGGCTCGGGGTCGCCGCGCGTGGCGTCCTCGCCGTTCCCCGCCGGACTCGAGTCGTCGACGCCGCCGCGAGGCGGTTCGTCGGGGTCGTCGGCCGTCGGGTCGTTCGTGTCCTTCTCGTTGCTCATAGAATCGGGTGTCGCTACCGAAAACGAAGGGTCGGCTACTGATATACTTTCTCCCCCCGGCGGTGCCGGTCCGGGGGCAGTAAACCCCGCTTTGAAGCCGTATATCCCCCGATCTGGGGGCGCGACCGTTCCACGGGGTTTATAAATGACGCCGACGGTACGTAGATTCATGCGGGGGTTCTACATCGGCCGGTATCAGCCGTTTCACGACGGCCACCAGCACATGGTGGAAGAGATCGCGGAGGAGGTCGACGAACTCGTCTTGGGTATCGGCTCCGCCGGCGACTCCCACACCACCCGGAACCCCTTCACCGCCGGCGAGCGCGTGATGATGGTGACGAAGGCGGTCGAGGAGCTGGACGCCACCACCTACGTCGTCCCCATCGAGGACCTCGACCGGAACTCCGTGTGGGTGAGCCACGTCCAGAGCATGACCCCCCGGTTCGACGTCGCGTACTCGAACAACCCGCTCGTGGTTCGCCTGTTCGAGGAAGCCGGCGTCGAGGTGCGCCAGTCCCCCATGTTCCGGCGCGACGTCCTGGAGGGGACCGAGCTCCGCGAACGCATGATCCGCGGCCGCGACTGGGAGGACCTGGTCCCCGACGCCGTCGTCGACGTGATCCGCGAGGTGGACGGCGTCGACCGCATCCGGCGCATCGCCGAGACCGACTCCAACGGCGACGAGCCCTCGGACCAGTAGCCGAGGAGGCGGCGGCTCCGACTCGCCGGCGTTCGACCGGCCGCGACCGGTGCTCGTCGCGACCGGCGCTCGTCGCGACCGGCGCCCGTTCCTTTTAACCGCCCGCCGCACGCGGTCTCCGGTATGATCACGCTTACCTCGGACTTCGGCTCGCCGTACCCCGCCGCGATGAAGGGAGTGATCCGCCGGCACACCGACGCCGAGCTCATCGACGTGGCCCACGACCTGCCGCGCGGGGACCCGCGCGCCGCGGCCTTCTGGCTCCGGTTCGTCCTCCCGGAGTTCCCGCCAGCGGTTCACTGCGCCGTGGTCGACCCCGGGGTCGGCACCGACCGCGACGCGCTCGTCGTCCGCGCCGGCGCGCACGTCCTCGTGGCCCCGGACAACGGCCTGGCGATGCCGCCGGCCCGGGCGCTCGCTGGCGACGAGGACGGCGTCGAAGCGTGGACGGTCGCGGTCGACGACCCCGCGAGCGAGACGTTCCACGGCCGCGACGTGTTCGCCCCGACTGCGGCGCGGATCCGGGCGGCGCTCGACGAGGCGGCGGACGGCGAGTCGCCCGACGCCGACGCGGTCGCGGAGACGCTGGCGGGGATGGACGACCTCGCGCCCGCGACCGACCCCGTCGACATCCGCTTCCCGGAGCCGACGGTCGAACGCGACGAGGGCGGCGACGTGACCGCGGTCGACGGCGAGGTGCTCGCGATCGACCGGTTCGGCAACGTGATCACCAACGTCCCCGGCGACCTGATCCGCGGCCGCGACTGGATCCGCGTCGACGGCGACCTCACGCCGGTCGCGGAGACGTTCGGCGCCGTCGAGCCCGGCGAGCGCCTCGTCACGGTCGGGAGCCACGGCTACGCGGAGTGCGACGTCAACGACGGCCGCGGCGACGGCGCGTTCGACCTCCGGCCGGGGGACTCGGTGCGGTTCGTCCCGGACAGCGTCAGCCTGTGAGCGCCGGGGGATTCGCCCGGCGTCGGCCGCTCGCGGCCGCTACAGTTCGACGCCCGAGGGGATCAGGCTCTCGCTGCGGAGCAGGTTCCCCTCGTGGTCGTACACGAGGAAGGTGTCCTTGTCGTAGGCGACGAGCCGCTCGCCGTCCACGTCGATTTCGACGCGGTACCGGGCGTCGCCGTCGTCCGTCGCGTCGCGCGCGGCGTGGATGAAGGGGAGGACGTCCGTCGCCGTCTCGTTGAGTTCGAGGATGAAGTCGCCTGTGTACCGGTTGGTGACGCCGACGACGCCCTCCGGGTCGTCCGCCTCGCCCAGCGGCTCGCGGAGCCGGAAGGCGACGTCGATCTGGTCGGCCGTGAGCAGGTCGCCGTCGGCGGCGTCCCCGCTCTCGCCGCCGGAGAGCCGCTCGCGGAGCAGTTCCTCCGGCCCGTGGAAGTCGATCCGCACCAGCGGGGGCGACCGGGAGCCGGCGCCGTCGTCGACGCCCTCGACGGTCAGATCGAAGTAGTCACGCCGCATTTCCTATCGGATGCTTTGCGGTCCGGCCGTATCAACGTAACGGGCGGCCCGGCGCTCCCGAGCCCCGGCGCCGCCGGAATCCGGAGCCGACCCGCGGCCGCGCCCCCGATGTCGGTCGTGATAATTGTCGGGGGTAGTTTAACTTCCCCCCGCCTCTATGGCCTCGTATCCATGGCGAGTGACGCCGGCGGGAGCGACCTCGGCGACCGGATCGAGGACCTCCAGCGGCGCCTCTCGCACGCGTGGGAACTGCTCCAAGGCTCGACGCTCGACGTCCGGCCGTTCCGCCCGGGCGAGGACGGCCCGCTCGCCTCGTTCGTCGTCCCCGAGGACGAGCGCGAGGTCGACCGGTACTGGGTGAACGCCCCGTACGCGTACGTCGTGATCACCTACGACGAGGCGGAGAGCGAACACCGCTACTACGCGGTCGAGCCCGAACTCGACGCCTTCGAGCGCGACCTGCTCGACCGCGTCGTCGACGACATCCGCGACCCGCTCCTCTACCGCGAGGGGACCGGCAAGACCGACGAGGAGACGCTCCGGGCCGAGCTGGAGTCCCTGCTGGAGGGGTACGGCGTCGAGGTCGGGATGGACTCCTTCCACGCGCTCGCGTACTACCTCTTCCGCGACTTCCGCGGCTACGGGAAGGTCGACCCTCTCCTCAACGACCGCCACATCGAGGACGTCTCCTGTGACGGGTACGACCTCCCCATCTTCGTCTACCACGACGAGTACACGGACATCGAGACGAACGTCTCGTTCGGTCAGGAGGCGCTCGACAGCTACGTGATCCGGCTCGCCCAGCAGTCGGGGCGCCACGTCTCCGTCGGCGACCCCATCGTCGAGACGACGCTGCCCGACGGGTCGCGCGCCGAGCTCGCGCTCGGCGAGGAGGTGACGCCGCGGGGGTCGGCGTTCACCATCCGCCAGTACGCGGAGGACCCGTTCACGCCCGTCGACCTCGTGGAGTACGGGACCTTCTCGATCGAGCAGATGGCGTACTTCTGGCTCTGTATCGAGCACAACAAGAGCCTCATCTTCGCGGGCGGCACCGCCTCCGGGAAGACCACCTCGATGAACGCGGTGTCGATGTTCGTCCCGCCGCGCGCGAAGGTGCTCACCATCGAGGACACCCGCGAGCTCTCCCTGTACCACGACAACTGGCTCTCGGCTGTCACCCGCGAGCGCCGGTACGAGGGGACCGACATCGACATGTACGACCTGCTGCGCTCGGCGCTCCGTCACCGGCCCGAGTACATCGTCGTCGGCGAGGTCCGCGGCGAGGAGGCGATCACGCTGTTCCAGGCGATGAACACCGGTCACACCACGTTCTCGACGATGCACGCCGACTCGATCGAGACGGTGATCAACCGGCTGGAGAACGAGCCGATCAACGTCCCGCGGGCGATGGTCCAGTCGCTCGACATGCTCTCGGTCCAGACGCTCACGCGCGCCGACGACGAGCGCGTGCGCCGCGCGAAGACGATCGGCGAGATCGGCGGCATCGACCAGCGGACCGGGGAGCTGGACTACTCCTCGGCGTTCGAGTGGGTGCCCGACGCCGACACGTTCCGACGGAACGACTCGTCGCTGTTAGAGGAGATCGCCGACGAGCGCGGCTGGTCGCGCTCGGAGCTGCTGCGCGAGGTCCGGCGGCGCGAGCGCTTCCTCGAACTGCTCTCCGCGCTCGGCATCGACGACTACCGGACGTTCACCGCCCTCGTCAACGAGTACTACGCCGATCCCGGCCGCGTGATGGAGCGGCTCGACGATCGCGCCGCCGCGGCCGACGGGGTCGACGCCGACGAGCTCGCGGCCGAGGAGGAGCCCGCCGCCGGGGACCCGACGGCGGACGCCGCGGACGGATGATCGAGTACCTCCCCCTGGCCGCCGCGGTCGCGGCCTGTCTCGCGCTCGTGCTCCCGCTCGTCGACGACCGGGCGGACCTGTTCGTCACCCGCGTCGCGCTGACCGCGTTCGGCGACTACGTCGGCGAGAACGAGTCGCGGCGGCGGGCCCAGCGCGACCGGATGCGCGCGGCCCACGTCGCCGGCACGACCCACCGCGTCTACGCCTCGCGGACCCTGTTGTACGCCGCCGTCCTCGGGGTCGCCGGCAGCGTGATCGGGGTGTACGCGGCCGCGGGGCTGCTCGCCGCGCTCGACGTGGGCGAGGCGGCGATCCGCGAGGCGCTCCCGGCCGCGGTCGAGTTCGTCGCCGTCGTCGCGCGCCTCGCCGACCTCGGGCTCGGACGGCTGTTCGTCCTGCTCGCGGTCGTCTCCGCGACGGTCGGGTCCGGGCTCGCGCTCGGCGCGTACGTCGCCCGGTGGCAGCTGCTCGACCAGCGGGCCGCGGCGCGCGCCGCCGAGATAGACGCCACACTGCCGCGGACGGTGGCGTTCATGTACGCGCTGTCGCGCTCGGGAATGGCGTTCCCGCGGGTGATGGACACGCTCGCGGAGAACGAGGCGGTGTACGGCGAGGCCGCGGCGGAGCTGTCGGTCGCGGTCCGCGACATGAACGCCTTCGGGACCGACGCGCTCACCGCGCTCCAGCGCATCTCGCGGCGGACGCCCAGCGACGACCTGGCGGACTTCTCGGAGAACCTCGCCTCCGTCCTCGGCACCGGGCAGTCGGTGTCGGCGTTCCTCAACGACCAGTACGAGCGCTACCAGGCGGAGGCGGAGGCCAAACAGGAGCAGTACCTGGAGCTGCTCTCGACGTTCGCCGAGGCGTACGTGACCGCGCTGGTCGCCGGCCCGCTCTTTTTCATCACCATCCTCGTCGTCATCGGGCTGGTCTTGCAGGACACGCTCCCGCTCCTCCGCGTCGTCGTCTACTTCGGCGTGCCGCTCGCCACCTTCGGCTTCGTCGTCTACGTCGACAGCGTGACCCAGGGCGTCGGCGGCACCGAGACCGTCGCGGCGTCGTCGTTCGACGACCCGGACACCCCGTCGGTCACGGGGGTGCGCCACGCGACGGACGAACCGGGCGACCGCGGCGGCTCCCCGCGGTTCGACGGCGGCGCGGCGGCGGGCCGGGAGGCGAGCGTCCCGGGCGACGGGTCTGGCGCGACCGGCGCGAGCGCCGGCCGCTGGGCCGAGAACCGCGAGCGGCTCCGGGTCTACGACCGGCTCCGCTGGGTGCGGCGGCTGGCCGCCTCGCCGGTCGAGACGGTGCTGAACTCGCCGCGGACGGTGCTGCTCGGCGCGGTCCCGGTCGCGGTGGTCGGCCTGCTCGTCTTCGCGTTCCCGATCACGCTCGGAACGCCGGTGGAGATGGTCGACCAGATCGACGGACCGATCGTCGTCGCGACCGCGTTCGTCCTCGCGGCGTACGCGGTGGCCTACGAGTTCGGTAAGCGCCGGGTCCGGCGAATCGAGTCCGCGGTGCCGGACTTCCTCGACCGCCTCGCAAGCGTCAACGAGGCGGGGACCGCCGTGGTCGGCAGCGTCCGCCGCGTCGCCGACTCGAACCTGGAGGCGCTGACCGAGGACCTCCGTCGGACCCGCCGCGACATCGACTGGGGGGCGGACGTCTCGACCGCGCTGCGCCGGCTGGAGCGCCGGGTCCGGTCCCCGATGACCTCCCGCGCCGTCGCGCTCGTCACCAACGCGATCCGGGCGAGCGGCGACGTCGGGCCCGTCCTCCGGATCGCCGCCGACGAGTCGCGCGCGACCTGGTCGCTCCGCCGGGAGCGCCGGCAGGTGATGCTCACCTACCTCATCGTCATCTACATCTCCTTCCTCGTGTTCCTCGGCATCATCGCGGCGCTGTCGGTGTCGTTCATCCCCGCCATCGAGGCGGCGGGCGTCCCGGGGACCGGCAGCCTCCCGGACGCCGGGACCGGGGTGCCGAGCGGCCCGGGCGGGATCACGGACGGGATCGGCGACATCGACGTGGCGGTCTACGAGCAGCTGTTCTTCCACGCCGCGTCGATCCAGGCGGTCTGCTCCGGGCTGGTCGCCGGCCAGCTCGGGGAGGGGTCGGTCCGCGACGGCGTGAAACACGTCGTGGTGCTGCTCGCGCTCACGCTCGTCGCGTTCGCCGCGATCGGCGTGGCGTGACGCGGCGGTCCCGGTCGAGCCGGTCGCGCCGACGCGCCGTCGGTCGGGACGGACTCCGCCGCGGCCGCACGAGCTAAACCGGTCGCGGTCGACGGGGGCGTATGGACTCGGATTCGGGGGGCGACGCGGGGTCGACGGGCGACCCGCGAGCGACGTACGACCGCATCGCGGCGCACTTCTCGAAGACGCGGGAGTACGCCTGGCCCGAGGTCGAGTCGTTCCTCGACGGCCGGTCGGGTCCGGTCGCGCTCGATGTCGGCTGCGGGAACGGGCGGCACACGGAGGCGCTCGCGGCGCGCGCCGAGACCGCCGTCGGCGTCGACCTCAGCCGCGGGCTGCTCGACGAGGCGGTCGCTCGCGCCAGCGAGCGAGGGTACGCGGACGCGACCGCGTTCGTCCACGGGGACGCGGCCGCGCTGCCGGTCCGCGACGGCGCGGTCGACCTCGCGGTCTACGTCGCCACGCTGCACCACCTCTCGCCCCGCGACACCCGCGTCGAGAGCCTGAACGAACTGGCCCGGGTCCTCGCGCCGGACGGGGTCGCGCTCGTCAGCGCGTGGAGCACGGCGCACGACCGCTTCGACCGCGAGGAGGGGTTCGACACGACCGTCGACTGGACGCTGCCGGGCGGCGAGACGGTCCCCCGGTACTATCACATCTACTCGCCGTCCGAGTTCGAGTCCGACCTCGCGGAAAGCGACCTCGAACCGCACCACGTGACGGTTTCGAGCGGCAACTGCTACGCCGAGGTGTCGCCGCCGGACCGCTGATTATCACGAGAGATATCGAAGGAGGTGGATTAAAGAGTCCTTGTCGACCGCCTGATGATAATGGCTGACACCTTCCTCGAACGGGTCCTCCGTCGGGTCGCGCCCGACGCGGTCGCCCGGAGCTACCTCGCGAAGTTCCTCGTCGCCCTCGTCGTCGTCGTCCTCGCCATCGGGGCCGTCGGGGCCGTCACGTACGCCGAGACGACGGACCAGCTCGAATCGAACGCGCAAGGGGACTACACGGCCGTCGCGGAGCTGAGCGCCACGGAGCTCGACGGCTGGGCGAGCGAGCGCCGCTCGGTGGTCACGGAGATCGCCGACAACCACGCGTTCTCCCAGGACCCCGCACAAGTCGACAGCTACCTCTCCTCGCACCTCTCGCGGACCGCCGAGTCGGTCACCGCCTTCCACTTCGTCGACCGCGACGAGAGCGCCGTCCTCGCCAGCACCGACCGGGAGGCCGGCGAGTCGGTCACCTCGCAGGCGTGGTTCGACGACGACCTCCTGTTCGCGGACGACGTGTACACGAGCCCCACCTACATGGTCGACGGCGAACGCCGGATCGCGTACGTCGCGGCGACCCCGCTGCGGGAGTACCTCGTGATGGAGATCTCGCTCGCCCCCGTCACCGAGGACTTCCGCCAGCCCACCGAGAGCGCGTTCACGACCATCGTCCAGCCCGACGGCCGGATCGCCGCGAGCAACGCCGACTACGTCTCCGGGATCCGCTACGACACCGACGTCCGCTCCGCGATGCTCGACGACACGCGGTCCGTCGGGTTCCTGCCATCGGCCACGTTCAGCTTCGCCGACGGCGGCGAGTACCTCGTCGCGTACGCGCCCCTAGAGACCGAGGAGTGGTACGTCGCGGTCCACGTCCCGCTCTCCGAGGCGTACGCCCTCTCGGGGATGATCGGTCGGAACCTGCTCCTCATCGTCGGCGTCGCGATCGTCGGGCTCGGCCTGCTCGGCGTGACGCTCGGCCGCGGTACCGTCGCCGAGCTGAACCAGCTCCGGGCGCGGGCGACGGCGCTGGCCGACGGCGACCTCGACGTCGACTTCCACACGGAGCGGCGCGACGAGTTCGGTGACCTCTCCGCGGCGTTCGCCACGATGCGCGACTCGCTGCGCGACCAGATCCAGTCGGCGGAGACGCAGCGGGAGCGCGCCGAGGCGGCGAAGGCGGAGAGCGAGGCGTTCGCGGAGCGCCTGGAGTCGCGGGCGAGCGACTTCGGCGCGACCATGGCGGCCTGCGCCGACGGCGACCTCACCGCGCGGCTGGAGGCCGACCCCGAGGACCCCGAGGCGCTCCGCGACATCGCCGCGGAGTTCAACGACGCGATGGACGAGCTGGAGGCCGCGATCGCGGAGGTCGACGCCTTCGCCGTCGAGGTCGCGGACCGCAGCGAGGCGGTGACCGACGGCACCGACGAGGCCGCGGCCGCCGGCCGGGAGACGAGCGACGCGGTCGACGAGATATCCGCCGGCGCGGAGCGGCAGAGCCGCCGGCTGGCCGAGGTGGCCGGCGAGATGGAGGACATGTCGGCGACCGTCGAGGAGGTCGCGGCCTCCGCCGACGAGGTCGCGACCACCTCGCGGCAGGCCGACGCGCTCACGGAGGAAGGCCGCGAGGCGGCGGCCGACGCGGTCGAGGAGCTCCACGGCATCGAGGCGCGCTCCGAGTCGGCCGCGGAGACGATCGAGCGGCTCGAGTCCGAGATGGCGGAGGTCGACGAGATCGTCGAGACGATCTCTGAGATCGCCGACCAGACGAACCTGCTCGCGCTCAACGCCTCGATCGAGGCGGCCCGCGCGGGCGAGGCCGGCTCCGGCTTCGCGGTCGTCGCCGAGGAGGTGAAGTCGCTCGCCGAGGAGACCCAGGAGTCCGCCGCCGAGGTCGAGGCCCTGATCGAGAGCCTCCGCGAGCGCACCGACGAGAGCGTCGACGAGATGGCCGCGATCCGCGACGGTGTCGACGACGGGGTCGACGTCGTCGAGGACGCCGAGGACGCGCTCGAAGAGGTCTCCGAGCGGGTGAGCGAGGCCGACGACGGCGTCCAGGAGATCTCGGGCGCGATGGACGCGCAGGCGGCGTCGGTCAACGAGGTGACCGGCGCGGTCGACGAGCTCGCGGGCGTGAGCGAGCAGACCACCGCCGAGGCGACCACCGTCGCGTCCGCCGCCGAGGAGCAGGCGGCCACGCTCGGCGAGGTCTCCGAGCAGGCGCACGACCTCCACGAGCGCGCCCGCGACCTGCGGGAGATGACCGAGGACTTCGAGGTCGACGCCGACGAGGCCGCCGCCGGCGACGGGGCGGCGTCAGCCGACGCCAGCGCCGAGGCGCTCGACGCCGACACCGCGTTCTCGTTCGGCGCCGACGAGGAGGCCTCCGACGCCGCGCCCGCGAGCACGGACGGCGGGACCGACACCGGCGCGAGCGGCTCGGAGGCGGAGTCTGGGTCCGGATCGGAGCGGTCGCTCGACGAGGGCACGGACCGAACAGAAGAGTGACCGTCGTCGTCCGCGACGGCGCGTTCCGCCGGTGTCGTCGCGGTCGGCGATTCCCGCGCGATTCAGTCCGCCATCGTCTCGTGGCTGACGCCCCGGTCGTCCGGGAGCGGCGCCACGAGCCGGTACGCCGCGTAGAGGCCGAGCACCGCGATGCCGGCCAGCACGAAGCCGGTGCGGATCTCCGGCGCGATCAGCGGCGTCGCGACCACGTCGCCCGCCTCGTTCGTCATCGGGACCGGGGCGAACGGCTGCCCGGCCAGCGTCTCGACTAATCCGAGGACCACGATGCCGAACAGCATCAGTCCCGCGCTCAACGCCCGTGCCGCCTTGTCGATGATGTCTGTCATTTTCGGTCACCTCGTTAGCCGAGCAGGTACCGCAGCTTGGGGTTCTGTTTGACGAGCGCCGTCTGTTCGATGAGCGCGTCGAGGCCGTAGTACCGACCGGCCGCGAGCACGATCACCGTCATGAACAGCAGCAGGCCCATCAGGTCGCTGTTGACGACGCCGTGGCCGAACCCGGCGTTGCCGACCCAGAAGAGGCTCATGAAGATGACCCCGCCGAAGGCGGCGAACCGGGTCAGGGCGCCGGCCATCAGCGCGAGGCCGATGAGCGTCTCGAAGAGGGGCACCCCGGGCGCGATGAGCCACGCGAGGTTGTTCCCCATCCAGACCGGGATTCCGCCGAGTGCGGTGCCCGTCATCTGCTGCATGTACGCCGGCCCGTAACTGAACGCGAACCCGTCGGTGATGATCTTCGTCACGCCGGCGTGGAAGAACCACCAGCCGGTGACGACGCGGAGGAACGCGATCCAGTACGTCGCCCACGGTCCCTCCAGCGCGAACTCAGTCTCGCCGACCAGCGGATTGCTAGTTTGGTATGACATCGGTCTCACCTCACAGGTGTACGTTGGGTGGGTAGACACATATGTACCGTACAGGGTTCTAAGCGGCTGAAAAGCGTTCTAGCGCGCTGGGAGCGGCCCGCAGTATCGTGGCGCTTTAAGTACTATCGGTGGTCACGGACGCGGCTCGTCCCGTCAGAACACGGAACGCTTATGAAAGCCGTTCCGCCTACGTGTAGGTGCGTCATCGACCGACGCGAGCGCCGGTGGTCTAGTGGTAGGACCTGAGCCTTCCAAGCTCATGGCCCGGGTTCAAATCCCGGCCGGCGCATCCTGGCGCACACAACGAACGAGGAGCGACAGCGACGAGTGAGTCCGTGCGCCAGGATGCGCCGAGGGATTTGAATCAGAGAGCGAGCGCAGCGAGCGACCGTGGTTCAAATCCCGGCCGGCGCACTCACTTCGTTCGTGCGCCGCCCGTACTCCCACTCGCTCGCTGCGCTCGCTCGCGGGAGTTCCGGCCGGCGCAGTTCTCGAACGAACTGAGAGACAGCTCCGTCGGATTTGAAACCCATCAGCCGCGCGCAGTACGCTCTGTGAAAGATCGGGAATCTCCCCTGACGATTTCCGCTGAAAAGCCGGCGGCGATCAGTCGTCGGTGGCCGGCGCCTCGGTCCCCTCGGCCTCGGCGGACTCGCGCGGCCCGCCCGCGTGCCCCTCGTGGGCGACGGCGGTCGCCATGAGGTGCGGCGGGATCGCGGGCACCTCGTCCTCGCCGACGGGACCGTCGCGCGCGATCTCCTCTGTCGAGCGCGGGAACTCCCGGATCTCCTTGTGGATCGCGAGGCCGGCCTTCGCCCCCTGGCCCATCGCGACCGGCACTTGGTTGTGCCCCGGCGTGATGTCGCCGACCGCGAACACGCCGTCCTCGCTGGTGCGGCCGTGGTCGTCGACGGCGATGGTGCCGTCGTCGTTGAGGTCGCAGCCCAGCCCCTCGGCGAGGACGGTGTTGTAGTCGGAGCCGTACATCGCGAAGCCGCCGCGGTACTCGCGGCGCGTGCCGTCCGCGAACTCCAGCGCCTCCAGCCAGCCGGTGTCGGGGTCGTTCTCGACGCCCTCGACCTCCTCGGTGACGACGTCGACGGGGTGCGCCTCCAGCTGCGCGGCGGTCTCCTCGCTCCACGTCGGCTCCTCGCCGCGGGTCAGCACGTCCACGTCGTCGGTGACGTTGAGCATGATCATCGCGACGTGCGCGGCGGCCTCGCCGTGGCCCATCACGTACACCGGCTCGTCGGCGAACATGTAGGCGTCGCAGTGGAGGCAGTAGTGGAGCCCCTTGCCCGTCCGCGGGAGCGGCGGGTCCGGGCGCTCGTCGGAGAACCCGGTCGCGAGGACGACGCGGTCCGCGACCAGTTCGGCGTCGTTCGTCTCCAGTCGGAACCGGTCGTCGCCGGTGCGCTCGACCTCGGTGACGAAGCCGCGCTCGAAGGTGCCGCCGTACGACTCCACCTGCTCGCGCCCGGTCGCGAGGAACTCGTTGCCGGAGACGTCCTCGGTGACGCCGATCACGTTGTGCGTGTCGGCCATCATCGCCGCGCGGCCGCCGCCGCGGTCGATCAGCACCGTCTCGTGGCCCAGTCGGGCCCCGTACAGCGCCGTCGTCAGCCCGGCCGGCCCGCCGCCGACCACCGCGATCTCGTACTCGTCGTCGGACGAACTCATTACCGTTCGTAGGCGACCCACCGGGTTAAATACCGTCTTGTTGTGCGCGCCCCGCGACCAACCCCGTCGCCTCGCGCCAGAACGACGGGACCGGCGCCCGACCGCGACGGCTCCCGCCTTCCGTCCGGAGGTTTATTGGTGCGTACCGCGTTCGCTCGGTCAGTGGTCACTCGTCTCGCCCTCGCCGTCTGCCTCCTCCTCGTCGGCATCGCCGCCGACGTGGGCACGACCTACGTCGCGCTCTCGGGCAGCGAGTACGTCGAGGGGTCGCCTGTCGGCCGCCTGTTCATCTCCCGGTTCGGCCTCCTCGGCGGGATGCTCCTCACGAAGGTCGTCGGCATGGCCGTCATCGGGCTCCCGGTCGCGGTCGCGGGCGGCACGCGGCGGTTCGTCGCGACCCTGATGTGCGGCGGCGTCGGCGCGCTCTCGCTGGCCGTCGCCGCGCGGAACCTGCTGTTCGTCGCGGGCCTGTGGCCGTGAGGGGCCCGGTTGTGAGGGACCCGGCCGTGGCTCGGCCGTAACACCCGCCCCGTCCGCCGCGACGCGAGCGGAATTGGCGGCCTCGGCCGCCGCGACCCCAGCGGTTTTGCGTCGCCGGCGACACCGATCCGTATGCCACGCGAATCCGCTCCGGCCCGCTCTCCGCCGGCGACGCGCCGCGAGGTCGTCACGGAGACGCTCCACGGGGTCGACGTCGACGACCCGTATCGATGGCTCGAAGGCGACGACGAAGCAGTCGACGAGTGGGTCGACGCCCAGAACGCCCACGTCGACGAGGCGCTCGACGACGCGCTCCGGGACCGGCTCCGCCCCCGGTTCGAGGACCTCGTCGAGGTGGCCGACTACGGCCCGATCGCGGTCCGCGAGGGGCGCTACTTCGCGACGGTCCGCGAGCCCGGGGCCGACCACGCCCGCCTCGTCGTCCGCGACGCGCCCGACAGCGACGGTCGCGTCCTCGTCGACCCGAACGCCTGGGCCGCGAACCGCGACGCGGAGCGCCCGCCGCGGTCGATGGCGTGGTACGTCCCGTCGCACGACGGCGAGCGCGTCGCGGTCGGGGTCACCGAGGGCGGCGACGAGAACTACGACGTGCGGGTGCTGTCGGTGCCCGACCCGACTGAATCGGCGGAGTCCGAGGGTTCGGGAGGCTACGGCCCGGGCGCCGAGGAGGTCGCGGTCCTCCCCGAGCGCGGCCGCGTCAACGCGGGGAGCCTCGCGTGGACGGCCGACGGCGAGGGGTTCGTCTACGTCGCGACCGGCGGCGCGGCCGACGGCGCGCAGATGGACAAGGAGGTCCGCCGGTTCCGGCTCGCGGACGGCCCCGAGTCGGAGGAACTCCTGCTCGAACACGACGACCAGCACGTCTGGCCGCGGGTCACGGTCGACCCCGACTCCGGGCTGCTCGCGGTCGCCTTCTCCGAGATGGTGGGAGGAACCGAGTGGTACGTCCACGTCGACGGCGACCTCCGCCCCGTCCTGACCGACACCGACGCCGAGACCTCGGTCCAGTTCCACGACGGGACGGCGTTCGTCTCGACCGACCACGGCGCGCCCCGGCGGCGGGTGCTCGCCTGCTCGGTCGAGCGCTTCCGCGAGGGCGACCTCTCCTTCGAGGAGTGCCGCGAGCTGCTCCCCGGCGGCGAGGGGATCATCCAGTCGGTGGCGCCGACTCCCGAGCGCCTCCTCGTCCACCGCCAGCGCGACGCCCACTCGCGGCTCTCCGTCCACGACCGCGACGGGACGCACCTGCGCGACGTGTCGCTGCCGTCGTACTGCTCCGTCACGTGGGTCTCCGCGAACCGCGACGCGCCCGAGGCGTTCTTCGGGCTCACCGGCTTCGACCGGCCGCCGGCGGTCCGAGCGCTCAACCTCGGCGAGGGGTCGGGGGCCGAGGCCGAACTGGCTTCGACCGAGGTCGACTCGGTGGACCTCCCCGTCCCGGAGGACCTCGTCGTCGAACAGCGGTTCGTCGACTCCACCGACGGCGCCGAGGTACCCGTGTTCGTCTGCTACCGCGAGGACGCCGCCGTCGACGGCCCGCGCCCGACGCTTCTGTACGGCTACGGGGGATTCCGGAACAGCATCACGCCATCGTTCGGGCGGTTCCGGCTCCCGTTTCTCGCGGACGGCGGCGCGTTCGCGGCGGTGTGCGCCCGCGGCGGGTACGAGTACGGCGAGCCGTGGCACGAGGCCGGGATGCTCGCGGAGAAACAGCACACCTTCGACGACTTCGTCGCGGCCGGGGAGGCGCTCTGCGCGTCCGGGCTCACCGACACCGACCACCTGGCGGTCGCCGGCGGGTCGAACGGCGGGCTCTCGGTCGGTGCGGTCGTCACCCAGCGCCCGGACCTGTGGGCGGCGGCGCAGTGCGCGGTCCCCCTGCTGGACATGCTCCGGTTCCACCGCTTCCTGCTCGGGGAGTCGTGGACGACGGAGTACGGGCACCCCGAGGACCCGGAGGCGTTCGAGTACCTCCGCGCGTACTCGCCGTACCACAACGTCGACCCCGACGAGACGCATCCCCCCGTCTACTTCACCACGGCCGCGAGCGACACGCGCGTCCACCCCTCGCACGCCCGGAAGATGACCGCGCGCCTCCAGAACGAGGCGACGGGCGGGCCGTTCCTCCTGCGGATGAAGTCGGCCACCGGCCACGGCGTCGGCAAGCCGGCCTCGATGATCGTCGACGAGCAGACGGACTCGTGGGCGTTCTGCTATGAGCAGCTGGGCGTCACCCCAAACGCCGCGGCGACCGCCGACGGCGACTGACCTACCTGCCCTCGTAGAGCCGCTCCGCCGTCGTCTCGGGGAGGCCGGCCTCGCGGACCGCGGCCGCGACGCGGTCCACGTCGTACTCGACGCGGTGCGTCTCGACCGCGTCGCTCCCGTCGGCCGTCGTGTCGAGGACGGCGTACCCGGCCCGCGGGTCGCCGTCGCGGGGCTGGCCGACGCTGCCCGGGTTACACACGAAGCCGCCGGCCACGTCGCGGACCCCCTGAACGTGGGTGTGGCCGAGGACGATCCCGTCGTACTCGCCCACGTGCCGGTCGAGGTTCGGGAACTCCTCCGGGTAGACGTAGGCGTCCTCGCGCTCGGCGGCGGGGTGCGAGTGGACGAGCAGGTACCGGTCGCCACCGAACGTCTCTGTCCGCGGGAGGGCGTCGATCCACTCGCGCTGCTCGGCCGACAGCGACGCCTTCGCGTGTTCGAGACCGGCCTCGGCCATCCGGTTGGCGCTGTACCGCTGCGGGCTCTCGACGGTGCGGTCGTGGTTCCCCCGGACCGTCGCGGCCGCGACCTCGCGCACGCGCTCGACGCACTCGGCCGGCCACGGGTTGTAGCCGACCACGTCGCCCGCGCAGTAGATCCGGTCGACGGCGGGCATGTCGTCGAGGACCGTCTCCAGCGCCGGGAGGTTCGCGTGAACGTCCGAGATGAGGCCGACCTTCATCGAACCACGGTTCGATCGGCGGAAGGGAATAGGTTGTGCCGCGACGTGAGGACTCACATTCGGACGCCGGCGCGTGCCTCCGAGTGGCCGCCCAAGGCGGCCGCGAGGAGCACGCGCGAGGGACGCCGCGAGCGACCGGAGGGAGCGAGCGGCGAGGCTGGGGAGGTGTGAGGCTGCGGTTGCGGTGCGGTCGGGCGGGAATCGAAGGGGCAGTCGGGAGGTGGGCGCAGACGACGTAACACTAGAAGGAGCGAGCGAAGCGAGCGACTGAAGCGCGCAACGAGTGTGCGCCCACCTCCCGACTGGGGCTTCGGTGGTGGTCACCGGCGACCCCTAGTCAATGGCTTATAAACGAGTGACTGGGAGTTCGGAAGTGTCCACCGACGATCCTTACGCCTTCACCTTCTCGCGGAACCGCTCGCGGACCTTCTCCACCTTCGGCTGCGCGTGCATCGTACAGTAGGCGTCGGCCGGGTTCTTCTCGAAGTAGTCCTGGTGTTTCTCCTCGGCGCGGTAGAACGCCTCCAGCCGCTCGACCTCGGTCACCACGTCGTCGTCGTAGCCGCCCTCCTCGTCGAGCGCGGCCACGTAGTTCTCCGCGATCCGGCGCTGCTCGTCGTCGTGGTAGAGGACGATCGACCGGTACTGGGTGCCCACGTCCGGCCCCTGTCGGTTCAGCTGGGTCGGGTCGTGGACGGTGAAGAAGATCTCCAGGATCTCCTCGTAAGAGAGCGCCTCGGGGTCGTACTCGACCTGAACGACCTCGGCGTGGCCGGTGTTGCCGGTACACACCTCGCGATAGCTCGGGTCCTCGACGTGGCCGCCGGCGTAGCCCGAAGTGACGCCGTGGACGCCGTCGAGTTCCTTGAACGCCGCCTCGACGCACCAGAAGCAGCCGCCGCCGACCGTCGCGGTCTCGGTGTCTGTCATGGACTCGTGTTGGCGTCGGAGACGTATTAATCACGCGTGGCCGGAAAGACGGGCGTCGCCTGTGGCGGTGAGTCGTCTACGGCCGACCGTGGATCGGCGGTGACCACCACCGAAGCCCCAGTCGCGGGAGCGGCGCACGCTCGCTGCGCGCTTCAGTCGCTCGCTTCGCTCGCTCCTTCCAGTGCTTGCGTCGCCTGCGCCGCTCCCGCGACTGCCCCTTCGAGCCCCACCCGACCGCACCGCAACCGCACCTCACGCCTCCCCAGCCTCGTCGGCCTCCCTGCGGTCGGCCGACTCCCTCGCGCGTGCTGCTCGGCCGCGATGCGACCTCGCAGGCACGCGCCACCGCAGGTCGATCCATGACCGATCAGTCGACCGCCCCAGTCCGTCCCGAACAGGTTCGCCCGGCAACCCTGCGGTCGAACGGTAGACCTTTGCCGTCGCCCGCTCCACGTCGCGTATGGTCTCGCTGGGACTGGTGGTGGCGCGGTTCAACGACTCCGTCACGGAGCCGATGGCCGAGGCCGCCCGCGAGGCGGCCGCCGACCGCGACGCCGTCGTCGTCGACGAACTGAGCGTGCCGGGCGCGTACGACAGCCCGCTGGCCGCCGACCGGCTGGCGCGCCGGGACGACGTCGACGCTGTCGCGGTGGTCGGCGCCATCGTCACCGGCGACACCGACCACGACCGCGTCATCGCGAACGCGACCGCCGAGAAGCTCACGCAGGTGAGCCTCGACCGGGACACGCCGGTCACCTTCGGCGTGAGCGGCCCGGGGATGTCCGGCGCGGAGGCGCGCGAGCGGATCGACAAGGGGGCGGACGCGGCCGCGGCCGCGATCGACCTCGCGACGGAACTCGACTGACGGACACGACGATCACACACGACACATGAGCGACGCATACGACTTCTCGGAGCGGATCGGACGCGTAGAGCCCAGCGCGACGCTGGCGATATCGAACCTGGCGGCGGAGAAGGAGGCCGAGGGGGCCGACATCGTCGACCTCTCGGTCGGCGAGCCCGACTTCGACACCCCGGCGAACGTCGTCGAGGCCGGGAAAGAGGCCCTCGACGCGGGCCACACCGGGTACACCTCCTCGAACGGCGTGCCCGAGCTCAAGGCGGCGATCGCGGAGAAGCTCCGCGGCAACGGGCTCGACGCCGACGCCGGCGAGGTCATCGTCACCCCCGGTGGCAAGCAGGCCCTGTACGAGACGTTCCAGACCCTGATCGACGAGGGCGACGAGGTCGTCCTGCTGGACCCGGCGTGGGTCTCCTACGAGGCGATGGCGAAGCTCGCCGGCGCCGACCTCTCGCGCGTCGACCTCGCGCCCCACGGCTTCCAGCTGGAGCCCGCCCTCGACGAGCTCGCAGAGACCGTCTCGGACGACACCGAACTGCTCGTCGTCAACACCCCGTCGAACCCCACGGGCGCGGTGTTCTCGGAGGCGGCCCTGGAGGGCGTCCGCGACCTCGCCGTGGAGCACGACGTGGCCGTCATCTCGGACGAGATCTACGAGCGGATCGTCTACGACGCCGACCACGTCTCGCTCGCGAGCCTCGACGGGATGGCCGACCGCACGGTGACGATCAACGGCTTCTCGAAGGCGTACTCGATGACCGGCTGGCGGCTCGGCTACCTCCACGCCACCGACGAGTTCGTCGGCGAGGCCGGCAAGCTCCACTCCCACTCCGTCTCCTGCGCCACGAACTTCGTCCAGCGCGCGGGGATCGAGGCGCTGGAGAACACCGAGGCGTCGGTCGAGGAGATGCGCGACGCCTTCGCCGACCGCCGGGACCTCCTCGTGGACCTGTTCGACGAGCACGGCGTCGACGTCGACGTCGGCGACGGCGCGTTCTACATGATGATCCCGGTCGACGACGACGACCAGGCGTGGTGCGAGCGCGCCATCGAGGAGGCCGCGGTCGCCTGCGTCCCCGGCAGCGCGTTCAACGCGCCCGGCTACGCCCGCATCTCGTACGCCGCGAGCGAGGAGCGCCTGCGCGAGGCGGTCGACCGACTCGTCGCGAACGACCTGCTGTAACGCCGCCCGACCGCCCGCAGACGCCGCCGTCCCGCCCGCTTCCGACCCGGACGAACTCGCGGACCGGCCGCGAACGGGGGCTGCGGTGCGTTTTTCACCCCGCTCCTCGAAGTTTCAGCTTGGTGGTACGATGTACGACAGGATACTGTACCCGACGGACGGGAGCGCCGGATCGGAGGCGGCGGCGGCGCACGTGGGGGCGCTCGCGTCGCAGTTCGGCGCGAGCGTGGACGTGTTACACGTGATCGACACCCGCGAGGGCGGGCTTGGCCTGAGCGGGGCGTTCCTCGACGACGACCCGCAGGCGATGAGCGGGCGGTCGCCCGACGAGGGCTACATCGGGCGGCACGGGGACGGCCCCGACCCCGAAGCAGTCGAGGCCGGGCTCACCGACCACGCCGAGGCGCTCATCCAGGCCTCGACCGACGAGGTCGACCTGACGACCGCGGTCGAGTCGGGGACGCCCCACTCGGTGATACTGCGCTACGCCGACGAGGCCGACGCCGACCTCGTGGTGATGGGGACGCACGGCCGGACCGGGGTCGAGCGGTACCTGCTCGGGAGCGTCGCGGAGAAGGTCGTCCGGCTCTCGGACGTGCCGGTGATGACGGTGCGGGCGGACGAGGACGCGTGAGGCGGCGGGCCGGACGACCGAGGCGGACGCGGGAGGCGGACCGAGCCGACCGACGGCCGACGATTTTTCCCGGCTCCGTCGACCACGCGAACCCATGAGTGACCCGGAGCGAACGGCGATCGACGACGACGTTCGCGAGGCCCTCCTCGACCGCGTGAACAGCCCCAGCGCGACCGTCGGCGCGAGCGTGCCCGACGAGGTCGAGATAGACGGGAGCGCCGTCGACCTGTCGGCGTTCATCGTCGAGACCCGGAAGGTCGACGCGGTCCCGCCCGCGCTCGACCGGAAGGTGACGGCGGCGCGCGAGTCGCTGCGGGCCGAGCGGGCGCGGCGCGTCGAGCGGCTGGAGAGCGACCCCCTCGACCGCGAGACCGCCGAGGCGCTCGCCGACGAGGTCGTCGGCATCGACCGCGCGCTCAACGCCTTGGAGGGCGTCCGCCGGCCGGGGTTCGCCGACGAGCACCACGCGGACACGCTGGCGGGCCACGAGCGCTGGCTCGCGTTCGTCGATCAGGTCCGGTAATTCCGGCAGCCGTCCCGACCCGGCGTCGCCGGCCCCCTTCCGAAACCCTTACTCGCCGCCCGCGTGGTACGTTCGGGTATGAGCGACACCGCAGCGTCGGACGACGGCGAGGCCGCCGTCGACGCCGAGGAGGTCAGACACGTCGCGGATCTCGCGCGGGTGCGGCTCGCCGACGAGGAGGTCGACGAGTTCGCGGCGCAGTTCGGCGACATCTTGGAGTACTTCGCGGCGCTCGACGAGGTCCCGGAGACGGAGCGCGAGGAGGAGCTCGTCAACGTGATGCGCCCGGACGAGGTCCGCGAGGGGCTCTCGCAGGAGGAGGCGCTCGCGAACGCCGAGGAGACGGAGGACGGCTTCTTCGTCGGGCCGAAGGTGTCGTAGATGGCGGCCGACATCAACGCCTTCGTCACGGAGGCGACGATCGAGGGCGACGCCGACGGCCCCCTCGCGGGCACGACCGTCGCGGTGAAGGACAACATCTCCACCGAGGGGATCCGGACGACCTGCGGCTCGGAGATGCTGGCCGACTACGTCCCGCCCTACTCCGCGACCGTCGTCGACCGCCTGACCGAGGCGGGCGCGACGGTCGTCGGCAAGACGAACATGGACGAGTTCGGGATGGGGACGACGACCGAGACCTCCGCGTTCGGTCCCACGCGGAACCCGGTCGACACCGACCGCGTCCCGGGCGGCTCCTC
The DNA here is from genome assembly GCF_005435055.1 of Halorubrum sp. SS7. Classification (NCBI taxonomy): domain Archaea; kingdom Methanobacteriati; phylum Methanobacteriota; class Halobacteria; order Halobacteriales; family Haloferacaceae; genus Halorubrum; species Halorubrum sp. SS7. The sequence continues at coordinate 59,388 of NZ_SGXV01000001.1, forward strand.
CGGCGGCTCGGCGGCCGCGGTCGCGGCGGGCGAGGCCGACGTGGCGCTCGGCTCCGACACCGGCGGCTCGGTCCGCTGTCCGGCCGCCTTCTGCGGCGTCGTCGGGATCAAGCCCACCTACGGGCTCGTCTCCCGGTACGGGCTCATCGCGTACGCGAACTCCCTCGAACAGATCGGCCCGATCGCGGGCACCGTCGAGGAGGCGGCCGCCGCGCTCGACGTCATCGCGGGCGACGACCCGAACGACGGGACGACCCGCGACCTGCGCGAGGTCGAGGGCGCCGACCCCGACGCGAGCTACGCCGACGCCGCGGACGGCGACGTGGCGGGCCTGACGGTCGGCGTGCCCACGGAGCTGTTCGAGGGCGCCGACGAGCGCGTCGTGGAGACGGTCGAGGCCGCGATCGACGACCTGGAGGCGCAGGGCGCGGAGACGACCGAAATTTCGCTCCCCTCCGTCGAGCACGCGGTCCAGGCGTACTACGTCATCGCGATGGCGGAGGCCTCCTCGAACCTCGCGCGCTTCGACGGCGTCCGGTACGGCCACCGGAGCGACGCCGACGGCAACTGGAACGAGTCGTTCGCGGAGACCCGCGAGGAGGGGTTCGGCGCGGAGGTCAAACGCCGGATCCTGCTCGGCACGTACGCGCTCTCGGCCGGCTACCACGACAAGTACTACGAGAAGGCGCAGGACGCCCGCGCGTGGGTCCGTCGGGACTTCGAGGACGCCTTCGACGACGTCGACGTGATCGCGTCGCCGACGATGCCGGTCCTCCCCTTCGAGCTGGGTGAGAGCCTCGACGACCCGCTGCGGATGTACCTCGCGGACGCGAACACGACGCCGGCCAACCTCGCGAACCTCCCCGCGGTCTCCGTGCCTGCGGGCGAGGCAGACGGGCTGCCGGTCGGGCTCCAACTCGTCGGCCCGAAGTTCGGCGAGGAGACCATCGTCCGCGCCGCGAGCGCGGTCGAGGAGCGATGAGCCTCACCGACGAGGAACGCGACCGGCTCGCCGACGTGGTCCGCCTCCAGCCGACGAAGAACGGCGAGCTCCAGGACGCGTGGGAGATGGAGAGCGGCAGCGAGGTCCACGGCTACCTGGAGAACCACCTGAAGGAGTACTACTACCGCGACGACGACAGCCTGATCCGCGCGACGGCGGAGGCCAACGACCTCGTCGACGTCGAGCCGGGCGTCGAGCCCGACGCGGTCGCGCGCGGCGGCGTGCCGGAGACGATCCGCGTCCCCGAGCTGGAGTCGCGGGTGGTCGACGTGCTCGCCGGCCCGGACGAGCGCTCGCAGTCCGTCGTCAGCGTGCTCAACGCGCTCCGGGAGGCGTACGACGTCGACCCCGAGGTCGACGCGGTGCGGCGCGCGCTCCGCAGCCTCGAACGCAAGAACGTCGTCGAGGTCGTCTACCGCACCGTGCCGACGTTCCGGCTGGCGGTCGACCGCGACGAGATAACCGTCGAAAGCGAGTCGTAGCGGGCGCGACGCGGCGCGGTGATCCGCTCCGACCCCCACCGCCGATACGATTTTGTACCGACGCGGGAACCGTGCTAGCGATGGCTGACGACGAGACCCTCCGCGAGCGCTTCCGCCGCAACGCGAGCGGCATCGCCGCCACGACTGTCACCGGGACGTGGCTCGCCGCCCTCCTGCTCGGGTTCGACTGGTGGCTCGGGTTCATGCTGTTCGGCTACATCGTGATCGTTCCGGTCGTCTCGATGCTGTTCGACGAGGAGGAGGCCGCCGGCGAGTTCGATCTCGATTCCGCTCGGACCGACCGCGCCGAGACGGCGGAAAGCGACGACGAGCCCGCCGCCACCGCGGACGCCCTCGAACGGCTGCGGACCCGCTACGCGAACGGCGACCTCACCGACGAGCAGTTCGAGCGCAAGCTCGACCGCCTCCTGGAGACCGAGACCCCCGAGGACGCCGCCGAGTGGGCCGAGCGAAACCGGGCCGCCGACCGGGAGCGCGACGTCGAACGCGAGCGGTGACGCGGCGGGCGGCGTCGCGGCGCGGCGGCGAGCCCGGCGCGACCGAACCTCAAGGTTCAATGCGCGCGGCCGACTCGACCGCGTATGAGCGACCAGGAACTGCGGAAGGAGGCGCACGACCTCGACGTCACCGTCTGGGTCGGGAAGCGCGGCATCGACTCCGTCGTCGACGAGCTGGCGGACCAGCTCGACGACCGGAAGCTGGTGAAGGTGAAGTTCCTCCGCGCGGCCCGCGGGGGCACCACGACCGAGGAGCTCGCCGAGGAACTCGCGGACGCGGTCGGGGCGGACCTGATCGAGACGCGCGGGAACACGGCGGTGCTCCACTGATGAGCGCCGCCGCGGGGCCGGCCGGCGTCGTCGCGGTCGCGGGGACGCTCCGACCGTACCTCGGGCCGGTGACGGACCTCGTCGTCGACGCCGCCATCTTCCTCGCCGTCGTCGTCGCGACGTACCTGCTCTACAAGGCGGTCGTCACCCCGCTCGTCACGCGGGTCTTCGACAGGCAGGGGCTCGACGAGCACGCCCGGCGCCCGCTCCAGAAGATCGTGGCGTTCCTCGTGCTGTTCGCCGGCGTCACGGTCGCGTTCGGCGCGGCGGGGTACCAGGGGTTCCTGCGATCGCTGGCGACGATCGCGGCCGCGGCGACGCTCGCGATCGGCTTCGCGCTCCAAGACGTGATCAAGAACTTCGTCGCCGGCGTGTTCATATACACCGACAAGCCGTTCCGCATCGGCGACTGGATCGAGTGGAACGGCAACTCGGGCGTCGTCGAGGACATCTCCTTCCGCGTCACCCGCGTCCGCACGTTCGACAACGAGCTGCTCACGGTGCCGAACCACGCCCTGACGAGCGACGTGGTGAAGAACCCGGTCGCGAAGAAGACGCTCCGCCTGAAGTTCGTCTTCGGGATCGACTACGAGGACGACGTGGAGAAGGCGACGGACATCATCGTCGAGGAGGCCGAGAAGAGCGACGCCATCCTCGAAGACCCCGCGCCGTCGGTCCGGCTCACCGAGCTGGCCGACTCCTACGTGGGCCTCCAGTCGCGGATCTGGATCGAGGACCCCTCGCGGGCGGACTTCGTGAAGGCGCGCGCCGACTACGTGAAGGCCGTCAAGAAACGGTTCGACGAGGAGGGGATCTCGATCCCCTTCCCGCAGCGGACCGTCTCGGGGCGCAACGAGTGGACGGACCCCGCGTCGTTCGGCGGCGCGGCGGGCGGCGCCGGCGGCGACTCGTAGGCTCGAACCCCTGAGATTCCGGGGTCGACCGGGCGAAACGCGTCGCGGTTTTACCGACGCGCGGGAGCCGCCCCGGGAGCGATAGTAACGAACTTGAGGGTCCGGTAACTGGGTGTGCCCATGTACGTGGTCGTCATCGGGGCCGGCGAGGTCGGGACGAGCATCGCCGCCAGTCTCGCGTCGGACCACGAGGTGGTCGTCGTGGACGTCGACCCGGACCGCGCGGAACAGCTCAAGTACGAACTCGACGTCCTCACCATCGCGGGCGACGGCACCTCCTCGGAGATCCAGTCGGCCGCCGAGGTCGACCGCGCGGACATGGTCATCGCCTGTACCGACGACGACCAGACGAACCTCGTCGCCTGCGGCACCGCCAAGACGCTCGGGGACGGGTTCACGATCGCCCGCGTCAAGAGCACCGACTTCCTCCGCACGTGGCAGGGCAGCGAGGGGGCGTTCGGCGTCGACTTCATGGTGTGTACGGACCTGCTGACCGCGGAGAACATCGTCCGCGTCATCGGGCTCCCGGCGGCCGTCGACGTCGACCCGTTCGCCGGCGGCCTCGTCCAGATGGCCGAGTTCGAGATCGCCGAGGGGAGCCCCGTCGCCGGACAGACCGTCTCGGAGGCGGACCGCTTCGAGTCGCTCACCTTCGTCGGCCTGTTCCGGGACGGCGACATGATCATCCCCCGCGGGGACACCGACATCGCCGTCGGCGACCGCGCGGTGGTGATCGGGAGCCCAGAGAGCGTCCAGTCGTTCGCGACCGACGTGGCGCCGGAGGCGACGCCCGACCGCGCCGACGAGATCGTGGTCGTCGGCGGCAGCGAGATCGGCTACCAGACGGCCCGACTCTTGGAGGAGCGCGACTTCAGGCCGCGGCTGATCGAACAGGACGCCGACCGCGCGCGGTGGCTCGCGGAGAACCTCCCGGACACCGTCGTCATGGAGCACGACGCGACGGACACGGAGTTCCTCGCCCGCGAGCACGTCGACGAGGCCGACATCGTCGTCACGGCGCTCCGCTCGGACGAGAAGAACCTCCTCATCTCCGTGCTCGCCAAGCGCCTCGGCGTCGACCGCGTGATCGCCGTCGTCGACAGCCCCGACTACGTCACCGTCTTCGAGGAAATCGGCATCGACATCGCGGTCAACCCCCGCACGGTGACCGCCGAGGAGATCACGCGGTTCACCTACGAGAGCGTCGCGGAGAACATCGCCGTGCTGGAGAACGACCAGGCGGAGGTCCTCGAACTCGAACTCACAGAGGGGTGCGGGCTCGTCGGCCGACCGATATCGGAGATCGTCGCCGACAGCGACGTGCGGTTCGTCATCGGGGCGATCACCCGGGACCACCGGCTGGTCACGCCCCGCGGTGACACGGTGCTCCAGGCCGGCGACCACGTCATCCTCCTCGTGGAGTCCGACTCCGTGAGCGACATCGCCTCGATGGCCTGAGTCCCGTGAGCACCAGCATCCGCGTCGGGTGGCGGGCCAGCGTGGGACTCACCGGCGACGTCCTCGCCGCCCTCCCCGTCCCGCTCGCGTTCCCCCTCCTCGTCGCGTTCTACTACGGCGAGTCGCCCGTCCCGTTCCTCGCGGCGATCGCGGTCTCGCTCGCGCTCGGCGCGGTGCTCCGATGGACGCGGGACCCGGCGGAGGACCTCGGGCCGCGGGAGGCGTTCCTCGCGGTGGCGCTGATCTGGTTCCTCGTCGCCGCGGTCGGCGCGATCCCATTCGTCGTGGCGGGGGTCGGCACGGTCGCGCACCCGGTCAACGCCATGTTCGAGTCGATGAGCGGGCTGACGACGACGGGGGCGACCGTGCTGCGCGACTTCTCCCTCCACTCGCGGTCCGTCATGATGTGGCGGCAGGTGATCCAGTGGCTCGGGGGGCTCGGCATCCTCATCCTGGCGACCGCCGTGCTCTCTGAGATCGGCGTCGGCGGGGCCCAGCTCATGGAGTCGGAGTCACAGACCCAGGACGTCAACAAGCTCACGCCGAAGATCTCCCGGACGGCACAGCTGATCTGGGGGATCTACTTCGGGCTCACGGGGCTGGCGATCGTCGTCTACTTCGCGCTGGGCCTCGCCGTCGACCCGCAGATGGACCTGTACAACGCGGTCGCGCACGCGTTCACGTCGGTCGCGACCGCCGGCTTCTCTCCGGAGCCGCTCTCGGTCGGCGCGTTCCACCCGCTGATCCAGTGGGCGGTGGTCCCGTTCATGGTGATCGGCTCGACCAGCTTCGTGCTGATCTACTTCGCCATCAACGGCGAGCCGATGCGCCTGTTGAAAAACGAGGAGTTCCACTTCTACCTCGGCGCGATGGGGACGCTCGCGTCGATCGTCGCCGTCTCGCTGTTCCTCGACCCGAGCACCGGGTTCGGCGCCGAGGCGACGGTCCGCCACGCCGTGTTCAACGTCGCCTCCATCGTCACGACGACGGGGTACGCGAGCACCGACTACGTGCTGTGGGCGCCCGCGGCGAAGCACATGCTGTTCATGGGCATGTTCGTCGGCGGGATGGTCGGGTCGACCACCTGCTCGATCAAGTCGCTGCGGTGGCTGGTGGCGCTGAAGTCGTTCCGGCGGAACCTCTACACCGCGATCCACCCCGAGTCGGTGCGGCCGGTCCGTATCTCGGGCAAGTCGATCGAGGAGGGGGCGATCCGCGACATCTACGCGTACCTCCTCCTCAGCATCGTGATCTTCTTCCTGCTCGCCGTCGTCATCGTCGTCGACGCCGAGCGGGCCGGGCTCCGCGTCTCCGAGTTCGAGGCGCTCGGCGCCGCGGCGACGACGTTCCTCAACATCGGGCCGGCGTTCGGCGACGCGGGGCCGTACGGCACGTTCGCGACGTTCCCGCTGAGCACGCGGGCCGTGATGGTCGTGCTGATGTGGATCGGTCGGATCGAGATCATCCCCGTCCTCGTGCTGTTCACGAAGGCGTTCTGGACCTCCTGACCGACGCCGACCCGCCGCGGTCCCCCGTTCGGCGCCCGCGGCGGCTCCGTCCATCGACGGCTTCTTGTCGCGCGGGCCTGCTACGACGGGTATCGGAACCCCCGAGGGACACTCGTGACACGGACCATCGACGCGCGGGCGACGCTCAGCTACACCGGGAGCATCGTGAAGCTCCTCTCGGCGTCCATGGCCGTCCCCCTCGTCGTCGCGCTGATCTACGGCGAGGACGCGCTCGCGTTCGCGGCGTCGATGACGGTGGCCGTCGCGATCGGCGCCGGGCTCGAACGGCTCGACGACGAGCCGGAGCTCGGCCCGCGGGACGCGCTGGCGGTCGTCTCGCTCGCGTGGCTCACCGCCGCGGTCGTCGGCGCGATCCCGTACGTGATCGCCGGCTACGGGACCCCCTCCGCGCTCGCGCACCCCGTGAACGCGCTGTTCGAGTCGATGAGCGGCTTCACGACGACGGGCGCGACCGCGACCGCGGAGATCAGCTTCGAGCAGCACTCCCACGCGGTGCTGATGTGGCGGCAGCTCACGCAGTGGCTCGGCGGGATGGGGATCATCGTGCTGATGATCGCGATCCTGCCGCAGCTGGCGGTCAACGGCGCCCAGCTGATGGAGTCGGAGGCGCCGGGGCCGGGGCTCCAGAAGCTCACTCCCCGGATCGTCGAGACGGCCCGCGCGCTCTGGCTCATCTACCTCGGGTTCACGGTGGCGATGATAGCCGTGCTGGCGCTGCTCGGACTCACCGGGTACGCGCCGGAGATGGACCTGTACAACGCATTCGCCCACGGGTTCTCCACGCTCCCGACCGGCGGGTTCTCGCCGGAGGCGGAGAGCATCGGCGCGTTCTCGCCGGTGGTACAGTGGGCGTTCGTCCCGTTCATGGTGATCGCCGGGGTGAACTTCGCGCTGTTCTGGTACGTGCTCAGGGACGATCCGCGGGAGATGTTCGAGAACACGGAGTTCCGGATCTACCTCGGGCTGGTGACCGCGTTCGCGGCCGTGCTCGCGGTGGGACTGTTCTACGGCGGGGCGCCGGCCACCGACATCGGCGGCATCACGGAGGGCGTCCCGGAGAACGCGCTCCGGCAGGCCGTGTTCCAGGTCGCGTCGCTGATGAACTCGACCGGCTTCGCGACCGCGGACTTCGCGGAGTGGGACACCCAGACCCAGTTCCTCCTGCTGTTCGCGATGTTCATCGGCGGCTCCGCCGGGTCGACCGGCGGCGGGATCAAGGTGATCCGCTGGCTCATCCTGCTGAAGACGCTCCGGCGGGAGCTGTACACGACGGCGAACCCGGACGTGGTCCGGCCGGTCCGGCTCGGCGGCGAGGTCGTCGACGAGGACGTGATCCGCGGGATCCTCGTGTTCACCCTGCTGTACTTCCTCGTGTTCGCGCTCTCGGCCGTCTTCATCGAGCTCGACACGGCGCGGATCGGCGAGCGGCTCACCGGTACGGAGGCGCTCGCGGCGTCGCTCGCGACGATCGGCAACATCGGACCGGGGCTCGGCCCGCTGGGTCCCTTCGGGAGCTACGAGTTCCTGCCGAACACGACGAAGCTGCTCATGATCGGGCTGATGTGGATCGGGCGGCTGGAGATCGTCCCCGTGCTCGCGCTGTTCGTCGCCGGCGTCGACGAGCAGTGACCTTCCGGGGCGCGGTGAGGTAATCGACGCGACGCCCGAGGACGCGAGGCCACCTTCTTAAGCGCCGCCGGCCGTACTACCTCGCATGGACGGACCCGACGACACCGGCGGCCAGGACCTGCTCGGGCACGTGCTCCTCCCGGTCGCGAACGAGGAGGACGCGCTGCGAACGGCGCGTGCGCTCGACCCCTACGACCCCGCGCGGGTGACCGCGCTTCACGTCGTCGAGAAGGGGGACGGCGTGCCGGACAAGACCCCCGTCGAGCAGTCGGAGGAGCTCGCGGCCGAGTCGTACGCGGCGGTCAGAACGGTGTTCCCCGACGCCGCCGAACACACGGCCTACGCCCGAGACGTTGTCGAGGCGATCTTCGACGCCGCGGACGAGGTGGACGCGAGCGCGATCGCCTACCAGTCGCGCGGCGGGAACCGCCTGGTCCAGCTCCTCTCCGGGGACCTGTCGGCCGAGATCGCGACCGACGCGCCGGTGCCCGTGATCGCGCTCCCCCGCGCCGACGCGGACGAATGAGCCGACGTCGCGCCCCCGGGAGCGGGTCGGCGGCGCGCTGACGCGGGGGTCGACCGATGCCGCACAGCGACGACCGAGCGACGGGGAACGGCGACGACCGCCCCGTCGTCATGGTCGCCCTCTCGAACCCGCGCACCGAGGCGGCGCTCGTCGCGCTCGCCGGCGCCATGGCCGCTCACCGGGGCGCCCGCCTCCTCGCGGTCCACGTCGTCACCGTCCCCGACCAGACCTCGCTGGAGAACGCGGCCGCGAACCGGGAGCGGCTCGACCGCTCCTCCGCCGAGCTGCTCTCGGCGGCCGTCGCCGACGCGGCGCAGTTCGACGCGCCGGTCGAGACGAAGACGATCCTCTCGCACCGCGGGATCGAGGAGGTGTTCGACGCCGCGCGGGCGACCGACGCCGACGCCGTGGTGATGGGCTACGGCGGGGCGCGGTTCGCGGGCGGGCGCGTCGAGGGCTCGCTGGACGAGCTGGCCCGCGACCTCCCCTGCGACTTCCTCGTCTTCGACGGGCGGCGGCTCGACCCCGCCGACGTGCTCGTGCCGACCGCCGGCGGCCCGTCGTCGGACCTCTCCGCCGAGGTCGCGCTCGCGCTCCGGGCGGCGGTCGGCGCCGAGGTCTCGCTGCTACACGTCGTCGAGGAGGGCGACGAGGCGGCGGGCCGCGAATTCCTCGCCGGCTGGGCCGAGGGGCACGGCCTCGGGGACGCCGACCTGCGCGTCGAGACCGGCGACGTGGAGGCGGCGATCGGTCGCGTCGGCGAGGGGTACGACCTCGTGATCGTCGGCGCCACGGAGCGCGGCCTCCTCTCCCGGATCGTCCGCGGGTCGCTCGCGTTCGCGGCCGTCGAGGCCCTCGACGCGCCGGTGTTGCTCGCGGAGCGCCCCACGCCGCGGTCGCTCCGCGACCGGCTGTTCGGAGGTCGGTGAGGCGAGCGCGGCGGCGGGCGATCGGCCCGAGCCGAGCGCGGCGAGGCGGTCGTTTCCGGGGTCGCTCGCGCGGCCGGCCCTTTCAGAATATAATGAATATTTATACCCGATCGGCGGGTAACGGGCGGTATGTACGACGACGAGGAGCTCTCCGAGATCCGCGAGGCGAAGGAGTCGTGGGAGGCGGAGACGCTCGACCCCACCCTCGACCGCCACGGAGAGCGGAAGTCGCGGTTCGCGACCGTCTCGAACCGCGAGGTCGACCGCCTGTACACCCCCGAGGACGTCGCCGACCTCGACTACGACGATGACCTCGGGTTCCCCGGCGAGGAGCCGTACACCCGCGGCGTCTACCCGACGATGTACCGCGGCCGGACGTGGACGATGCGGCAGTTCGCGGGGTTCGGCACCGCCGAGGAGACGAACGAGCGGTTCCGCTATCTCATCGACGAGGGGCAGACCGGCCTCTCGACGGCGTTCGACATGCCCTCGCTGATGGGGATCGACTCCGACGACAAGATGTCGCTCGGCGAGGTCGGCAAGGAGGGCGTCGCGGTCGACACGCTCCGCGACATGGAGGTGCTGTTCGACGGCATCGACCTCGCGGAGGTGTCCACCTCGTTCACGATCAACCCCAGCGCGCCGGTGATCTACGCGATGTACGTCGCGCTCGCCGACCGCCGCGGCGTCCCGCGCGAGGAGCTCCGGGGCACCCTCCAGAACGACATGCTCAAGGAGTTCATCGCGCAGAAGGAGTGGGTGATCCCGCCGGAGCCCTCACTCGACCTGGTGACCGACACCATCGAGTTCGCGGTCGCGGAGACGCCCAAGTTCAAGCCCATCTCCGTGTCGGGGTACCACATCCGCGAGGCGGGGTCGACGGCGGTCCAGGAGCTCGCGTTCACCCTCGCTGACGGATTCGCGTACGTCGAGGCGTGCCTCGACCGCGGGCTCGACGTCGACGAGTTCGCCCCGCAGCTCTCCTTCTTCTTCAACTCCCACAACTCGCTGTTCGAGGAGGTCGCGAAGTTCCGCGCCGCGCGCCGCATCTACGCGACCGTGATGGACGAGTGGTACGGCGCGGAGGCGGACGCCTCGAAGCAGCTGAAGTTCCACACCCAGACCGCGGGCCAATCGCTGACGGCCCAGCAGCCGCTCAACAACGTCGCGCGCGTCACGATCCAGGCGCTGGCGGGCGTGCTGGGCGGCACCCAGAGCCTCCACACCAACTCCTTCGACGAGGCGCTCGCGCTCCCCTCCGAGCAGGCGGTGCGCGTCGCGCTCCGGACCCAGCAGATCATCGCCGAGGAGTCCGGCGCGGCCGACATCGTCGACCCGCTCGGCGGCTCCTTCGCGGTCGAGAGCCTCACCGACGAGACGGAGGCCGAGGCGATGGCGTACATCGAGGAGATCCGGGAGATGGGCGACGGCTCCGTGCGCGACGGCGTTCTCCACGGCATCGAGCAGGGGTACTTCCACCGCGAGATCCAGGAGTCGGCCTACGAGTACCAGGAGCGCGTCGACGAGGGCGAGGAGACGGTCGTCGGCGTCAACGCCTACGAGATCGACGAGGACACCCGCCCGGACCTGCTGAAGGTCGACGAGACGACCCGCGAGCGCCAGCTCGACCGGCTGGAGTCGGTGAAAGCCGAGCGCGACGACGACGCGGTCGCGGCCGCGCTCGACGACCTCCGCGACGCGGTCGCGGCCGGCGAGAACGCCATGCCCGAGATCGTCACGGCCGTCAAGGCGTACGCGACGATGGGCGAGATCATGGAGGTGTTCGAGACGGAACACGGCGCGTACCGCGAGCGGATCGGCGTCGCCTGACGGCGGAACGGGAAAACCAAACCGGACGGGTCAGTCGGCCGCGCGACTCCGCGGGCCGCGAGCTACGCCGTCTCGACCGGCCGCGCGGACTCCGCGCACCACGCGTTCCCTCGGCGGCCCGCCCGCCGGAGGTCGAGCTCGACGACCGAGCCGGCGTCCAGCGCGGACAGCTCGGCCTCCACGTCGGGACCGTCGTACTCGACGACGTACAGCGTCCCGTTGCGCGGGTATTCGCGGAGCGTGATCGCCCCGTGGTCGTTACACGCTCTGACGACCGTGTACTTCCCAGTCCGATTCATCACGCGCGGCGTTTCGGTTTCCAGAAACTTAGTTATGCCATCCCTACGTGCGCGGCGGAGACGAACGAGGCCGGCGGGCGGACGCGGGGCGGCGATCCGGCGCCGCCGACCGCGAACGGTCCATTTTAACCGACCCGTCGCCTCCCTCGGGTATGACGGAGACGGAGATCCCCGAGGACCACCCCCGGTACGCGTCGCTCGTGACGCGCCACCGGATCGAGGCGGGCGTCGAGAAGGGGATCACCTCGAAGCAGGGGCTGATCGCGCAGGGGCGCGGCGAGGCGTTCGACTACCTCCTCGGCGAGCGCACGCTGCCGAGCGCCGACGCCGCCGCGCGCGCCGCGGCCGCGACGCTCCTGCTCGCCGAGCGCCCCGTGATCTCGGTGAACGGCAACGTCGCCGCCCTCGCGCCGAGCGAGACGGTCGACCTGGCCGCGGCGGTCGACGCCGACCTCGAGGTGAACCTGTTCAACCACACCGACGAGCGGGTCCGGCGGATCGCCGACCACCTGCGCGAGCACGGCGCCGACGAGGTGAAGGGACTCGCCGGCGACGGCGAGATCCCCGGGCTCGACCACGCGCGCGGCGTCGTCGACGCCGACGGGATCGAGGCGGCCGACGTCGTCGTGGTCCCCTTAGAAGACGGCGACCGCGCCGCCGCGCTCGACGCGATGGGGAAGACCGAGATCGTGATCGACCTCAACCCCGGGAGCCGTTCGCCGCGCACGGCCGACGTGCCGATCATCGACAACCTGATCCGGGCCGTGCCGAACGTCGCGGCGCACGCGCGAGACCTCGCGGACGCGACGCCCGCGGAACTGGAGCGGATCGTCGCCGAGTTCGACGCCGCCGCCGCGCTCGACGCGGCGGAGGCGGCGATCCGCGAGGGGTCGTTCGCGGACGCGGACGGGTCGTAGCCGCCGGTTGCTCCCGCCGGAAAACAAAAGCCTCCGCCCCCCGTACGGGCTCGTATGGAACTCGACGAGACGGACCGGGCGATCCTGCGAATCCTCCAGGAGGACGCGCGGACCCCGTTCTCGGAGGTCGCGCGGCGGATCGACATGTCCAGCGCGACCGTCCACGACCGGGTCAGCCGCCTCGAGGAGGCGGGCGTCATCCGCGGGTACCACGCCGACATCGACCCGAAGGCGGTCGGGTACGGCGTCGGCGCGTTCGTCGGCCTGCGCGTCGAGCAGGGCCGCGAGGAGGACGCGCTCGAACGCCTCCGCGGTATCGACGGCGTCCGCGAGATCCACCTCACCACCGGCGAGTGGGACGTCATCCTCCGGGTCGTCGCGGCCGACACCGACCGGCTCCGGGAGCTGATGTTCGAGCGGATCGCGGAGACCGAGGGGTTTTCGCGCTCGCAGACGATGGTCATCCTCGGCACCGACTACGAGCGGGCCGGGCCGCCGCTGTAGGCCGGCGCGGCGGGGCGCCCCGCGGCGCCCCGCGGCGCGACCGCTCGACCGCGTCGCCCGCGACCGGAACGCTCAACTCGGGACCTCCCCGAACGGTGACCATGAGCACAGGCCTCGCGGACGGGTTCGACCCGTCGCCGGAGCGCGCGTGGGCGGCTGTCGTCGGCGGCGTCACGGCGCTGTTGGCGGTCGGATCCGTCGTCTTCCCCCGCGTCGTCTACGACCGGTTCCTCTGGCGTTACTTCTGGGGGCCGGTGGTCGCGGACGGCGAGGGCGCGCAGTGCGCGGTCCGGGAAGCCGGCGGCACCACGGAGCTGCTCGGCAGCAGCGCGGCGTGCGAGGCGGCGCGGAGCGCCGGCGAGGTCGTCGCGGCGCCGGGGTACACGACCTTCTCGACGGTGAGCTACGTGGTGATCCTGCTGGCGATGCTGATCGGCGTCGTCTTCCTCCTCCGCCGGCTCGACATCGCGACGGAGCTCCGGTTCTTCTACGCGCTGTTCCCGTTCATGCTGTTCGGCGGGGCGATGCGGACGGTCGAGGACGCGGGCGTCGCCGCGACCGCCGCCGGCGTCGACCCGCTGATCGCGTTCCCGGCGAGCGCGGTGCTGATCAGCCCGTTCATCTACTTCACGGTGTTCCTGTTCACGCTCGCGTGCGTGCTGACGGCGTACGGCCTCGAACGCCGGGGCGTCGTCGACGACTACGCGCGGCCGCTGTTCGCGCTGGGGACCGCGGGGCTCGCGCTCGCGGTCGGCTACCTCGCGTACCTGGCGGCCACGACCGGCTACGTCACCTTCTACCCGCAGGTGCTCGTGCCCACGCTCGTCATCGCGACGGTCGCGACCGCGGCGACGTGGGCGCTGGCGACGCGTCGGATCGCGACGATCCGTCAGGGCACCGGCGCGGCGGGGATCGTGATCATCTGGGGGCACGCGATCGACGGCGTCGCGAACGTGATCGGTCTCAACTGGATGCCCGCGCTGACCGGCACCGCGAACCTCGTCCCGAAGCACGTCGTCAACGCGCTGATCGTCGATTGGACCGGGCGCCTGCTGCCGGAGTCGATAGTCTCCGTCACCGGCGACGCGTGGCCCTTCCTGCTCGTGAAGCTCGCGGCCGCGACGTTCGTCGTCTGGGTGTTCAACGGCGAGATGTACGAGGAGTCGCCGCGCTACACGCTGCTGCTGCTGATCACGGTGCTGGCCGTCGGGCTCGGCCCCGGCACGCGGGACATGCTGCGCGCGACGTTCGGGGTCTGAGGACCGGTCCGGCCGGTCGACGAAGCGTACCGGCCGGGAAGCCCCGTCATCGTAGTTCCCGCGAGCAGCCACATCGCGGACGACCGGAAGAAATTCCTGTGTTCTGACTGATTCGTTACACATGCCCTCCGAGATCGGTGGTCACTCGACTCGCGTGTACGCGGTCCAGACCGGCTTCTGGACGGTCGTCGTTGCCGTGGTCGCGAGCGCCGTCGGATACGGGAACTCCGTCACGTTGGCCGGTATCGGCATCGGTGGCGCGATTCTGGTTAGCGCGGTCGCCCTGGAACTCGCCGAGCGGTAGGCACGCAGCGATTACGGTCGGATCGAGATAGGCCACACGTGGTGGATTTCGGCGGTGCGCGCGCTCCTGTCACTTCATCTCTTGTCGGATGTGCTTATCGACCTGTCTGAAGAGGAGGAGCGCCGTGATCAGTCCGGTTGACGCCGTGCTGACGACCCCGGAGAGTCCGCCGGTGCCGAGAACCGCTAGTAGAACGACTCCGACGAGCGCACTCTGTACGAACCAGATCACGCCCCGGACGTACCAGTCCACGTACCCGTGGAACCAGGTGGGACTCGTGGAGGGCATAGATAATAATGGAAATATGTCTGTGTAAATAATTTTTTCTACACCGTACGATTCGTGAATTCAGCAGTCGATCGCGACGGGGCGCGACCAGCTCTTCCGTCGTGGATCTCAACGGCGGCATTACCGTGATACCCCAGCCGCTCAGCTGTACACGGCGGTGCGTGGGACGACGGGCGACCGTCCCTGTAGCCCCGGAAGCTCGGCCTAATGCTGATTCCATTTATGTACTAGCGGTCGCCACAAACGCCGCCGAAGTCCCAGTCCCGAGGCTGTACGACTCGGCTTATAAACCGCTGACTGACGTGAACACCACCGAAGCCCCAGTCGCGAGGCGGGCGCACGCTCGTTGCGCTCCTCCGTCGCTCGTTACACTCGCTCCTTGCGGTGCTTACATCGCCTGCGCCCGCCTCGCGACTGCCCCTTCGAGTCCCGCCCGACCGCACCCGCACAGCGCCTCGCGCCTCCCCAGCCTCGTCGGCCTCCCTACGGTCGGCCGACTCCCTCGCGCGTGCTGACTCGCGGCCGCCGGTGGCGGCCGCTCGCAGGCACGCGCCACGAAATCCCTTTATAAATTATTTTCCGGGGAACGCACTGGGGTCGGTTACCCGAGCCCGCTCCGCAACGACATCATATAAGCCGTCGGGGGCGGAACGGACTCGGTAATGCTGGACGGGGTCAACGTCGCGCTCGGCGTCTCGGGGAGCATCGCGGCGGTGAAGGTCGTCGAACTCGCGCACGAATTGCGCCGACAGGGCGCGAGCGTCCGCGCCGTCATGTCCCCGGCGGCGACGAACATCGTCCACCCGTGGGCGGTCGACTTCGCGACCGACGAGCCGGTCGTCACCGAGATCACCGGCGACGTGGAACACGTCGAGCTGTGCGGCCGCGAGGGGTGGGCCGACGTGCTGCTGCTCGCGCCCGCGACCGCCAACACCGCGGGGAAGGTCGCGGCCGCGGTCGACGACACGCCCGTGACGACCTGCGCGACGACCGCGCTGGGCGCCGACGTGCCGGTCGTGATGGCGCCCGCGATGCACGAGCCGATGTACGACCACCCCGGGGTGTTGGACGCCTTGGACCGCCTGGAGTCGTGGGGGGTCCGCTTCGCCGACCCGCGGGTCGAGGAGGGGAAAGCGAAGATCGCGGCCGAGGGCGACATCGTCACCGAGGTCGCGCGGGCGACGACGCCGCAGACGCTCGCCGGGACGCATGTCGTCGTCACCGCGGGGGCGACGAAGGAGCGGATCGACCCGATCCGCATCCTGACGAACCGCGCGTCGGGGAAGACCGGCCGGGCGGTCGCGCGGGCGCTGTACGTCCGCGGCGCGCGGGTGACGCTCGTCCAGGACGGGCCCGAGGTCCCCTACGCCGACGTGGTCGCGGTCGAGACTGCGGACGAGATGATGGCCGCCTGCCGGCGGACGGCGGCGACCGCGGACGCGCTGGTCTCCGCGGCCGCGATCTCCGATTTCACCGCCGACGCGGTCGGCGAGAAGATCCGGTCCGGGTCGCCGCTGTCGCTGGACCTAGAGCCCACGCCGAAGCTCATCGACTCGGTGCGCGAGGCGTACCCGGACCTCCCAATCGTCGGGTTCAAGGCCGAGACGTCGGGCGACGACGCGGCGATGGTCGCGGAGGCCGAGCGCATCCGCGACCGCGTCGGGCTGGCGTTCGTCGTCGCGAACGACGCGAGCGTGATGGGCGACGACGAGACGCGCGTCCTGCTGGTCGGCGAGGCGGGCACCGAGCCCGCGGAGGCGACGGGGTCGAAGGACGCGGTCGCCGGGCGTATCGCCGACCGGCTCGCGGCGACGCTCGACGCGTCGGCGTGAGCGTCGGCCGACCCGGTTGGTCTCGCGAGCGCTCGCGACGCCCTCGCACGGGCCGCGGGCCGTGCGGACCGTATCGCCCGCCTCCGGCAGGGTCCCCGCGGATACAAACTGTTTTGGGGCGGTAGGGTAACCACACGGATAGAGTAACCCATGTGTAAGGAGACGGTCACGCACGGCTCCGTGGGAGGTGTGGTGGGTGGCTGACGGCGACCCTCCGACCGGCCAGGTCACCGACGGCGACGCGCCGGCGGACGCCGCGGCCACGGCGACGGACGCGACGGCGGAGTCGGCGTCGGCCGGCGCGGTCATCGTTCCGGTCGAGCCGAGCTCCACGCTCCGCTCGACGGTCGCTCACGTCGCGGAGGCGGCCGCGGCCGACGGCGCCTCGGCGATCCACTTCGTCGAGATCGCCTCGTGGCGGAACGGCGACCCGGAGAGCGACGAGCGCGCCGCCGCGGCCGAGCGCGTGCTCGAACGGGTCACGTCGTGGGCGACCGCCGACCTCGACGACTCGGAGGCGGAGGCCGCCTCGGAGGTCGAAGTCGTCTCGGCGGTGCTCGGCGCCGACGACTACCTGTTCGGCGCCGACGACTACGTCCGCGTCCTCGCGGAGTACGCCGAGGCCAACGGGGCCGACCGCGTCGTCTTGGACCCCGAGTACACCCCGGTCGGGAACACGACGCTGCTCCAGCCGCTGGAGTTCGCGCTCTCGAACACCCCGCTGTCGGTCGAGACCGCGCCCGTCGACCGGCCGACGCGCCGCGAGCGGTTCCGGACCGAGGCCACGACCGGGCGGTTCGTGGCGCTGTTCGGCCTGTCGCTGGCGTTTTACCTCCTCCTCGGGGACCCGACCTACTGGTTCGACCTGGTGACGGGCGTCGCCACCGCTGCGGTCGTCTCGATCACCCTCTCGCGGGTGAGCCTCGACTCGAACCCGGCGATCCCCCGGACGCCGATGCGGATCGTCCGCGGGGTGATCTACGTCCCCGTGCTGCTGTTCGAGATCGTGAAGGCGAACCTCGTCGTCGCCCGGGTCATCCTCGACCCCCGGCTGCCGATCGAGCCGACGCTCAACCGGATGCGCGTGATCGTCGGGAGCGGGCTCCCGCTGATGACGCTCGCGAACTCGATCACGCTGACGCCCGGGACGCTCACCGTCCGGGCCCGCGACAGCGACCTCTACGTCCACTCGCTCCTCCCGTGGGCCCGCGAGGGGCTGTTCGACGGCTCCCTCGAACGGTGGACCCGGTTCGTCTACTACGGGCGCCGGTCGGCGCGGCTGCCGACGCCACGCGAGCGCGACGACGTGGCGATCCTCCAGGGCGACGAGGCGACCGAGGAGCTACCGATCGCCGCCGCGGACGGCGGCGCGGTCGAGGCGACCGACGCGAGCGGTGAGGCCGAGTCGACGACCGACGTGAGCGACGCCGACGAGGTGACCGACCGATGAGCCTCGTCGACGCGCCGCTCGCGGCCGGCTACACGCTCGGCGACTTCCTGCTCGTCGCGGCCGCCGGCTTCGCCGTCCTCGCGGTCGGGATGCTCTACCGCGCGGTCGTCGGGCCGACGATGCAAGACCGGGTGCTGGCGGTGAACGTCCTCGGGACGAACACCGTCGTCATCCTCGCCATCCTCGGCGCGGCGCTCGGCGAGCCGACGTTCCTCGACATCGCCTTAGTGTACGCGCTGCTCAACTTCCTGATGGCCATCGCCATCTCGAAGTTCACCGTCGAGCGGGGTGGTGTGCTGTGACCGCCGCGACGCTGGAGACGGCCCGCGTCTGGCTGGTCGTGGCCCTCACACTGCTCGGGCTGTTCTTCTCGTTCGTCTCGATGGTGGGCGTGCTCCGGCTCCCGGACGTCTACTCGCGGGCGCACACCGCCTCGCAGGCCGACACGCTAGGCGCCGGGTTCGGGCTCGCGGCCGTCGCGCTCACCGTCGGGCTGGCGGGGGCGGGATTCAAGTCCGTCCTCCTGCTGTTCTTCATCTTCGTGACGAACCCGACCGCGGCCCACGCCATCGCCCGGGCCGCCTTCGAGGAGGGAATCGTGCCGTGGATCGAGGGGGACGACCGCCGATGACGGGGGCGCTCGCGGCCGCCGGTCCCCTCGGTGCGCCCGTCGTCGCGCAGGTCACCGCCGTCGAGGCGAGCCTGTTCGTCTTCGTCGTGTTGACCGCGCTGTTCACCGCGCTGGCGCGCGACGTGCTCGCGGCGGTGATCATCTTCGGCGCGTACAGCCTCGGAATGGCCGCGCTGTACACGTTCTACCGCGCGCCCGACGTGGCGATGACGGAGGCCGCCATCTCCGCCGGCGTCACGACCGTGCTGCTGCTGCTCACGCTCGCGAAGACCACCCGAATCGACCACGAGGCCGCATTCGAGTCCGTGAATCTGCCCGCGGCCGGCGCGGCCGGCCTGCTGTTCGCCGGCCTGATGCTCACGATGGCCGACATCCCGGCGGTCGGGTCCGCGGACGCACCGATCTGGTCGAACCCGGACGTGACCCAGTGGTACATCGCTCAGACGTACGCGGAGACGCACGTCGAGAACACGGTGATGGCCGTGCTGGCGGCGTTCCGCGGCTTCGACACGTTCGGCGAGGCCGTCGTCGTGTTCGCGGCCGGGATCGCCGCCCTCATCGTCCTCCACCGGGAGGTGTTCGCATGAGCGGCACAGACGCCGGCCCCGGCGGGGACGCCGAGACCGCTTCCGACGGCGGGTTCGGTCGCGACCGCCCGCCCCGCGAGGACGGCCGCCTCGACTCGGACAGCCGGCAGGGCACCCCGTACACGGAGAGCCAGGTGATCATGCCGACGGTGAAGATCGTCGCGCCGTTCGCGTTCACCTACGGCCTGTTCGTCACCTTCCACGGCGCCGGCTCGCCCGGCGGCGGGTTCCAGGGCGGCGCCATCGTGGCCGCCGTCGTGTTCATGATCGCGTTCGCGTTCGGTATCGAGGCCACCCGGCAGTGGCTCGCGAACACCGTCGTCGTCGCGCTCGCGGTCGGCGGCGCGCTCGTGTTCGCCGGCATCGGGCTGGTCCCGGTCGCGCTCGGCGGCGCGTTCCTCCAGTACGAGCTGCTCCCGATCCCGGACCCGGTCAAGTACGGGATGGAGGGCGTCGAGATCTTCGGGATCGGCACCATCGTCGCCGGCGTCCTCATGGGCCTGTTCTTCGTCCTCGCGAAGGGGTTCGCCGACGCCGGCGGGTTCGCCGACGCGGACGCCTTCGACGACGAGGTCGGCGGCGACGCCGAGGGCGAGGCGTCGCCCGACGTGGAGGGCGAGAGCGCCACGACCGACGACGGCGGGTCGGACCCGGGCGCCCCGGGACCGGCCGCGACCGACGGGGGTGAGCTGTAGTGTCCGCCCCGCTCGGCGCCGGCGCGGCCGTCTCGACGCTCGCCTCGGCCACCGGCGCGGTCGACGTGCTCGCAACGAGACACGCGTACGTCGCGTTCGCGGTGCTGCTGTGCATCGGCCTTTACATGATGATCGCGAATCCGAACCTCGTGAAGAAGATTATCGGTCTCAACCTGTTCCAGACGGCGATCTTCCTGCTGTTCATCGCCTCGGCGTACGTCGACGGCGGATCGATCCCGATCGTCCCGACCGGCGGGCCGGAGGGCGGCCTCTACGTCAGTCCGCTCCCGCACGTCCTCGTGCTCACCGCCATCGTCGTGGGCGTGAGCCTCACCGCCGTCGGGCTCGCGCTGTGTATCCGGATCTACGACGAGTACGGGACGCTGCGGACCGACACGCTCCGCGAACTGCTCCGCGACGAGGGGTCGATCCCGTCGCGGCGGTCGCCGGGAGCGTCGGGGGCGGACGGCGCTGTCGAATCGCCCGAGACGGGGGGTGAGGCGGATGACTGACGTCCTCCTGCCGCTCGCGATCGTCGTCCCCATCGTGGCGGCGACGCTGCCGCTGGCGCTCGGCCTGCGGTACGACCGCGTCGGCTGGCCGGTCGCCGCGGTCGGGACGACGGCCGTGGCCGGGATCGCGGCCGCGATCGCCGCGGAAGTGGTGCTGAACGGCCCGTTCGACCACGCGCTCGGCGGCTTCCTCCCGCCGGTCGGGATCGAGCTCGTCGCCGACCGGCTGTCGGTCGCGGTGCTGCTGCTCGTGGCCGCGGTCTCGGTCGCGACGCTCGCGTTCGCGCGGGCCGCCGGCCCCCACGGGAACCCCTTCTACAGCGCCTACCTCCTGCTGGTCGGGGGCCTCGCCGGGATGACGCTCACCGGGGACCTGTTCAACCTGTTCGTCTTCCTGGAGATCACCGGGCTGACGACGTACGCGCTCATCGCCTCCGACCGCACCGGGGCGAGCGCGTACGCCTCGCTGAAGTACCTCGTCGTCGGCACCGTCGGCGCCTCGCTGTACCTGCTCGGCGTCGGCTACGTCTTCCTCGCGACGGGGACGCTCAACATGCTCGACGTCCAGGCGCAGATCGTCGCCCAGGCCGGCTACGGCGACCCGCTGGTCCGCGCGAGCTACGCGTTCATCGTGACGGGGCTGGCGCTGAAGATCGCCATCTTCCCGGTCCACTCCTGGCAGCCGGACGCCTACCAGCGGGCGCCGGACTCGGTCACGACGATCGTCGCGGCGCTGGTCTCGACGACGAGCGCGTACGCGCTCATCCGCGTGACCTACACCGTGTTCACGGTCGACTTCCTCGCGGCCAACGAGGGGATCGCGACCGCGCTGCTCGCCGTCTCGACGGTCTCGATCGTCGCGGGCTCCGCGCTCGCCGCGATGCAGTCGAACCTCAAGCGGATGTTCGCGTACTCCTCGGTCGCGCAGTTCGGCATGATCGGCGCGGCGGTCGCGCTGGCGAACGAGACGGCCCTGCTCGGCGGGATCGTCCACCTGATCGGCCACGCGATCCTGAAGTTCGGCCTGTTCCTCGGGATCGGCCTGCTCGCGCTCGGCTACGGCACCCGGCGGATCGAGGACCTCGCGAGCGCCGCGCGCGCCGCCCCGTACACGTCCGGTGCGCTCGCGGTCCTCGGGCTCGCCCTGGTCGGCATCCCGCCGTCGATCGGCTTCCTCGGCAAGTGGTACATCGGCGTGGGCGCGGTCGACGCCGGCCTCGCCGGCGGCGGCGCGGTCGGGATCGCGGTCGCGGCGGCGATATTCGTCAGCACGCTGTTCACGCTGTCGTACGTCGCGCGGCTGCTCGAGCGGTTCTACTTCGCCGGCGCCGGCCTCCCGGGCGACCACGGCGAGGTGCCCGGTGACGGCGCGGCCGCCGACGGTGGCCGCGCGGGCGACTCCGCCGCGACCGACGGCGGCGAGGGGTCCGTCGCGAAGACGGCCGACGGCCTCCCGGCGCCCGTCGAGGGCGCACCGCGGTCGTCGCTCGTCCCCGATCGGGTCCCGACGGCGCCGCTGTTCGCGCTCGCGC
The DNA here is from genome assembly GCF_005435055.1 of Halorubrum sp. SS7. NCBI lineage: Archaea > Methanobacteriati > Methanobacteriota > Halobacteria > Halobacteriales > Haloferacaceae > Halorubrum > Halorubrum sp. SS7. The sequence continues at coordinate 81,346 of NZ_SGXV01000001.1, forward strand.
TTGCGGTGGTGGCGGCGGTCGGCCTCGGCTTCGGCGGCTTCTCGCTCGCGGAGTGGTTCGGCCCGTTCCTCACGGAGGTGTTCGCATGACTGACGTTGTACTCTCAGACCCACGACCCCTGCTGGCGGTTCTCGTCTCGTTCGTCGCGGCGCTCCTCATCGTCGCGTCGCACCGCTCGCCGAACGTCCGCGAGGGGTGGACGCTCGTCGCGTCGCTCGCGAAGTTCGGCATCGTCGCGTCGATGCTGCCGGCGGTCCTCGACGGCACGACCTTCGAGTGGACGGCCGGTGCGTTCCTGCCCGGCGTCGGCGCGCCGATCGAGTTCGCCCTCCGCGCGGACGCGCTCGGCATGCTGTTCGCGTTCCTCGCCAGCGGGCTCTGGATAATCACCTCCTTCTACAGCATCGGCTACATGCGCGGGCTCGACGAGCCGAACCAGACCCGGTACTTCGCGGCGTTCGCGGTGTCGCTCGCCGCGACGATGGGCATCGCGTTCGCGGGCAACCTCGTGACGATATTCGTCTTCTACGAGCTGCTGTCGATCGCGACGTACCCGCTGGTCGCGCACGACGAGACGGCCGAGGCGCGCTCGGCCGGCCGCAAGTACCTCGCGTACACGATGTTCGGCGGCGGCGTGCTCGTCCTCGCCGGCACCGCGCTCGTCTACCTGCTCGCGGGCAGCGTCGACTTCACCGCGGGCGGCATCGCGGAGCTCGCGAACGCCGACCCCGGGCTGGCGATGCTCGCCTTCTTCCTGCTCGCGATCGGGTTCGGCGTGAAGGCGGGGATCATGCCGCTCCACCAGTGGCTCCCCGAGGCGATGGTGGCGCCGACGCCCGTTTCCGGGCTCCTCCACGCGGTCGCGGTCGTAAAGTCCGGCGCGTTCGGCGTCTCGCGGGTCGTCCTCGACGTGTTCGGCCCGGAGCTCGTCTTCGACCTGTCGCTGCCGCTCGGCTTCACGGCCGGGCTCGTGCTCTCGACTATCGGCGCGATCACGCTCACGGCGGCCTCGCTCATCGCCCTCCGGAAGGACCACCTGAAGCGCCGGCTCGCCTACTCGACTATCAGCCAGCTGAGCTACATCATCCTCGGGCTCGGCCTCTTCGGGTGGTACGGGCTCGTGGGCGCGCTCCTCCACATCCCGGCGCACGCGTTCATGAAGCTCACCCTGTTCTTCTGTGCGGGCAACATCCACGTGTCCACCCATACGGACTACATCTCGCAGATGGCGGGGATCGGCAAGCGGATGCCCCTGACGATGGGGGCGTTCACTGTGGCCTCGCTCGGGATGGCCGGGATCCCGCTGCTCGCCGGCTTCGTCAGCAAGTACTACATGCTCATCGGCGGGGTGCGGATGGGGATGAACTTCACCCCGGTCGCGTACTACCTCGCCGGCGCGCTGCTGCTCTCCGGCGTGCTCAACATCGCGTACTTCTGGCCCGTGATCTACACCGCCTTCTTCGAGGCGGAGGACGCCCACGACGCGAAGCCCCTCGTGGACTTCCCGCTCGGGGGCGAGTCGCGGTCGATCGTCGCGGCGACGGACGGCGGCCGCGGCGATGACCACGCGGCGACGGACGGCGGCCGCGGCGATGACCACGCGGCGACGGACGGCGGTCGCGCCGGTGACGACGCGGACGAGGGAAGAGACGGGGCGAACGAGGAGGACGACGACGCGGAACCCGCCGGCGACGTCGACGACATCGTCGTGGAGGCGGACGACTCGGACGGACCCTCGTCCGCGCCCGACGGCGTCGACGAGTCCGAGGTCCCCGACGCCGACCTCGACGACCTCCCGACCGACGAAGAGGGGGTCGTCCGGCCGGACTTCGCGGCGACCGAACGCGACTTCTCGGAGCCGGCCGAGCGCGTCGACACCGGCGACTATGCTGTCGACCAGCGGCCGTCCGACGCCGACGTGCCGTTCGGTCCGGGACGCGACGACGCGAACTCGACGGACACGGGCAAGCCGGACGCCGGTGACGCGGACCGCGTCGCCGACGCGGATCGCGGTCCCGACGACCCGCACGGCGACCACGACGACGAGCCGCACGGCGGGCACGACGCCGACACGCACGACGACGGCCACCACGGCGGGCCGCCGCCGGGCGGCTGGGAGCACATTGCCGGCCTCGACGCGCTCCGCGGCCGGGAGTCGACCTGGTTCACGCTCGGGCCGATCCTCGCCGCGATGACGCTCGCGGTGCTGCTCGGCGTGATCCCCTACGAGATGGGCTTCCTGGAGCTGATCGAGCTCATCGTCGACGCGCGGCTCCCCGAGGGGGTGGTCCGCCCGTGACCGCCCCCGTCGGCCTCCTGACCTCGATTCCGCCGTACGTCCTCGTCGCGTTCGCGGCGCTCGCGGTGCTGGCGCTGCCGCGGCGGGCGGGGCACGCGGTCGCGGCGCTGGCGACGGCGTTCACCTTCGTCCAGGCGGTGCTGCTGGGCGACGGCGGCACCGGCGCGCACCTCGCGACCCAGTTCCTCGGCTTCGAGGTCGTGTTCTTCAACGTCGACCAGTTCTCGCTGCTGATGGGCGTGGTCGTCGGGTTCCTCGCGACCGCCGCGGTGCTGTACGCCTACGGCAGCGAGGCGCCGACGTGGCTGTCCGCGTTCGCGTTGCTGTACGTCGCCACGACCCTCGGGACCATCTACGCCGGCGACTGGCTCACCTTGGTCTTCTTCTGGGAGCTGACGGCGGTCACCTCGACGCTGCTCGTCTGGCAGCACGGCGGGGCGGCCGTGCGGGCCGGCTACCGCTACGCGCTGTTCCACGGCACCGGCGGGACCATCCTACTCGCAGCGGTGGTCGTCCACTTCGCGAACGCCGGGACGTTCCTGTTCTCGGAGACGGCCGGGATCGACCCGGCCGCGACGGTGCTCGCCGCGATCGGGATCGGGATCAACTGCGGGTTCATCTTCCTGCACAGCTGGCTCCCCGACACCTACCCGCGCCCGCACGTCGCGGCGTCGGTGTTCCTCTCGGTGTTCACGACGAAGACCGCCGCCTACGTGATGTACCGCGCCTTCCCCGAGGGCGGCATGTGGCTCGCGTACCTCGGCGGGTTCATGGCCGTCTACGGCGCGTTCTTCGCGCTGCTCCAGTACGACCCGCGCCGCCTGCTGTCGTACCACATCCAGGCCCAGCTCGGCTACATGCTCGCCGGCTTCGGCCTCGCCACGGCGGTCGGCGAGTTCGCGGTCGTCGGCGGCTTCGCGCACCTGTTCAACAACGTCCTCTACAAGAGCCTCCTGTTCATGGCGGTCGGCGTCGTGGTGTACCGGACCGGAGTCGAGGACATCCGCGAGATGGGCGGGCTCTGGCGGGTGATGCCCGTCACCTTCGTCGTCTACCTCGTCGGCGCGGCCTCGATTACCGCGGTGCCGGGGTTCAACGGCTTCATCTCGAAGGGGATGGTGCTCGACTCCGCCCACGAGGTACACAACTACGTCCTGCTCTTAGACAGCGGGCTGCTCTGGTGGCTGCTCGTCCTCGGCGGCGTGGGGACGTTCATGTCGTTCATCAAGCTGGGCTACTACGTGTTCTTCCACGGGTCGGCGACGCTGTCGCCCGACGACGCCACGCCGTTCCAGACGGTCGGCATGGTGCTTGCCGCCGGGGCGTGCGTCTTCTTCGGCGTCTTCTACACCCAGCTGATCGAGGTGATGCCGTTCACCGACCTCATCCTCAGCGACGAGGTGTACTTCAAGCCGTACAGTCGGAGCCACCTGACCGAGAGCGCGGCGCTGCTCGTCGCCGGGTTCGTCGGCTTCTTCGCGCTGAAACGCCCGCTCGGCTGGCTCGCCCACCGGATGCCGGACGTCGACCGCGTGCTGTTCCCGGCGGCGTTCTACCTCGGGCGCGGCTCGGTGTGGGGCGTCACCGAGCTGTGGGCCGCCGTCGACCGCGCGACGATGGCGCTCGCGGGCGCGACGATGCGGACCGCGACGCGCCCGCGAGAGGTGCTCGCGCGGGCCGGGATCGACACCGAGATCCGCGCCGGCATCGGTCGGAGCGTGCTATTCTTGACGCTCGCGGCCGGAATCGCGCTGTTCGCCTTTCTGCTGGCCTGAGCCGGGATCGCTCCCGTCTCCGGCCGCTCACGCCGTCCCGTCGTCGAGCCGACGCGCCTGTTCGCTGAGCGTGAGGAACGCGACCGCGCCGAAGAACGCGACCACGAACCCGAAGACTGCGGCGTCGCCGTCGGCGTAGTGGCCGAAGAGGATCGGAGTGACGCTCAGGCCGAAGAGGCCGAGGGCGTAGCCGATCCGGTCGGTGCGGTCGTCGAACCGGGGCGCCGCCGCGAGCAGCGACACGTCGAACGCGAGGTAGAAGTAGGCGGCGCCGGCGTAGACGGCCCCCGTGCCGAGGGCGGTCGGGAGGGACGGGACGAGTTGGTAGAGGCCGAGGGCGGCGAGGAGGCCGACGCCGGCCGCGAGGGGGAGGGCTCTGTTCACGGACGCCCGATCCGCGAGCGCAGTGATAAAAGCCGCGAGCGACCGGCGCTCAGTACTCCTCGTACGCGAGGTTCATCATCCACTGCGAGAAGGCGTCGGCCTGCGCGTCGACCTCCTCCTCGCCGATGAACGGGGAGAGCATGTCGTCGGCCATCAGCAGCGAGAAGTCCAGGTCGCGCGGGGCGGGTTCCAGGTAGTAGGTGTTGTGACCGTCGTAGACGGTGTCTTCCCGCTGGATGACCCCCGCCTCCTCCAGGGACTCGGCGATGCGGCTCCCCTTCCGCGAGGAGACGTCGAGCTCCTTCCAGAAGTCGCTCTGGTGGATGCCGCCGGTCTCGCGGATGAGTTCGAGGCCGGCGCGCTCGTCCGCCGACAGGTCGGACTCGATTTCGGACGCGCTCATACTCTCTCACGCCCCCCGAATCGCTTAAAACTGGCTTTCCGGTCGCACGCTCCGCGACCGCACAGCGGCCGTCTCACCGGCGAGCGGTCGCGAAGTCCTCGGGAAGCGACACCGGTTCCGCGGGCGTCTCGCAGGGCGGGCCGTCGGCGTACGCCATCTCGGGCTCGTCGCCGGTCCGGATCCGGGTGAACGACCGGGTGCCGAACTCGTCGCCGTGGAGGCAGGCGCCGTACTCGTGGTCGGCGAGGACGCCGCTCGCGCGGTCGAGCCACGGCGCCCCCGACTCGCCCGGCTCCGGGACCAGGGCGGCCGCGATCCGTCTCGCGCTGTCCGCGCGCTCCTCGCCGAACGCCCGCCGCCGCTCGGGGACCGCGAACCGCTCCGTACCGTTGACCACGCCGCCGACGTTGCCGACGACGTGGACGCCCGGGTCGAGCCTGGTCGCGGCGAGGCCGCCGTCGTACGCCAGCAGGAACGCCGCCCGCTCGTCCGCGAGGACGAGGTTGAAGCCGTCGTAGTCGCGCTCGTCGAGCTCGCGCTCGACCGCTCGCACCGCCGCCTCGGCGGAGGGGGCCGTCAGACAGTCGCGGACGAGCAGCCCGCGCGACCGGTCGCCCTCGCGGTCGGCGTCGAGCCACCGGTTCGTGACCGCGACGACGAGGCCGCCCTCGGAGACGCCGATCCACGTCCCGCCGGCCTCCGCGTCGCGCGGAGCGACGTACCGGACGCGCCCGCCGGCGTCGCCGTCCGTCGCGCGGCTACCGTCGCCCGCCCGGCCGCCGTCACCGCTCGTTCCGCCGCGAACCGCGGGAGGCTCGCTCGGGCGGTCGAGCGCCTCGTCGCGGGTGGCGGCGAGCGCGACGGGCGCGTCGCCGAACGCTCGCCACGCGAGAGTCAGGGTACACACGACCGCACGTACGCCGGACCGACTGAAAACTCCCCCGGGGAATCCGGAGCACGTGTTTACTCACAACAAAAGAAATCTTTTGGTGGCTGACCGCTTGGGTCGTGACATGAACGCGATAGCCGTCTACGAGGGAGCCGACGAACCGGTCGTGACAGAGAAGCCGCGACCGGAGCCCGCGCCCGGCGAGGCGCTCGTTCGGACCCTGCGGGTCGGCGTCGACGGCACGGACCACGAGGTCATCGCCGGCGGGCACGGCGGGACGCCCGCGGGCGAGGACCACCTCGTGTTGGGCCACGAGGCCGTCGGCGTGGTCGAGGACCCCAACGACACGCCGTTCGAGGTCGGGGACGTGGTCGTCCCGACGGTCCGCCGCCCGCCGAACGGCGCCAACGAGTACTTCGCGCGCGGCGAGCCGGACATGGCGCCGGAGGGCGAGTACCACGAGCGCGGTATCGTCGGCGCGCACGGGTTCATGGCCGAGTACTTCACCAGCCCCGCGGAGTTCCTAGTCGAGATCCCGCCCGCGCTCGCCGAGTGGGGGTTCCTCGTCGAGCCGGTCTCGATCGCGGAGAAGGCGCTCGACCACGCGTACGCCAGCCGGTCGGCGTTCCGCTGGGAGCCCGAGTCGGCGCTCGTGCTCGGCAACGGGTCGCTCGGCCTCCTGACCGTCGCGACCCTCGACGAGGAGTTCGAGCGGATCTACTGTCTCGGGCGGCGCGAGCGCCCGGACCCGACGATCGACATCATCGAGTCGCTGGGGGCGACGTACGTGAACTCCAACGAGACGCCGATCCCCGAGGTGCCCGGCGCGTACGAGCCCATGGACCTCGTCTTCGAGGCGACGGGGTACGCCCCGCACGCGTTCGAGACCATCGAGGCGCTCGCGCCCAACGGCGTCGGCGCGCTCCTCGGCGTCCCGGGCGACTGGGAGTTCGAGATCGACGGCGGCCGGCTCCACCGCGAGTTCGTCCTCCACAACAAGGCGCTCGTCGGCAGCGTCAACTCCGGGTACGGCCACTTCGAGTCCGCCGTCGAGTCGCTCTCGGCCCTTTCGGACGAGTTCTTGGGCGATCTCGTGACCGGCGTCCACGGGCTCGACGACTTCGAGGCCGCGTTCGCGGATGACGACACGACTATTAAAACGGCGGTCGAATTCGCCGCGTATGAAGAACGTTGACGACCTGATAGACAGCGCGGCCGAGCTCGCGGAGCGGGGGCTCTCGAAGGGCGAGATCGCTGACGAGCTGAACGTCTCCCGCGAGACGGCGAGCTGGCTGGTCGAGCGCGGCGGCGGCGCCGAGAGCGCGGAAGCGGCCGACGCGACCGCCTCCGCCGACATCCACGTCGACTGGTCGGCGCTCGGGCGCGACTCGACCCGCCTCGGCTACGCGGCGAGCGCGATGGCGGACCTCCTCGTCAAGCAGGGCGAGGAGGTCGACCTGACGGTCGGCATCGAGAAGGCCGGCGCGCCGCTCGCCACCGCGGTCGCGGACCGGCTCGACACCGACCTCGGCACGTACGCCCCCGCGAAACACCAGTGGGAGGAGGGGGACATCGACGAGCACGGCGGCGGCTTCTCGCGGAACTTCGCCGCGATCCGGAACCGCGACTGCTACGTCGTCGACGACATCATCACCTCGGGGACGACGATGCGGGAGTCGATCGACGCGATCCGCGAGCAGGGCGGCGAGCCCGTCGCGTGCGTCGTCTTGGTCGACAAGATGGGGTACGACGAGATAGACGGCGTCCCCGTCTACTCGCTCGTCGACGTGGTCCGCGTCGACCGCGACGAGTAGGGGCGGGGCCGCGCGCGGACGACCCGTACGCGGACGACAGCCGTGCGGAACCCATTTGCCTCGCCGACGCGTACGGATGGTCATGACGTTCAGCCCCGAAACGGACGCCGACCCGGAAGCGATCGAGGAGCGCGTCGAGACGACAATCGCCGACAACGACGTGGTGCTTTTCATGAAGGGGAACCGCCTGATGCCGCAGTGCGGCTACTCGCAGCGCGCCGTCGAACTGATCTCCCAGCACGTCGAGGAGTTCGAGACCGTCGACGTGCTGCCCGCGCTGCCGCAGTACCGCGAGGCGCTCGAGTCCCACAGCGGCTGGGAGACGATCCCGCAGACCTTCGTCGACGGCGAGTTCGTCGGCGGGAGCGACGTGCTCGCCGAGCTGGACGAGCGCGGCGAGCTCGCCGCGGAGCTTGGCGCCGAGTGAGCCCGGTTCCGCGCAGAACGTGACTCGGCCCCGCGGCGACCCCGCCCGCTCGCCGCACCGATCTTCACACCTCGAAGGGCAGTCCATATAAACCCACGGTGCCTACATAGGGCAGGTGCAGCCGTTGCCGTTGCCGCCGTGACCACCGGTTCGACCCCACCGCATCCCACAAACAATGACAGGCCGCGTGTTCCGACTTCATTCGACGCTCGAACTGCCCCTCGAAGACGTAGAGACGTACTTCGACGAAGACCCCGATCTGCCGGAGGAGATCGACGACATCGACATCACGCGTCGAAACAACACACTCATCATCAAGGCCCTGTCCGACGACGAGTCGATCAGCAAGTACACCCCCACGGCGCAGCTGAAGGCGTCGGTCACGGAGACCCGCGTCTGGGAGGAGGAGCCGCCCCGCGCCGGCGGCCCGCAGTGGATGGACGACGAGGAGGAGGAGATCCCCTCCGAGCTCGTCGAGTTCGCCTGCTTCAAGGGCGACCGCGAGACCGTCCTCCAGAACTCCGCGCTCCAGTACCCCATGTTCCTCGTGCTCCGCAAGATCGCGACCCTCTCCGAGAAGGGGACGCTGACCGCGATCACCGAGGAGGACGGCGACCTGGAGGCGACGCGGATCGTCGAGGGCGAGCCGCGCCCCGCCAGCATCGAGGTCGTCGAGAGCCCGCAAGGCGCCGGCGAGGGCGACGGCGGCGTCAACTGGCGCGACAACGAGTTCATCTCGGACTGACTCGGCGCGCCCGTCGCGCGCGACACGCGAAACGCGGCCCCGCTACGGCCCGACCGCCGACCCTTTATCCGCGCGACTCCCTCTCGGAGTCATGAGCAACTGGGTGAGCCTCTTCTCCGGCGGGAAGGACTCCTCGTGGGCGCTGTACCGCGCGCTGGAGGAGGGACTCGACGTCTCGCGGCTGCTGACCGTCCACCCCGCCGGCGACTCGTACATGTACCACACGCCGGCGACGGAGCTCGCCGCGCTCGCGGCCGAGAGCGTCGGGATCGACCTCGTCGAGGTGTCGCCCGACGACTTCGGCGCGGACGACGTCGACGACGCGGGCGCCCAGGGCGACGCCGAGCTGGAGCCGATGGAGGCGGCGCTCCGCGAGCTCGCGGCCGACGACGACCTCGACCTCGCGGGCGTCACCGCGGGCGCGGTCGAGAGCGAGTTCCAGACGAACCGGATCCAGGCGATGTGCGACCGGCTCGGAATCGAGCTGTTCGCGCCGCTGTGGCAGCGGGACCCGATCGAGCTCGCGGAGGCGATGTTCGACGCCGGCTTCGAGATCCGGATCGTCCAGGTGGCGGCGTACGGCCTCGACGAGTCGTGGCTCGGGCGGCGCTTCGACGCCGACGCGCTCGCCGACCTGCTCGCGCTCCGCGAGGAGTACGGGGTCCACCCGCTGGGCGAGGGCGGCGAGTTCGAGACGTACGTCGTCGACGGGCCGCACATGAACCGCCGCATCGACCTCACCTACGACGCGGTGTGGGAGGGCGATCGGGGGCACATCGAGATCCGGGACGCGCGGCTGGAGTGAGAGCGGGGAGCGGCGACCGCTACGGCCAGCTGCCGGCCTGGTCGTACGCGTCCACGATCCGACCGATGCCGACGACGTACGCCGCGGTCCGGAGGGTGTCGACCTCGTTCGACTCGTAGGTGTCGACCAGGGTGTCGAACGCGTCCGTGATCACCCGTTCGAGCTCGTCGTTGACGCGCTCCTCGGTCCAGCTGAACCGCTGTCGGTTCTGGACCCACTCGAAGTAGGAGACGGTGACGCCGCCCGCGTTCGCGAGGATGTCGGGGACGACGTGGACGTCGCGCCCGGCGAGCACGTCGTCGGCCCCGGGCGTGAGCGGCCCGTTCGCGGCCTCGACGATCAGGTCGGCGGCGACGTCCCTCGCGAGGGCCTCGTCGACCGCGTTCTCCAGCGCGGCCGGGACGAGGCAGTCGACGTCGAGCGTGAGCAGCTCGTCGTTCGTGAGCGCGTCGGCGCCGGGGTAGCCGGTCACCGACCCGGTCTCGGACTTGTGCGCCTTCACGTCGCGTGGGGCGAGGCCGTCCGGGTCGTGAACGCCGCCGGAGGAGTCGGACACCGCGACCACGTCCGCGCCGAGGTCGTCGAGCAGCGCGGCGGCGACGGAGCCGGCGTTGCCGTACCCCTGGACGGCGACCGTCGCGCCCTCGAGGTCGCGGTCGAGCCAGTCGAACGCCTCGCGCGTCGACAGCGCCACGGAACGCCCCGTCGCCTCGACGCGGCCCTCGCTCCCGCCGGAGTCGAGCGCCTTCCCGGTGATGACGCCGGGCGCGGTGGTGTTCTCTAGGGTCTCGTAGGTGTCTTTGATCCAGTTCATCTCCCGCTGGCCGGTGTTGACGTCCGGCGCGGGGATGTCGCGGTCCTCGCCGATCAGGGGGCGCAGCTCGGTCGCGAACGCCCGGGTGATGCGCTCTAACTCCCCCTCGGAGTAGTCGGCCGGATCGATGGCGATCCCCCCCTTCCCGCCGCCGTAGGGCACGTCGACGACCGCGCACTTGTACGCCATCCAGCCGGACAGCGCCTTCACCTCGTCGCGGGTGACACCCGGGTGATACCGGATGCCGCCCTTGTACGGGCCGCGGTCGCCGTTGAACTGCGAGCGGTAGGCGCGCACGGTCTCCAGCGAGCCGTCGTCGCGCTCGAACGTGAGGTTCGTCTCCAGCACTCGCTCCGGATTCTTCAGGCGCTCGATGACGCCCGGGGCGGCGTCGACGACCGCCGCGGCGTCGTCCACCTGCTCTCGCAGACTCTCGAACGGGTTCGCCTCAGAAGACATGCCAGTACGTGCTGGTGGACGGGGGTTAATTGTGACGGACGACCCGGACGATCCCGCGGCGGGCGGACGCTACCGGTCGGCGTCGGGCGCGCGGTCCAGGATCCGCTCCGCCTGCGCGATGAGCGGCGCGTCGATCATCTCGCCGTCAACCTGGAAGACGGCCTTCCCCGCCCGCTCCGCCTCGTCGCGCGCGTCGAGGACCCGCTCGGCCCACTCCACGTCCTCGGGGTCCGGGGTGAACGCCTCGGTGATCGGGCCCACCTGCGCGGGGTGGATGGCGAGCTTCCCGTCGTAGCCGAGCCGCCGCGCGAACGCCGCGTCCTCGCGGAGCCCCGCCTCGTCGGAGAAGTCCGTGAACACCGTGTCGAGCGCGTCGACGCCCGCCGCGCTCGCCGCGAGGACGACGTGCTCGCGGGCGTACAGCACCTCGGTCCCCTCGTCGGTCCGGGTCGCGCCCACGTCGGCGGCGAGGTCCTCGGCGCCGAAGACGAGCGCGTCGGTCGCGTCCGCGGCCGCGATGGACTGCGCCGAGAGCACGCCGGCGGCGGTCTCGACGAGCGCGAACACGGCGGGGTCGCGCCCGCGCCCGGCGCACAGCGCGGCGACGCGCTCGACCCGGTCGGCGGCCTCGACCTTCGGGAGCATCACCGCGTCGAGGCGGACCGACTCGTTCGAGGGGTCGCCCCCGTCGAGGACGCCGTCCAGATCAGCCGCGGGCGACTCGGCGGTCAGCCGGACGCAGACCTCGGCGTCCGGGTCGAACGCGGGGTCCGCGAGCACGTCGCGGACCGCCGCCCTCGCCTCGTCCTTCCGACCGGGCGCGACGGCGTCTTCGAGGTCGAAGCAGATCACGTCGGCGCCGGCCCCGGGGGCCTTCCGCATGAGCTCGGGGCTGCCGCCGGGCGAGAACAGCAGGCTTCGGCGTGGCATGTGCGGAGGTCCGCGGGCGCGCGGCTAAAAGCCGCCGGCCGCGCCGAGAGCGGTACCGATTTCACGGCGCCGGCCGAGCGGGCGGCCATGCCCGGACTGTACTACGAGGAGTTCGCGGTCGGCGAGACGATAGATCACGCCAAGCGACGGACCATCAGCGAGGCGGACAACCAGCGCTTCTGCGACATGACGATGAACCAGCAGCCGCTCCACCTCGACGGCGACTTCGCCGCCGAGACGCAGTTCGGCGAGCGCTTGGTGAACGGCCTGTACACCATGTCGCTCGCGGTCGGCCTCTCCATCCCGGAGACGACCGACGGGACCATCGTCGCGAACCTGTCGTACGACGAGGTGGAACACCCGAACCCCGTCTTCCACGGCGACACGATCCGCGCGCGGTCGACGGTCACCGACAAGCGGGAGACGAGCGACGGCGAGCGCGGCGTCGTCACGATGCGCGTGGAGGCGTTCAAGGTCGTCGACGGGGACGACGACGTCCTCGTCTGCGAGTTCGAGCGGACCGTCCTCTCGGAGAAGCGACCGGCGGACGAGGGGGACGACTGAGCGGGCTCCGCTGGCCTCAGTCGTCCGCCGCGGTTAACAGCAGCCCGAGGTAGGAGGTCCGGACCTGCTCGGCCGCGTCGAGGCCGAGCCGGTCGAGCGCCGCGACCGCCGCCTCGCGCGCCGCGTCGACCTCGGTCTCGGCCCCGACGGTGCGTTCGATCTCGACGTACTCGTCGAGCCCGGCGACGGCGTCGAGCGTCACCGTGAAGCCGTCGTACGACCAGAACTCGCGCCGCTTCTCGACGGTCGCCGCCGGCTCGAACCCGAGCCCCGAGAGGACCGCGTCGAGGGCCTCGCCGTCGTCGACGCCGGTCTCGTGCTCGGCGCGCGTCTTCGAGGCGTCGTCGAGGAGCGGCCCCTTGTAGGTGACCGTCGCCGTCTCCTCGTCGGTCGCCTCGCCGTCCGAGAGCGGGACCTCGCGGCGGATCCGGAGCGCCTCGTCGGTCTCGGCGAACTCGCGGTGCGGCGCGTCGTAGTAGATGTCCCGCTGCCGGCGGGCATCGACGCGCTCGGCGCCGGCCTCCCGGAGGCGCTCCCGCGTCGCGTCCAGGTCGGCCGGAACCTTGATCTCGACCTCGTACATGCCCGAGGGTGCGGCCGGGGCGTTCATAAGCGGCGCGGGACTCCGCGGCGGTCCGGGACGGCACCGCCGGTCCTTGGGGGGCGCGTCGTCCGCCGAACCGCCGCTGTCTCCCGTTCGCCGGCGGGCTTCGGGCCGAACCGTGCTTCTTAAGGGTGTAACAGGTGACCTTCAGGTATGAGCGATCAGGAGCAAGCGGACGCGGCCGAGGAGGCCGAGGAGACCGAGACCGAGACTGACGCCGACGGACTCGAAGACGGCGACTTCGTCCGCGTCGCGTACACGATCCGCACGGCCGACGACGACCGCGTCATCGACACGACCGACAAGGAGACGGCCGAGGACGCCGAGATCGACGTCGACGAGTACGAGTTCGAGCCCCGCATCATCGCGCTCGGCGCCGGCCACGTGTTCCCCTCCGTCGAGGAGGCCTTCATCGGCGCCGAGGTCGGCGACGAGGGCACGGTCGACGTCCCCGCCGAAGACGCCTTCGGCGAGTACGACCCCGACGAGGTCGAGACGGTCAAGGCCGACAAGATCCCCGAGGACAGCCGCTACCCCGGCGCGCAGGTCCAGATCGACAACCAGCAGGGCCACCTGGAGACGATCATCGGCGGCCGCGCCCGCGTCGACTTCAACCACCCGCTGGCCGGCGAGGACCTCGAGTACGAGTACGAGATCCTCGAGGCCATCGACGACCGCGAGGAGCAGGCGTCCGGCATGCTCGGCATGTACCTCCAGGAGGCGCCGGAGGTCCGCATCGAGACGGTCACCGAGGAGGAGGAGACCGTCACCGAGGACGACGACGGCGAGGAGACCGTCGAGACCGAGGAGGTCGAGAAGGAGGTCCTCTACGTCACGGCGACGCAGGCGATGCAGATGAACCAGCAGTGGATGTTCCAGAAACAGCAGATCGCGCAGGACCTCATGGACCGCCTCGACCTCGATCGCGTCGTGATCGAGGAGGTCATCGAGGGCGGCGGCATGGGCGGTCTCGGCGGTATGATGGGCGGCATGGGCGGCGCCGGCGCCGGCGACGTGGACATTGAGGAGGCGCTCGAAGACGTCGACGTCGACGCCGACGAGATCGTCGACGAGATCGACGAAGAGTAACCCGCTTCTGCCGGCCTCGGTTCGGCCGTTTTTTCTCTCGCCGAGCGGCGGCTCTCGCGTACATGCGTCGGACGATCCGGCGGTGAGCGAGCGTCCGGCGAACGGATCCCTTTTGGCCGCCGCCGCGTCCACACCGGGTATGGAGATCGAACGGGCGCGCGAGGACGCGGTCGTCGCCGGCGTCGCGGGCGCGGCGACGGTCGGGATCGCGCTGCTGTCGAGTTTCACCGGCGTCGTCTCCGTGGCGACGCTGCCGACGCTGGCGCCGCTCGCCGTCTACGCGCTGTACCTCTTCTCGCGGAAGGGCGGGCCGTACGGCGCGTTCGACACCGCGCGGAACTGGGCGGTCGCGGCGGCCGTCGCGGGCGTCCTCGTGGTCCTCGCGTCCGCGGCGCTGTAATCCGCGTCGGGGCGACCGACCGCGTCAGGCGATGTCGCGGCTCGTGTCGACCGCGACCGTGTCCGTGAGCTTCAGCTTCAGCGGCTCTTCGAGGGCCGCGCCGCCCCGGAACTTGGGGACGACGAGGCGGTTCGCGATCTCGGTCCCGGTGACGGTCGTGCGCAGGTCGAACACCACGTCCGCGACCTGCTCCGTGACCCGCCGCGTCCGTGGGTCCTCGCCGCCGCGGAGCGCGTGGAGCAGCGCGACACCGCCGGCGTCGTCGACCCGGGACCGCAGGTCATCGAGGAACTCGGCGTACGCCGCCGGCGCCGCGCCGTCCTCCAGCGGCTCCACGGAGTCGACGATCAGCGTGCCGGCTTCGGGGAGGTCGCCGGTCAGCGCCGCGGCCTCGTCGAGGTCGCCGACTTCCGTCGTGGCCTCGACGGTCGTCTCCTCGTCGCCGTCGCCGCTCAGCGCCGCCTCCACCGCGTCGGCGGAGCGGACGGTGGTCAGGTAGCGACACCGGCGGACCCGGGCGAACCGGTCCAAGATGAGCTCGGACTGGCTGTCCGGGTTCGCCTTCAACACGACGACGCTACCGCTCGGGAGCCCCCCGCCGAACTGTCGGTCCAGCACCGAGATCCCAGTCGGAAGCGTCTCCATACGATCGCTGCCGCCCGTGGAGGCTTGGGTCTGTCGATGGCGGCCCTCTCGGCCGGTCGCGACCCCGTCGTCCGCCGCCCCCGCGTCGCCCGTGGGCGCGATCCTCACGCGACCTGCCACCCGCTCGCCGCCGCGGTCTCGCAGAGCCGCGAGGCGAGGTCGTCGTACGCGCTCCGGACGGCCGGGTCGGACAGCGGGGCGCCGCCGCCGTCCGGGATCGCGCCGAGGACGGGACAGCCGAGCAGGCTCGCCACTCGGTCCGGCACGCTCGCCTCCCCGATCACGACCGCGCCGACCGCCGGGCAGCCGAGCCGCCGGGCGATCGCCGCCGTCTTCGCGGCGTCGCGGAGCGCGGCGCGCCTGAGCGGCGTCGCGATCAGCGCGCGGTCCGCCGCCCGCAGGGGCGCGGCCACGTCCGGCGACGCGCCCGCGGGACTGTCGATCAGCACCGGCGCCCCGTCGGGCGTCGCCCCCGCGAGGGCGTCGAACGTCGCGCCGGCGTCGACCGACCGCGGCGCGTCCGGCGCCGCGAGGACCGTCGGGGCCGAACGGTCCGGACGAAGCGGCTCCGCGTCGCGAATCGCGTCGAGGACGGTCCGCGCCGCCGCCTCGTCGGCCCGGCCGCCGGGGTCGGCCCTCGGTGGCTCGGCGCCGGTCTCCGCGGCCAACCGCGCGAGGTTCGGCAGGTCCCAGTCGGCGTCGGCCGCGACCACCGGCGCGCCGCGCCGCGAGAGCGCGCGGGCGAGCCCGAGGGTAGTCGTCGTCTTTCCGCTTCCGCCCTTCCCGCCGGCGACGGCTATCACGGCGAGGATGGGTCGGGATCCGGGATAAGGAGTCGGTCGGCGACGCGCCGCGGTGCGGTGATTTCTTCGGCGCAGTCAAGACGGGACCGGCCCGCGGGTCAGTCCTGACAGCAGCCGCCGGCCTCGCCGCCGAAGTCCACCGCGAGCGGCTCCGAGATGGCCTCGTTGACCGCTTCGAGCGTGTCCTCCAGTTCCTCTTGCGCGTCGAGGTACTCGCTCATCACCGGCATCGAGTGGAGCTCGTCTTGCGCCTCCTGGACGCGCTGGAGCTCGGCGTTCGTCGCCTGCCCGGTCTGCCGGGCCTGCATGAACTCCGCGCGGAGCTGCTCGAACTCGTCGATTCGCTGCTGGACCTCCTCGTCGCGCTGGACCGCGGCTCTCGCCTCCTCGAAGCGCTCGTACTCCGGCGTTTCGGCGATCCGCTCGCCGAGCTCTCGGCCGAGGTCCTCGATGGAGACCTGTTCGACGCTCATACCCGAACGTCGTGGGCGAGCGGTTTGAACCTGCCGGAGCCGGGGCTCCGAGTCGGTTTCCCGCGTGCCCTACGCCGTCCGCGACCCGACGAACTCGACGACCGCTTCGAGCTCCTGCGGACCGATGCCGTGCCCGCCCGGGAAGCTCCCGTGAGCGACGTCGGCGCCGACGGCTTCGAGCCGTTCGACCGCCGCCTGCGTCCGCGACTCGGGGATCACGCGGTCGCCGGCGCCGGCGCCGACGAAGACCGGCTTGCCCTCGATGCCCGCCGGGTCGAGGTCGGCGTGCGACTCCGCGAGGTAGCCGTGGAGCGCGACGACCCACGCGTAGCGGTCGGGGGCTTCGAGGAGGAGCGAGAGGCTCGTGATCGCGCCCTGGCTGAACCCGAGCAGGCCGATCCGGTCGGCGTCGAGCCCGTACGCGTCGACGGCGCCCTCGACGCTCTCGACGATCAGATCGAGGCTCCGGCGGAAGTCCTCGGCGTCCGGCTGGCTCGACTCCAGCCCGCCCGCCGAGAGGTCGAGTTCGTACCACGTGTACCCGCCCTGGAGCGGGTCGGGCGCGCGGAGGCTGACGACGTGGCGGTCGCCCGGCAGCTCGGCGGCGACGGGGAGCAAGTCCTCCTCGTCGGCGCCGCGGCCGTGGAGGACGAAGACGGCGGGCGCGGGCTCGCCGTCGGCCTCGTCGTCCGGCGCGACGTGAACGTGTTCGAGCGGAATGTCGGTCATCGGTGCGCGGTTGGCGAGGGCGGCGGTTAGGTCCGTCGGCCGCGGCAGCGCGTCCTCCCCGGGCGCCACAGGATACTTGCCGGCTCCCGGAGTAGCACGGGTCGCATGCGTCCCCGCGCCCTCTCCCTGCTGGTCGCACTGCTCCTCTGCGCGACCGCGGCGGTCGCCGTCCCGGCCGTCGACGCCCGCGCCCCGCCGACGCCCGTCTGCGGCGTCTGCGACCTCGACCGGACCACGCCGAGCGGCGAGCGCGTGGTCGCCGGCGAGAGCGAACTGACCGTCACGATTCACGCGAACGGCTCGACCACCTGGCGGGCGCGCGCCGACCTCTCGGCCGGCGCGGACGCGCTCGCGGCGAACGAGTCTCTCCGCGACGCGGTCGCGGCCGAGGCGGCCGACGACGGGGTCGCCGACCCGCGGGGCGTCACGGCCCGGCTCGACGGCGAGACGCTCGTCGTCGACTACCGGGACCCGAACGCGACGGACCGGTCCCTCGACGCCGTCGTCTTCACCCCCTTGACGCCCGCGGCCCCTGGGGCGCCCTTCGTGATCGGCGGCGAGGGATCACGGTACCTCGCCGCCGACCGCCTCACGGTCCGCGGCGAGCCGGGGTGGGCGGTCCGCGGCGACGCGCCCGGCGGCTCCGACGCGGGGTTGGTCTGGTCCCGCGAGACCGCCGACGCCGACGACGCGGAGCGACTCTCGCTCGACGTCGACCGCGATCCGGTCGCGGTCGAGGCGGGCGCGGTCCTCCCCGGTCCGCGGGCGTGGATCGCCCGACTGCTCGCCGGCGACGGCCCCTGAACTCCCGGCGGGGCAGCGACGGTCGCGACCGCCCGGAACGACGCTCGGGGTCGAACGCGCCGTTTAACCGTCCTGCCGCACAATTCGCTCGACATGAGCGGCTCTACGGAGGGCGACCTGACGAAGACGGGGATGGCCCTGAAACACGACCGCGAGTGGGACTACGAACTCGACCGAATCCTCGAGGCCATCGAGGAGCGCGACGCCTCGAAGGTCGGCCTCCAGTTCCCCGAGGGACTGAAGCGTCGCGGCCCGAAGGTCGCCGACGACCTCCGCGAGGTCGCGCCAGACGACGTGACGTTCATGCTCTCCGGGCAGCCCTGCTACGGCGCCTGCGACCTCGACACGTACCTGATGCGCCGGACGGACGTGTTCGTCCACTTCGGCCACACGCCGATGAAGGAGTCCGACAGCATCGTCTACGTTCCCCTCTTCTCGAACGTCGACCCGTTCCCGATCATGGAGGACGCGCTCGACGAGGAGCTGGCGCCCCCCGAGGAGGACCCGGACGTGGGGCTCGTCACGACGGCCCAGCACATGAACCGCTTCGAGGAGATGACCGACTGGTTAGAGGAGCGCGGCTACGAGGTCCACACCCGCCGGGGCGACGATCGCCTCACCAAGGAGGGGCAGGTGCTCGGCTGTAACTACGCCTCCGCGGACATCGACGCCGAGCAGGTGCTGTACGTCGGCGGCGGGAAGTTCCACCCGGTCGGGCTCGCCATGGAGCACCCGGACAAGCGCGTCGTCATCGCTGACCCCGTCAACAACGCGGTGTCGATCGCCGAGCACGACCAGTTCCTCAAGCAGCGGTACGCCGCGGTCCACAAGGCGATGGACGCCGAGAAGTGGGGCGTCATCTTCTGTACGAAGATCGGCCAGGGCCGCTGGGAGAAGGCCCAGGAGATCGTCGACAACAACGAGAACGCCTACCTGATCACCATGGACGAGGTGACGCCGGACCGCCTGCGCAACTTCGACATGGACGCGTTCGTCAACACGGGCTGTCCGCGGATCACGACCGACGACGGCCCGCGCTTCCACAAGCCGATGCTGACGCCCGGCGAGTACGAGGCCGCCATCGGCGAGAAGCCGCTCGACTCGATCGAGTTCGACACGTTCCACGACACCTGGTAGAGCGGCGCGCAGGCGTCCTTCGGACCTTTTCGCAGCCCAGGTTACGCCTCGTCGGGCGGGTTCACGAAGAGCCCGTCGACCACGAGGGCGCCGGCCGCGAGCGAGCCGCCGGCGACGGGGACCGTGTACCCGCGGGCGACGAGCGACGCGGCCGCGTACGCGGCGCAGAAGGCGAGCGGGATGGCGAGCAGGAGGAGGTCGGCGCGCTCGATTTCGTCGAGAGCGCTCGACCCCGCCCTCCGGTGCCGCCCGCTCATTCCATGTACCCCAGCTCCCGGAGCTTCTGGGCGATCTGTTTCGCCTCCGCCTCGGAGACCCCCTCGTCGGACTCCATCTCCTGGACGACGACGTGTTTCACGAACTCCTTGACCGAGCCGAACGGCTCGTCCTCGATGTACGCCTCCACGTCCGCGACGAACTCCTTCCGCAGCGAGATCGTGGTGTAATCGCTCATTGCCGGATCCGTTTCGCCGCGGCCTGATAAATATTAATTACATCTAATTACAGGGGTTCGCGC
The DNA here is from genome assembly GCF_005435055.1 of Halorubrum sp. SS7. Classification (NCBI taxonomy): domain Archaea; kingdom Methanobacteriati; phylum Methanobacteriota; class Halobacteria; order Halobacteriales; family Haloferacaceae; genus Halorubrum; species Halorubrum sp. SS7. Next base: position 100,855 of record NZ_SGXV01000001.1, read on the forward strand.
CCGGAGTCGACCTCGCAGCCACGTCCGATGACGGATGAGATGGGCCCGGCGTCGCCGAGCGCCGGTGCGCTCGTCGAGGCGTGGCGAACTGCGAGCGGTTCGGTCGGAGCCACCGGCGGTGCCGGAGCTGTAAACCGTGGTTCTGCCCCGGACTTCTCTGATAACACGCCCGACCGGCGGCCGAGCGTCGACCCTACCCCGTCAGTCCGTCCGCGCGGCCCGTTCGACGTACTCGACCGCCGCCGCGGGCGAGTCGACGGCCTCGACCCCGTCGACGGCGTGGGTGTCGAGCCCGGCCACGGGGCGCCCCTGCGCGAGCGCGAGCCCGATCTCGGAGAGCGTGCCGCCCGCGCCGTCGACCGCGACGGCGGCGTCGCCGTTCATCACGACGAGCGCGTTGCGCGCGTGGCCCATCCCCGTCGCGATCGGGGTCGTGACGTGTCGGTTCGCGTCCGCGCGGTCGTCCGTCGGGAGGATCCCGATCGTCTCGCCGCCCGCCGCGCGGGCCCCGCGGCAGACCGCCTCCATGACGCCGCCCAGCCCGCCGCAGACGACGACGTGGCCGCGCTCCGCGAGCCGTTCGCCGAGGGCCTCCGCGACCGCTGCGGTCTCCGGACCGACCGAGCTCCCGCCGATGACGCTGACGCGCATGCGGTGACCCACGGCCCGCGAGCGGGTAAAACCGCCCGGCGTCTCTCGTCTATCGACCGAGAGACGGTGGCTCGCGTCGATTCTCGCCGGTGAGACCGCCACTGAAACCCTTATCCCGCCTCGCCGTGAATGGGGGCTATGACGTACGATACCGTCGTGTTCGACAACGACGGTGTCCTCGTGGGCCGCACGCGCTTCGACGTGCTCCGGGACGCGACCCGGGACGCGTTCGAAGAGTGCGGCGTCGAGGAGCCCGATCCGGACGACGTAGAGCAGATGACCATCGGTGCGACCCCCGGCAGCGTCGGCACCGTCTGTCAGACGTACGACCTCGATCCGGGGTCGTTCTGGCGGACGCGCGACGACGTGGTGTCGCGGGCCCAACAGCAGGAGGCCCGCGAGGGGCGCAAGACCCCGTACGACGACCTCGACGAGCTCCAGGACCTCGACGTCCAGATGGGGATCGTCTCGTCGAACCAGCAGGCGACCGTCGACTTCCTCGTCGACCACTTCGACGGCTTCGACCGCATGGGCGCCGCCTACGGCCGCGAGCCGACGATCCACTCGCTCCAGCTCCGCAAGCCGAACCCCCACTACATCGAGCAGGCGCTCGGCGACCTCGACGCCGACAACGCCCTGTTCGTCGGCGACAACGAGTCGGACGTGCGCGCCGCCGAGAACGCCGGTATCGACTCGGCGTTCATCCGCCGTCCCCACCGCCGCGACTGGGAGCTGAACGTCTGGCCGACCTGGGAGATAGAGCGGCTCTCCGACCTCCACGACATCGTGGAGTGAGGCCGCACCGCCTCCGCGCCACCCTCGGCCTCGACAGCGACGCGTCGCGGACCCCCGCGCCGTGCCGCCGATGAAGCGTTTAACTCGGATGGCGCGTAACTCGCCCTCGTGACCGATTCGCCCCCGTGGGCCGACCTCTTCGGCCACCCCGAACCGTACCCCGAACAGGCCGACGGCATCGACGCCGCCGTCGAGGCCGCCGCCGACGGCGGCTTCCTCGCCCTCGAGGGCGCCTGCGGGACGGGGAAGACCATGCTCGCGCTCACCGCGGGCCTCGACCGCGTCCGCGACCCGGACTCCGACTTCGAGCGCGTCTTCGTCCTCACCAGCGTCAAACAGCAGCTGCGCCAGTTCGAGACGGACCTGCGGACGATAAACGACGACCTCCCCGAGGGGTACGACCCGGTCTCCGGGCTCACCCTCGTCGGCAAGGCGGACGTCTGCCCGTACGCGAGAGAGAACCGCGGCGGGATCGACCGCGAGAACGTCTACGAGCGCTGCGAGGGGCTCCGCGAGCGCACGCGCAACCTCGTCGGGGACGGCGGCGCGACGACGACCTCGAACCTCGTGAGCGAGGCGCGCAGCCAGCAGGTCGGACTCATGGACTCCGGGACCGACGCCGGCTCGCCCGCCGACGGGCCCGCCACCGACTACCTCTCCGTCGACGGCGAGCCCACTCCGTACCGCCCGGACACCGAGGAGTACGACGACGTCGAGTTCTGCCCGTTCTACGCCGGCTTCCTCGACGACCTCCCGGAGGACGGCGACCCCGCGGAGGCGGTCCCGTTCGACGTGACCGAGCTCGGCCACGTCGACGCCGACGAGCTCGTCCGGCTCGCCGCGGGCCACGGCTCCTGTCCCCACTCGATCATGGGCGCGCTGGTCCCGGAGGTCGAGGTCGTGATCGGCAACTACTACCACGCGTTCGACCCCGTGACGACCGGGACGTTCACCGGCGCGCTGTTGGACGACTCGACGTTCGTCGTCTGCGACGAGGCGCACATGCTCGAACCGCGCGTCCGCGACCTCGTGAGCGACGCGGTCGCGGACGCGAGCCTCCGCGACGCCGAGAACGAGCTCACCCGCGTCGTCCAGCCGCTCTCGTTCGAGTCGGCGGGCGCGGAGTCCGAGGACGCGGCGCTCGTCCGGGGGGAACTGGCGGACGCGGACGTGACCGTCGAGGAGATCGAGGCCGTCCGCGAGTTCTACGCCGACCTCCGCGGCGAGCTCGACCGCCGCGTGACCGCGCACCTCGACCGCGAGCGCCCGGACTGGCGGGCGTCGATGCGCGAGCTCGACGATACGGAGATCCCGCTCCGCGACCCCGAGGAGCCGGGCGAAGACGAGATCACGGCCTGGGCGGACCGCGAGGGGTACGGCGAGCGCGTCTGGGCGCGCGCCGAGCAGGTGGGCGCGGTCGTCAAGCGCGTCCTCGACTCGCTGGAGGATGAGGACAAGCAGCGCGCGGCCCCGGGCGTCGGCCGCACCCTCAACGCCTGGTACCGCGAGGGGCACACCGACTTCTTCCGGGCTATCGAGCTCGAACGGACGTTCGACGAGACGGAGCCGCCGGACTCGTGGCGCCGGGCGTATAACGCGCGGCTCGCGCTCCACAACTGCCTGCCGAGCGAGCCGATCGGCGACCGCCTCGCGGAGTTCGGCGGCGGCGTCCTCATGAGCGCGACGCTGGAGCCGATGGACCTCTTCCGAGAGGTGACCGGGCTCGACCACCTCGCGGAGCGCGGTCGCCCGGTCGTCGAGCGGACGTACGGCCTCTCGTTCCCCGCGGAGAACCGCGCGAGCCTCGCGGTCGACGCGCCGAAGTTCACCCATCAGAACCGCGGCGCGCCGGGCGAGGAGAACCCGACGCGGCTCGCGCACCTCGACGCGACGGCCGCGGTCGCGCGCCGCGACGGCAACGTCCTCGTGGGCACCCCGAGCTACGCAGAGGCGACCTGGATGGCCGAGTCGCTCTCGGCGCGGCTCGACAAGCCGGTCCTGCTCGACGAGTCCTCCGGCGACCGCGAGACGGAGTCGCTGAAGGACGACTTCTTCGCCGGCGAGGGGAAGGTGCTGGTGACGAGCCTCCGCGGCACGCTCACCGAGGGCGTCGACTACCGCGGCGACCGCCTCGCGGCCGCCGTCGTCTGCGGCGTCCCGATCATCAACACGGCGCGGCCGCAGACGCGGGCGGTGATCACCGCCTACGACCGCCGGTTCGAGTCCGGGTTCGAGACGGCGCTCACGGTCCCCGCCGTGCGGAAGGCCCGGCAGGCGGTCGGCCGCGTCATCCGCGGGCCCGACGAGCGGGGCGTCCGCGTCCTGCTCGACGCCCGCTACGCCCGCGACTCGTGGAACGGCGTCCGGGAGTACCTCCCGGCGCACGAGCGCGAGGAGTACCAGCCCGTCAGCCCGGACATGCTGGAGGTCGCGCTCGACCGGTTCGAGTCGCGTTCCTCGGCGACGCCCGAGTGACGTAGGGGCCTCTCGCCGCGTGGTAGGGACTGACTATCGGGGCGGTACGGTGCTCGTAACTATGCCTCGGGGGGAGAGTGTATAGGGTATGTACTCCTCGTTCGAAGCCGAACGCTACCACGTCGTCTGTCGCGAGTGTCCCCTCGAACGCCTCTGTGACGCCCCGACGGACGCGGAGGTGCTCGGTCAGGGTCACGTCGCCGACACCGGCCACCGGGTCGCCGTCGAGCGGATCGCCTGAGCGCCCGCGCTCAGACGACGTTCGAGTCGATGTCGCGCGGGTAGTTGGTGAGCCGCTCCGTTCCCGACTCGGTGATCGCGACCGTGTCGGAGTGCCGGTAGCCGTACTCGTCCGTGTAGAGGCCGGGCTCGATGGTGTAGACGTGTCCGGGCGCCATCACCGCGTCGTCGCCGTCGTAGCGCTCGCCCCAGCCGCGGTCGATGTAGGGCGGCTCGTGTGCGCCCAGTCCGATGTTGTGGCCGACGTGGTGCTGCGCGAGGTCGGTCACGCCCTGCTCCTCGAAGTACTCCCAGACGACGCGGTCGACCTCGGCGACCGGCACGCCCGGCCCCAGCGCGTCGATGGCGAGCGTCTGCGCCTCCAACATCAGCTCGAAGTAGTGCTCCTGCTCGTCGTCGTAGTCGCCGACGAACATCGTCCGCTCCAGCTCGGAGCGGTAGCCGTCGACGTTCGCCGTCGCGCCGGTGACGAGCACGTCCCCCTCGGCGAGCCGCTCGTTCGGCGTGTGGCCGTGGGGGAGCGCGGTCTCCTCGCCGGAGATGTAGCCGGCGTGGACCGGGCCGTCGCCCCGGACGCGGACGGCGTAGCTGTCCCCGAGCGTGTCGAGCATGGCGCGCGAGGCGTCCGCGGAGGCGCGCTGCGAGACGGTCGCCGGGTGCGCCCCCGGCTCGGAGTAGTCGGCGAGGTAGCGGTGGCCGAGGTTCGCCCACTTCGCGGACTCGCGGATCAGGTCGACCTCGGCGTCGGACTTCGCCCAGCGCATCCGGTCGACCCACGACTGCGTCTCGACGTCGAGCGACTCGGAGAACGCGGGGCCCTCGTATCCCATCACGCCCGGCGGCCCGTCCGCGTCGGCGGCGACCGCGTCCGCGCCCAGCCCGTCCAGCATCTCGACGGCGACCGAGACCGGCTCGCCGCCGGGGTAATCGAAGTAGTGATGGACGGCGTCGATCCGCGGGTTGGGCTCGACGCGCTCGACCTCCAGCCGCGGCACGGTGATCTCGACGCGGTCGTCGGTGACCGCGAGGACCACCGGCCGCTCCGTCTGGATGTGGTGGAAGCCGGTGAGGTACTCGATCGCCGTCGCGCCCACCCACGTCGCGGCGTCGGCGTCGGTCGCCGCGAGCCGGTCTCGGACCGCGGCGAGCCGGTCGTCGAAGGCCGACTCGGGAAGTTTCGTGGCCATGCCTCAAGATGTGCGAACGGGCCGATAAACGGTCGGGTAGCGGAACGGCGGCGCCGCGCGGGGATACCCCCGGCGCCGCGGTCGCGCCGGCGGCTCAGTCCTCGCGGCGGGCGAACGCGAGGTTGCCGGAGACGTTCTTGATGTAGGCGGTCACGGTCTCGCCCTCCTGTGCGCCGGGAACGAAGATGGTGTACTCGCCGCGCTCGGCGACGCCGTCGCCCTTACGGCCGGTGCCGACGATCTCGAGTTCGTACGTGTTGCCCGACTCGACGGCGTCCTCCTGCCGCTGGGTGTTGGAGGTGTTCTGCTTCGCCACCGGGCGGAAGGCCCCGCAGGCCTCACAGCGGAGCATCGGCGTCCGGTTCTCGGTCTCCAGTCGCGTGTCGGGGAGGCCGCACTCCGAGCAGGTGACGAACGACTCGATGTACGAGTCGATCGCGGCCTGGAAGTCGCGCTCGCGGAAGTTCCCGCTGTAGCGGGCGCGGCCGTCCTCGTACTGGCCCGCGGTCCCCAGCTCCTGCTGGATCTTCGAGTGGACGTGCTCGGGCTCGCGGCTCAGCGCGTCGGCGATCCCGGAGAGGTTCGTCAGGCGGGTGAACGCCCCGTCTTTCTGCCATTCAGGATCGGGGACCGACAGCCGCTCGTCGGAGCCCCCGAGGTCCGGTACCGCATCCATCGCGCGGTCGAGGCTCGATTCGTAATCCATACCCGAGGGAACGACAGCGCGACGGAAATCGCTTCCGGGTTCGGTGGCCGCGGCTCCGAGCGGAGAGAGACGACGCTGGGAGGGTAGCAGCCGGCCAGAAGTAGCGGGAGGTAGATTTGAACCACGGTCACTCCGTTCCCTGGTTCAAATCTTCTCCGAGGCTATCTCGTCGACGACGGCGCTCACGCCTCGCTACGCTCGGCGTTCACGGTCGTCGACAGAAGATAGCGGGAGGTAGATTTGAACTACCGATCTCCGGGTTATGAGCCCGGCGGAATCTCCTGGCTATCCCATCCCGCTATCGTAGCAAAATCGCGTGCGACTGTTAAGGGTTCTGATCCCGACGCCGGTGTGCGATTCGTCCACGCGTCCGCGGCGGTCGCGCGCCCCGGCGGTGGCGACCGAAATCGATGCCCGGCCTCAATCCCGTTCCGCCCGTCACGCCTCGCTCTCCTCCGCGTCGCCCTCCCGCGCCGCGACGGCCTTCGTGCGGATCCGGAGCGCGAGGACCGCGACGAGCGCCAGGCCGACGGTCACCCCGACGTCGGCGGGGTCGCCCGAGAGCGCCCGCTGCGCGGTGAGTCCCGCCATCAGCGCGAACGCGAACGCCAGCAGCCCGGCGATCGGAATCACGTACCCCTCGCCGAGCGGCGACCCGCCGGTCTCGTCGGTCATTTCCCCTCTCTGCGCGGCCGACCGTGAAAAGCCTCCCGCGACCGCCGCTCCCTTGCGGCGGCCGCAAACGATTTTACTCATCATCGATAGTGATAGACGATGAACAAGCCGCTGTTGACGACGGACTTCTTAGACCGGGCGCGACGCCACTACGCCGACGAGGAGGCCGTCCTCGCGGTCGACGGCACGCGCTACACGTACGCGGAGCTCGGCGACCGCGCGGACCGGTTCTCCGCCGCGCTTCAGGCGCGCGGGATCGAGAAGGGCGACCGGGTCGCCGTGCTGGACCCGAACACGCACTACCACCTGGAGGCCGCCTACGGCGCGATGCAGGTCGGCGCGATCCACGCACCGCTGAACTACCGCCTCACGCCGGACGACTTCTCGTACATGCTCTCGGACGCGGGCGTCGACGCCATCTACGCCGACGCGGAGTACGCCGCGAACGTCGAGGCGATCCGCGACGAGGTGCCGACCGAGACGTTCCTCACGAACGACGCCGACGCGGTCGAGGGCGACTGGGAGTCGTTCGACGCGGCGCTCGACGACGCCGACCCCGACGCCTACGACCGCCCGGAGATGGACGAGGACGACGTGATCACGATCAACTACACCTCGGGGACCACCGGCGACCCGAAGGGCGTCTGCCGCACGCACCGCGCCGAGACGCTCCACGCGTACCTCATCTCGATCCACCAGGAGATCACCGACGACGACGTGTACCTCTGGACGCTGCCGATGTTCCACGTCAACGGCTGGGGCCACATCTACGCGATCACGGGGATGGGCGCCCGGCACGTCTGTACCCGCGGCGTCGACGTCGCGGAGACGTTCGAGCGGATCCGCGGGGAGGACGTGTCGTACTTCTGTGCCGCGCCGACCGTCCTCAACATGCTCGGCGACCACTACGCCGAACACGGCGGCGAGACGACCGGCGACAACGACGTGCGGGTCGCCACCGCGGGGGCGGCGCCGCCGGAGGCGACGATCCGCACCGTCGAGGAGGAGTTCGGGTGGGACCTCAAGCACGTGTACGGCGCCACCGAGACCGGGCCGCTGATCACCACCTCCGACGCGAAGCGCCACTTCGACGAGGGCGCCGACGACCGCTTTGCGGTGAAGAAGACGCAGGGGATCGGCTACCTCGGTACGGATGTCCGCGTCGTCGACGAGGACGGCGAGGACGTGCCCGCCGACGGCGAGACGATCGGCGAGATCGTCGTCCGCGGCAACCAGGTGATGGACCGCTACTGGAACAAGCCCGAGGCCACCGAGCAGGCGTTCTCCGAGCGGCTGGAGGGGTACTACCACATGGGCGACCTGGCCGTCGTCGACGAGGACGGGTTCGTCTCGATCCAGGACCGGAAGAAGGACATCATCATCTCCGGCGGGGAGAACATCTCCTCGATCGAGCTGGAGGACACCCTCTTCGAACACGACGCCGTCTCCGACGTGGCCGTCATCCCCGCCCCGGACGAGCGCTGGGGCGAGACCCCGAAGGCGTTCGTCGTCCCGGAGGGCGGCGACCCGGACGACGCGGGCGCGACGCCCGAGGAGCTCAAGGCGTTCGTCCGCGAGCGCGTCGCGGACTACAAGACGCCCGGCGAGGTGGAGTTCGTCGCGGAGCTCCCCACGACCGCGACCGGGAAGATCCAGAAGTACGAGCTGCGCGAGCGCGAGTGGGACGAGGAGGAGCGGATGGTCGGCGAGGGGTAGCGGTCGCTCGCCGCGGTCGGGAGGCGTTCGGCCCGACTCAGTCTCCGCCGTTGTCGATTTCGTCGGTGCCGTCCGCCTCGTCGCCCTCTGATCCGCCCGACTCCTCGCCGCCGGAGTCGCTCAGGCGGTCGGTGTCGATGCTCACGCCCGGCGGCGTGACGACGAGGAAGCCCCGGAAGTGCATCAGCTCCCCGTCCATGTCCTTCACGTCGCGCGCGAAGGGCGCGGCGAGCTCGTTGAGGTCGCCGTCTATCGACAACACCAGCGTGTTCCCGTAGTCGACGCTGCGGACCCACTCCTCCGGGTCGGTCGTGCCGTCCAAGACGCCGAGGACGACGTCGCCCGCCGCCGCGAACGCCTCGTCCATCTTCGCCTCGGCGTCCCGCAGGTCGAGGTCCCAGTCGCTCATACGTGGGGGTCGACAGGGGACGGCAAAAGCGTTCGGGAGCCGTCCGACCGCCCGCGGCCGAGGCCGCAGTCGGGTCGCGGAGTCGTTAAGTGCGCGCCGACCCCACCACGGACATGGAACGCACGCGGCGGTCCCTGCTCGCGGGCGCGGCGTCGGTCGGCGTCGTCGGCGCGGCGGGATGTCTCGGCGGCGGCGGGGGGACGACCCTCGACCTCAGCGGCGTGGAACTCGACACCGGCGAGTACGACTGCGACCTGACGGAGCCGTCGGACCCGGACCTCGACTACCGGCCGACCCTCGGGGACCCGGACGCCGACGTGGTCGTTCAGGCGTTCGAGGACTTCACCTGCGGGCACTGCGCGAGCTACAAGCTCGACCACTTCCCGGTCATCCGCGACGAGTACATCGACCCCGGCGAGATCCGGTACGAGCACTGGGACTTCCCGATCCCGGTCGACGAGACGTGGGCAGTTCCCGTCGCCAGCGCGGCTCGCGGCGTCGGCGCCCGGAACGGCGACGAGGCGTTCTTCGAGTTCGCCACGGCGGCCTACGAGTCGCAGCGGAGCTACAGCGGGGAGACGCTCGGCGCCGCCGCGGAGGCCGCCGGCGCGGACCCCTGTGCGGTGCTGTCCGACGCCCGGTTCGCGGCGTTCGGCCAGGCGTCGGCCGACGACCGGGCGGAGGGCGCGTCGATGGGCGTCGAGGGGACGCCGACCATCTTCGTGAACGGCAGCCCCGTCGAGGAGGGCTACGGGGCCCAGTCGATCGCCGCCGCGATCGAGTCCGAACTCTGAGGCGCGGCCGACCGGCCGGACGGCGCCGTGAGCCCACGTCTCCGAGCGGATCTTCCCGGAGCGTCGGTCTTTTGACCGTTCGACTCGTTTTATACGTAGATGAGCGACGCCGACCCCTCCCCCGCGACCGAGGCCGCCGGCGGCGACCGCTCGGTCGACGCGGACGCCGTCGGGGGCGACGCGGACGCCGCCGACCGCCGGCGGCTCGGCGCGGTCGTCCTCGCGGTGCTGATCTCGCAGGTCCTCCTCTACCCGGGCGTGCCCGACCTCGTCGTCGCGCTCGGCGCGCCCGCCGGCATCGACGCCGGGATGTGGTTCCTCGTCGCGGAGTTCGGCGCGTTCGTGGCGTTCGCGGTCGTCTGGGGCGCGCTCTCGGACGCGCTCGGGCGGCGGGTCCCGCTGATCGTCGCCGGCGCCCTCGGCGGCGCGGGCTCGTACGTCGCGCTCGCGTCGCTGCCGGCCCTGGGGCTCGGCTTCGGGGCCGCGCTCCTCGTCAGGGCGGTCGGCGGCGCGCTCACCATCGGCGCGTTCTCCCTCTCTATCACCCTCCTCATGGACCTCCGCGGCGGCAACGGCCGCAACATGGGCGCCGCGGGGCTCGCCATCGGCCTCGGCGCGGCGGTCGGGTCGGTCGTCGGCGGGTCGCTCGCCGGCCTCGGCGCGCTGTACCCGGTGTACGCCGGCGCCGTCGTGCTCGGCGGGGCGGGGCTGCTCGCGGCGACCGTCGACGACCGGGCGGCGACGGTCTCGGCGGAGTCCGGCATCGGGAGCGACCCGCCCGACGAGGTCGGCTTCGGCGACGTGCTCGCTCGCGCCCGGACGACGCCCGGCCTCCTCGTCCCGCTCGCGTTCGGGTTCGTCGACCGGCTCACGGCGGGCTTCTTCGCCTTAGTCGGGGTGTACTACTTCCAGGACCCGGCGACGTTCGGCCTCTCGGCGGCCGGCGCGGGCGCGACGCTCGCGCTCTTTTTCGTCCCCTTCGCGCTGCTCCAGTCGCCGTTCGGCGCGCTCTCCGACCGGATCGGTCGCTTCCTCCCCGTGGTCGCCGGGTCGCTCGCCTACGGGGTCGTCACGGTCGGCGTCGGCGTCGCGCCGGTCTATCCGGTCGCCGCGGGGCTGATGGTGCTGGTCGGCGTCTGCGGCGCGCTGATGGCGCCGGCGACGATGGCGCTCGTGACCGACCTCGTCGAGCCCGAGGTGCGGGGCGCGGCGATGGGGCTGTTCAACGTGTTCGGCTCGCTCGGGTTCCTCACCGGGTTCCTCATCGGGGGGAGCGCCACCGAGGCGTTCGGCTACACGCCGGCGTTCCTCGCGGTCGGCGGGCTGGAGCTGGCCATCGCGCTCGCGCTGCTGCCGGCGGTTCGCTCCATCTCGCCCGGCGCGGGCGTGGTCGGCCCGCTCGGCGCGGAGGGGTGAGACGCGTCGTGACGGCGCGCTCCGCGCTCCCCCCGCCCCGAGGCGAGGCCTTTTAACCGTCGCGTCGCCTCGGATCCCGTAACCGATGGACCTCCTCGTCGTCGGCGCCGGTGAGATCGGGCGCTGGGTGGCCGACACCGTCGCGGCCGACGCCGCGCCCGTCGACGCGAGCGTCGCGTTCGCCGACCGCGACCCGGCCGTCGCGGCCGACGCCGCGGCGGGGCGCGACGCCCGGACGGTCGAGGCCGACGGGGACTCCGTCCACGACGCCGTCTGCCTCGCGGTGCCGATGTCGGCGGTGCCGGCGGCGGTCGAGGCGTACGCGCCGCGAGCGCAGGAGGCGATCGTCGACGTCTCCGGCGAGATGACCGACGCGCTCGCGGCGATGCGCGAGCACGCCCCCGGCCTCGAGCGCGCGAGCTACCACCCGCTGTTCGCGCCGCCGCGCGTCCCGGGGAACGTCGCGGTCGTCGTCGACGAGGGCGGCCCGGCGGTCGAGGGGCTCACCGCGTCGATCGAGGCCGGCGGCAACGAGGTCTTCGAGACGACCGCCGCGGAGCACGACGGCGCGATGGAGACCGTTCAGGCGGGCGCGCACGCGGCGGTGCTCGCGTGGCGGCTCGCCGCGGAGCCGGTCCGCGAGGAGTTCCACACCCCCGTGTCGGCCGCGCTCGACGACGTGGCCGACACCGTCACCGAGGGGTCGCCCGCGGTGTACGCCGAGATACAGCGCGCCTTCGACGGCGCCGAGGACGTGGCCGACGCCGCGGCCGCGATCGCGGACGCGGACGACGAGGCGTTCGCCGCCCTGTACGAGCGCGCCCGCGGCGACCGCGAGGGGAGAGAGCGGCTGGAGTGAGACGACGCGAGAAGACACCAATGATCGACAGAACCGCGGTCCGGAACAACGCGAACTACCTGCGCAACGTCAGACCGATCGACCCCGAGGAGATCGCGGAGTACATCGAGGGGACGCCGCACCCGGCGGTCGTCCGCGAGACGCTCCGCGAGGAGGCGTTCGACCTCCGGCTCCGCGAGCGCGAGGACGGGGCCTTCGTCCCCGTCGAGGAGGCGCCCGTCGACCCGCCGGGCTGGGCGCCCGAGACGCTCCCCGAGGCGTACTCGTTCGCCCTGGAGGACCTGCTGGTCCGCGAGTACGGCGCGAACTGGCACCGCGGGGAGTCGGGCGCCGAGCTCCGCGAGCGCGTCCGCCGGATGAAGACGGACTACCTCTACGAGAACGAGGTCGAGTACGACCGCGTCGCGGCGCTCGGCTACGCCATTTACCACCTCCCGGCGTACTACGCGACGGTCGGGTACGTCCTCGACGACCTGACCGAGAACGGCCTGCTCGACCGCACGCTCCGCGTCCTCGACGTGGGCGCCGGCGTCGGGGGTCCCGCGCTCGGGCTCCACGACTACCTCCCGGACGACGCCGTCGTCGACTACCACGCGATCGAGCCGAGCGCGGCCACGGATGTCCTCGACCGGCTGCTAGAGGAGACCGGTCGCAACTTCCGCGCGACGGTCCACGAGACGACCGCCGAGGCGTTCCTCGGGCTCGACGAGGGCGAAGAGCCCGCCCCGGCGACCGACGAGGCCTTCGACCTCGTGCTGTTCGGCAACGTCCTCTCGGAGCTCGCCGACCCAGCGGCGGTCGCGGGCGCCGCGGTCGACGCGCTCGCGCCCGACGGCAGCGTCGTCGCGTTCGCGCCGGCCGACCGGAACACCGCGACCGGGCTCCGCCGGGTCGAGCGCGAGGTCGTCGCGTCCGGCGGCGACCCCGGTCGGGACGCCGAGATATACTCGCCGGCGCTCCGCCTGTGGCCCGACGCGGTCCCGACCGACCCGGGCTGGTCGTTCGACGTGGCCCCCGACCTCGCGGTCCCGCCGTTCCAGCGCCGGCTCGACGAGGCGGCGGCGCGCGGCGAGACAGACGAGCCGGGCGAGTTCGTCAACGTCGACGTGCAGTTCGCCTACTCGATCCTCCGCCCCGACGGCCGGCGGCGCGTCGACATCGAGGCGAGCGCGGAGCGGTGCGCGCGCATGGCCGAGTCGGAGCGGCACGTCACCGACCGGGTGAACCTGCTCGCGGTGAAGCTCAGCCACGACCTGAGCGAGGGGGACAACGCCGTCTACCGCGTCGGCGACGGCTCGCAGGCGACCGACCACTACCTCGTCTGTACCCGCGAGACCGCGCTGAACCGCGACCTCCGCGAGGCCGGCTACGGGTCCGTCGTCTTCGTCGAGAACGGGCTCGTCCTCTGGAACGAGGACGAGGGCGCGTACAACGTCGTCGTCGACGACGAGACGGTCGTCGACCTGGTCGCGCCCTGACCGGGCGAAACTGGTCTCGACGGCCGCCGCGACTCAGTCGCTCGCCACCGGCTCGATCAACTCCGGCGCGTCGACGCTCGGCGAGTTCACCCGCGTCGACACCGGGTGCGCGGTCAGCTCGTCGCTCGGGTAGGGATCGAGCAGGGCGGCGGCCTCGTCGGCGCCGCCCCGGAGCCACGTCTCCTCCTCGCCGGCGTCCGGGTCCAGAATCACCGCCATCCGGTGGTGGAGGTCGGCGACGAGGTCGTTCGGCTCGGTGGTGACGACCGCGAACGTCTCGACCGCCTCAGACGCTCCGTCGCCCTCGGAGCCGCCGTCACCGGCGCCGCCGCCGAACGCGTCGAGGCCGGTCTGGGTCGTCTCCGGCGTCGGCGGCTCCCACCGCTCGTAGATGCCGGCCATCGCGAACGGCCGGTCGTCCTCGAAGGCGACGCGGTAGGGGGTCTTGCCCGACCCGCGGCCGCCGCCGACCCACTCGTAGAAGCCGTCCGCGGGGACGAGGCAGCGCCGGCGCTCGAAGGCGTCCGCGAAGCTCCGCTTCTCCCGCACCGTCTCCGCGCGGGCGTTGATGAGGTCGAACGACTCGTCGGCCCACGAGGGCGTCAGCCCCCACTCCATCCGCGTCGCCGCCGACGGGTCCGCGTCGGGGATCACCGGCAGCGACTGCCCGGGCGCGCAGTTGTAGCTGGGTTCGTGGTCGCCGAAGTCGGCGCCGAACCTGTCTTCGAGGTCGGCGGCGGGGGTGAAGAGGGTGTAGCGGCCGCACATACGGATCGCTTGCCGCGAGACCACTTAATTCCGCGACGACCGGTCGGCCTCCGGCAGCAGGTCCCACCGGTCGGCGATGACCCCGTCGACGCCGGCCGCGACAAGTCGCTCGGCGTCCTCTCGGTCGGCCGCGGTCCACCCGTTCACGGCCAGCCCCGCCTCGTGTGCCGCCTCGACGAACCCCGGTTCGGTCGCGAGGTCGATCGGCGGATGGACCGCGACGCACCCGAGTTCGGTCGCCGTTTCGACCGCGCGCTCGGCGGTCGCGTCCGCGACGAGCAGCGCGCGGTCCGTCGCCGGGTCGCCGTCTCGCAGCGACGCCAGCGCCTCCGGGCGGAACGACGAGAACAGCACCTCGGTGTCGGCCCGCCGCGCGACGGCGAGCACGTCGAGCGCGGTCTCCGGTTCCTTGATTTCGACGTTGACGCCGATCCCCTCGGGGACGGCCGCGAGCGCCTCGCGGAGCCGCGGGATCGGTTCGCCGGAGTCGAGCACCGTCAGTTCGCGCAGCGCCTTCCAGTCCGTGTCCGCGACGCGCCCGGACGCGCCGGTCAGCCGGTCGAGTTCCGCGTCGTGGAAGACGACGAGCTCGCCGCTGGCGCACCGGCGCACGTCGACCTCGACGGCGTCGACGCGCGGCGCCGCGCGCTCGACGGCCGCGACCGTGTTCTCCGGGTACTGGCCGGCGCAGCCCCGGTGGCCGATCAGCGTGACACCGTCACGACCCGCCCGCTTCATCGGGCCGCCCTCGGCGCGTCGGTCGCCCCGTTCGATCGGTCGTTCACGCGCTCGCCTCGGTGCCGCGGCGTGTTAGCTCTTCGCTCGCGGTCGGCCGCGCGGCCGCTCCCGTCGGCTTTTTGCCCGCGCGCCGCTCGGGGACGGACATGCGCATCGAGAACAGCTTCATCCCCGTCGAGGGGGTGGGCGAGACGACCGAACTGCGCCTCTGGGAGCGAGGGGTCACGACGTGGGACGAGTTCGACCCCGCGGTCGACGTGGCGGGCGTGGGCGCGACGACCGCCGACCGGATCGAGTCGTTCATCGCGGAGGCGCTCGCGCGGCTCGACGACGGGGACGCCGCCTACTTCGACCGGGCGTTCCCCTCGGGCGAGCGCTGGCGGCTCTACGAGAACTTCCGCGAGGAGACCTGCTTCTTCGACATCGAGACGACCGGGCTCGACGAGCGGCGCGACCGCGTGACGACCGTCAGCTTCCATCAGGGCGGCGAGACGACGACCCTCGTCGCGGGCGAGAACCTCACCGCGCGGCGCCTCCGCGAGCAGTTCGCGGACGCGAGCCTGCTCGCGACGTTCAACGGCGCGCGCTTCGACGTGCCCTTCCTGGAGACCTCCTTCGACGTCGAGATCGACACCCCTCACCTCGACCTGATGTACCCCGCGAAGCGGATCGGCCTCTCGGGCGGGCTGAAGCCCATCGAGGAGGAGATCGGGATCGACCGCGACCGCCCGGACATCTCCGGCCGGGACGCGGTCCGCCTCTGGCGCGAGTACGAGCGGGGGAGCGACGAGGCGCTGGAGACGCTCGTCTCGTACAACCGCGAGGACGCGGTCAACCTGCGGGCGCTCGCCGACGCGGTCTGCGATCGCCTCGACGACGAGGTGTTCGTCGCCGCCTCGGACGGAGACGGCGACTGAGAGGGACCCGATAGGCGCGGACGGCGGGTATGGACCGCCGCGGTCGGAGTCGGCGGTCGGCGGGGTCGACGCCCGCGTTACCGACGCAGGACGAGGCCGCTGTTCCCGACGACGACGGCGTCGCCGTCGACGTCGACCGCGTTCAGGTTCTCGCCGGTCGGCGTGTCGAGCGCGAACCGATCGTCGGCGGTGAGCTCCTGGACGACGCCGCCGCTGCCGACGACGTACCCCGCCTCCCCGTCCGTCTCGACGTCGACGAGGTCGGCGTCGCCGAGCGCGTCGGGCGTCCAGTTCGCGCCGTCGTACGTCAGGACCGTCCCGTTGCCGCCGGAGACGGCGACGTCGTCGGGCGCGTCGCTGTCGAGGCCGTAGAAGGTCACGTTGGCGTCCTCAATGCCGATGGCGTTCCAGGTGACGCCGTCGTCCGTGACGAACACGCGGCCGTTCGTGTCGATCGCGTGCCCGCTGCGAGGGCCGTGGAAGTCGATCGCGGGGAGCGCGGAGCCGCTGCCCGGCGTGACGTAGTCCCACGTGCCCGTGGCGCCGTTCTCGAAGCTGTAGTAGATCTTCCCGGAGTCGCCGGCGACGTAGACGTTCGCCTCGCCGGCCTGCCCGGTGACGGCGACGGCGTTGTAGTTGTTCGTGTTGTCCATCGGCGCCGAGTGGTCCACGAGCGTGTCCGTCGCGGGGACGTACTCGCCGATGGCGCCGCTCGCGCCGACGAACCAGACGCGCTCGCCGTCGTCGGTGACGGCGGCCCCGTAGAGGTTGTTCCCGTTCCCGGTCGGGCCGCCGTCGCGAAGCGTCCGCCAGCCCTCGGCCGCCGGCGCGGTGAGGACGCCGCCGCCGCCGACCGCGAAGCGGCCGGCGTTCGCCGACACCACGTCGTGGAGCGTGCTGTCGGTCTCGGTCGCCTCGACGGTCCAGTCGCCCTCCGCGGCCGCGGCGACACCTGTCACGCTTCCCGATGCGACGATCGCACCCAGTCCCGCCAGCGTCGCGCGGCGGGTCGCCGTCAGAGATCGGCTCATGACGCACCCGGGGCTTTCGGTGCCTGTTGTAAGTGCCTTGTGTCAGTTTAGACTTAGCGTGAAATTAAATTGGCTAAAACCGCGTTAAACGTCGAATGGAGCGGGGGTTCCGCGATAAACTATCTCCAAACGCCTGCCGAAAAACGGCTGTTTAGGCGTAGAGAACGGAAGTCCGGGTTCTGTCCCTGACGGACGCAACACGTCCGACGCAACGGGTCAGGAGTCGTCGTCGGACTCGACCGTCTCGGTCGCCGCGCCGGCGTCGGCGGTCACCGCCGCGGTCTCCTCGGCGTCCGCGGCGGATCCGTTTTCGGAGGCGGTCGTCTCGTCCTCGCGCGCGGACGCCGCGGGCTCGCTCTCGGCGGTCGCGTCGGCATCCGACTCGCCGTCGAGGTCGCGGTCGTCGTCCGCGTCGGCGGACTCGGCGGCTTCTCCGTCGTCGACCGATCCGTCGTCGCTGTCGCGGTCCGACTCGTTCGCCTTCTCGGCTTCCGCGTCGGCGGACTCCACTGTCTCTGCGTCCGCGCCGGCGGACTGGTCAGCCTCAGCTTCAGCGGCGTCGGCCCCGGTTTCGGCGTCTGCGGCATCGGCTCCGGTTTCGGCGGCCGCTTCGGTCTCCGCCTCCTCCGGTTCATCGGACTCGACCCCGTCGTCTTCGCTCGCCCGCTCCGCTTCCTGGATCAGCTTCATCTCGCCGCGCGCCCGGAGGGTGCCCTGGATCTCCGCGCCGTCGTACACCACGAGATCCCCCGCGGAGACGTCGCCGAGGACGCGCGCGCCGCTCTCGACGGTCACCGTCCCGCCGCGGGTCGTCACGTCGCCGTGGATGATCGTGTCGGCGCCGACGGTGACGTCCTCGCGGGCGCGCAGCGAGCCGAACACCTCGTTGCGCTCGCCGACGCGGATCGACGCCGCGCGGAGGTTACCGTGGAGCCGGCAGTCGTCGCCGACGGTGGCCGGGGTCGACACCCGCCAGGCGTCGTCGGATATCTCGGCGTTCCGCGGGACCAACAGCGGGTCCCGCACGTCGTCGCCGTCGGCGAGCGCCTCCGCCAGTTCGTCGGCGGCGTCGGTCTCGCCGACGCGCAGCAGCTGCGAGAGGACGATGAAGTAGAAGACGATCGTCGGCACCGGGTTGCGGATGACGATCCAGCCGTTGGCCTCGAACCCCTCCTCGATCGTCACGTCGTCGCCGATGTCGAGGTCGCCCGACACCATCAGGCGGCCGGTGACGGTCACCCGCTCGCCGAGGTACGCGTCCTCGCCGACGAGCACGTTGCCGTCGACGGAACACCAGGTGTCGAGCCGGCAGTCGCCCTCGGCCTCGATGTCGTCGCCGACGCGCACGCGCTCGCCGATCGCGACGTTGCGGCCGCGGACGCCGAGCTCGACGGTCGACTGCCCGCCCACGAGCACGTCGCCGTCGACGACGACGTCGTGCTCCTCGACGGTCGTCTCCGAGGGGATCGCGAGCTCCTCTATCGGGCCGTCTCCTCGCAGCGACACACCGGGAGCAGTCGCCCCGAGCGTATAAACGGTGCGGGGCGTCGGACGAGCGTCGGACGGGAGCGCGCCGCCTCCAGCCCGAGCGGGGGCCTCCGGAGCGGGACGTGAACGCTTCCCGCGGCGGCCCCCTGTCGCCGCGCTTTTCAGTGCGCCGCCGGTAGCCCGCCCATGGGATTCGGATCGTACGACGAGAGCGAGCAGAAGGACCAGGACGTCGACACCGACGAGGACGACGCGGTGAACGTCCACGAGAACGACCACGACGGCGATGTCACCATCGAGGGCGACGCCGACACCGACGACCTCGTCGGACGCCTCTCCGAGATGCGCGACGACGACGACGAGTAACGCCCGACGAACGCTCGCCGCCGGCGGGCCCGTGTCGCGCTCCTTTTACAGATTCGCCGCCTACGGCCGGGTATGAGCACCGACCTGACCTTCACCGACCGCGGCGTCGACGTCGTCTACGAGGGCACCGAGTTCGAGTTAGAGAAGACGCTGATCGAGGAGGCGACCGGGAAGTCGTACCGCGACGTCACCGACCACGAGGTGCTGACGATAGTCGCCGAGGACCCGGACCTGGACGGCGAGCCGGTCCGGATCGGGGACGTGCTGTAACGGACGACTGCCGACGGTTGCCGGACGTTCCTCTGACGACCCCGACTCGGTACCGCCTCGTCGAATCCGCTCTCGTTGTGCGATCTGACTTGCCTCTCGTGAGCGACGGTGCTCGCCTCGCTGACCGTAGTAAGAAATATATAACGTTAGATTAAACTAACACACAGAGGTGACAATCGCATGCGACCTCGCACGAAGTACCGCATCGGACGGGCCGTTCACATGCTCGTCACGGTGCTGACGCTCAACCTCGGACTGGCCCGGGAGTCGGCCCCGCTCATCGCCAGCGGCGCGGTGCTGTTCGTCGCGTTCTTCACCGTGAGCCGCACGCTCGCCGACCGCGTCGGCTACACGCCGACCGACGAGCGCACCCGAGCGCTCACGCGGACGGCCGCGAGCCGCGCCGCGGTGCTGCTGTTCGGGGGCTCGCTCGCCGTCTTCCTCGTCGGATCCGCGCTCCAAGCGACGGGCGGAATCGACGGTGTCGCACAGACCGCCTACGCGCAGGCCCGCGTCGTGGTCGTCTGGGCCGCCGTCGCGATCTGCGTCTCCTCCGTCGCCCACGGGACGCGCGCGTGGGTGCGGCGGCGCGGCGTGGAGGCGTGATCGTGGAGTTCGACACCCGCATCCGCGAGCTCCGCGAGGAGGCCGGGCTGACCCAGGCCGAGCTCGCCGACCGCGTCGACGTGACTCGGCAGACGGTCCTCTACGTCGAGAAGGGCGAGTACAACCCCTCGCTGGAGCTGGCTTGGCGCATCGCGCGCGAGTTCGACGCGCGCGTCGAGGACGTGTTCGACCTGCCCGACGAGCCGCGCGCGTAGCGCCGCTGTCGCGCGGTCCGACCGGACGACTTTTTCCGACGCCCGCCGAAGTGAACGGCATGGACATCGGATTCGACCTCGGAGCGAACGTCCCGTCCGGCGTGCTCGCGCTCCACGCCGTCATCGCCGTCGTGTTCCTGGGCCTCGCGGGCGTGAACGGCGCGAACGGCGAACTGATCGGGCTGGGGATCTACCTCGCGATGGCGGGCATGATCGGGCTCGTCGGCCTCATGGCCGGCCGGATCGTCGCGCGGCGCTGACCCGCGTCGACCCGTCTTCGACGGGGTGCCGTTCGCGTCGCCGAATACAGCAGCAGAGTTTGCGGCTACGGGGATCTGAACCGCGGTCGTCGTCGCTTCTCGGTTCAAATCCCTCCTCAGCACGTCGCCGTCGCTCGCGGTGTTGCTCGCGACAGCAGGAAGTGGGGCCGGAGGGATTTGAACCCCCGATCGACTGATATCTCCGGTGCGCCTCGGAACTCCAGAGGGTCGTCAACGCGACCGATGATCAGTCGGCCGCTCGGTATATCAGTCTGGAGTGTCGTCCCGGGCGCAAGCCTCTGGAGTCAGTCGCCATGCCTGGCTTGGCCACAGCCCCGCGTGATCTCGCATCAGTTCGTTGCCGAAACGCGGATAAAGGGGTTTCGATCGAAAGCGATCGAGGGACGGCGGGGGGCTTCCGCTCCGGGTGCCTCCGGCCCGTTCCGCCGATCGTCGGGTGAGTCGGTCTACGCGGTTCAGTCGCGGTCGTCGGCGCTCCAGTCGCAGTCCTGGCACTTGTAGCCGGTGACGAACTCCGTCACGCTCGGCATGTACCCGACCGAGATGACGTCGCCGCCGCAGTCCGGGCAGTCGCGGTCGGCGTCCGTGATCGACTCGGCCTCCAGCACCGACTCCCCTTCGACCAGCTCTGCGAGCTTCTCGGGCGTCACCATCCGCCCCTGAACGACGCGGTTCGACATACCGGCCGTTCGGGACCGAGTGCCTAAACCCCGGCGACACGCGCGGGGGTCGGAGCGACGGAGAAAGCGGTCAGGCGGGGCGCGCCGTTCGCGGGCGGCCACCCGCCGGTCACAGCCACGGCGCGCGGGAGTCGTCGTCCGCGAACGGGTCCGCGCCGTCGTCGTCGGTCTCTCGCCCGTCGCCCCCGTTCGCGAGGACGGCGACGTCGTCGTCGACGATGGGCGAGGGCCCCTCCGGCGGGGCGTCGAGCGGCGGATCGCTCGGGGCCTCCGCGTCCGGCTCCTCGCCGGCGTCGGTCGCGTCGCCGTCGTCCGCCTCGGGGGAGTCGCTCGTCGGCGCGTCGTCGTCGGGCGCGTCGTCGCCGGCGGCGCTCGCCTCGCCGTCCGCGCTCGGGTCGTACGCGAACAGGGTCGTCACCGCGAGCACCGCGAGCGCGATGGGCGCGTCCGTCTGCATGAGGTCGAACGGGCCGAGCAGGATCGGCAGCGCGAGCACGCCCAGCGCGACCGCGGAGCCGAACCGGAACCGGTCGATGTCGACGCGGCCGCGGAGGTGCGGCGAGAGCAGCGCGATCGACAGCGCGAACGCCACGCCCACGGCGGCGGCCGCGGTGCCGTTGACCACGTACTCGGTCGAGGTCTCTATGGCGAACCCCGACGGGTCGAAGCTCGCGACGAGGCCTAGGCCGATGATGACGCCGGGGCTCGGCAGGAACTCGCCGACCTCCGAGCTGGCGGTCTTGGCGGCGATGGTGAGGATGACGAGCCCGGCGAACCGCTCGAAGACGGGCAGGTTCAGGAGCCCCTGGAGGGTCGGCGCGAGGGCGGCCTCGACGGCGGCGACCGGGATGATGACCGCGCCGATCAGCAGGACCGAGGTGGCCATCTCCCGCCGCGAGCCGTCCATCTCGGCGAGGATCACCGCGGCGGTCGCGGAGCCGCCGAAGATGAGGATGCCGGTCTCGACGACGCCGGTGGCCGATCCGAGGACGCCGGCGACGACGAGGGCGGGGAAAATGCCGTCGACAAGCGGCAGGGCCATGACGGTCGCGAGCAGCTTCGTCGCGCTCCCGACCTGCTGTTCGAGCCGCAGGGCGACCGGGTGGCGTGACGTGCTCATTTAGGGACGATAGCCCTGACCGACGGGGTGGCGGTGGGACGCGTGCGACTCGCGATGGTCCGGGGACCACCACGCGGAGTCCACGCCGCGACGGGTCCGACGAGCCCATGTAAAGCGTTTGCGCGGATTGCCGGCTGTAAAGCGGACGCCGAGGGCGGCGTTCGGCTGGCCGGCGATGCGCGCGTTCACGGGACTGTCGGAGTCCATACCCAATATACGCGTTTCGGTCGCGTTAAAGGTTGTGTGAGACGTGTCCGCACGACACGATGGATCGACGGCGATGGTAGCGCTTCGATGACGATACATCGACGTTCGCCGAGCATCCCCGATCATCTCTCGGTTTTCGGACCGCGGCCGCCGGGCGGACCGAACGGTCGAGGCCGTCGGGCCCATTTCGACCGCGGTCGCGACAGATCTCGTCGAGATCGGCACGATTCTGTATATAACACGGGTTCGGATGTGAGCAACCACCACGTCCGTGCCGTCTCGCAACGCTTTTCATCGGGCGCTTGTGACGCATTATATGGCGACAGATTCTGACCGGTTCTCGGCGAAGCTCGAGGTTCCGGAAGCGCTGACGTTCGACGACGTGCTGCTCCGACCGAAGGAGAGCCGCGTCGAGCCCGACGACGCGGACCTCTCCACCCGCGTGTCGAAGAACGTCGAACTCACCGTCCCCGTGCTGTCGGCGGCGATGGACACCGTCACGGAGAGCGACCTCGCCATCGCGATGGCCCGCGAGGGCGGGCTCGGCGTCCTCCATCGTAACATGACCGTCGAGGAGACGGCCGCGGAGGTCGAGCGCGTCAAGCGCGCGCACGAGCTCGTCATCCGCCGCGAGAACGTCGTCACCGTCTCGCCCGACGACACCGTCCGCGAGGCCGACGCGGTGATGGAGCGGCAGGGCGTCTCGGGCGCCCCCGTCGTCGCCGAGGACGACACCGTCCTCGGGATCATCTCCGGCACCGACATCCGCCCGTACCTGGAGGTCGGCGAGGACGACGCCGTCCGCGAGGCGATGACCGACGAGGTCATCACCGCGCCGGAGGACGTGGACGCGCGCGAGGCGCTCGAACTGATGTACGACCACAAGATCGAGCGCGTCCCCATCGTCGACGGCGACGAGCGGCTCGTCGGCCTGGTGACGATGCAGGGCATCCTCCAGCGCCGCGAACACGAGGAGGCCGCCCGCGACGAGCGCGGCCGCCTGCTCGCCGGCGTCGCCGTCGGCCCCTTCGAGGAGGAGCGCGCCGTCGCGGCCGACGAGGCCGGCGTCGACGTCATCTTCATCGACTGCGCCCACGCGCACAACCTCAACGTCCTCGACTCCGCGGAGGCGATCAAGGCCACCGTCGACGCCGACGTGGTCGTCGGCAACGTCGGGACGCGCGAGGCCGCCGAGGCGGCGGTCGACTTCGCCGACGGCCTGAAGGTCGGCATCGGCCCCGGGTCGATCTGTACCACGCGCGTCGTCAGCGGCGCGGGGATGCCGCAGATGACCGCGGTCGCGGAGGTCGCCGACGTCGCGGCCGAGCACGACGTGCCCGTCATCGCCGACGGGGGCATCCGCTACTCCGGCGACGCGATCAAGGCCATCGCCGCGGGCGCGGACGCGGTGATGCTCGGCTCGTACTTCGCCGGCACCGACGAGGCGCCCGGCCGCGTCATCACGATGCAGGGGAAGAAGTACAAGCAGTACCGCGGGATGGGCTCCGTCGGCGCCATGAAGTCCGGCGGCGGCGACCGCTACCTCAAGGAGGAGGACGAGGACGAGGAGTTCGTCCCCGAGGGCGTCGAGGCCGCGACGCCGTACAAGGGGAGCCTCGCCTCCGAGCTCCACCAGCTCACCGGCGGCATGCGCTCCGGGATGGGGTACGTCGGCGCCGAGACCGTCCCCGACCTCCACGAGCGCGCGGAGTTCGTCCGCGTCTCCTCGGCGGGACAGAGCGAGAGCCACCCGCACGACGTGATGATCACCGACGAGGCGCCCAACTACAGCCCGGGCGAGTAACCGCGGAGGCCGTGCGGCGGGCGAGACCGGCTCCGAGCCCGGACCGGGCGGAGCCGAGTCCGGCCGCGCCGCCGATCGACCCCCGCGTCGAAGAGGTATTTTAATATAGCCAGCGGCGAGACGAAACGTGTGAGCGAACACCCCCTCGCTCCCGTCATCCATGAGTGAGCAACCGCCGCTGGTCCTCGTGGTCGAGGACGAACCCGACTTGGCCGACCTGTACGCCGCCTGGCTCGGCGACGAGTACCGCGTCCGAACCGCGTACGGCGGCCGCGAGGCGCTCGATCAGCTCGACGAGGCCGACAACCAGGTCGACGCGATACTTCTCGACCGCCGGATGCCCGGCCTCTCGGGCGACGAGGTCCTCACGGCGGTCCGCGACCGCGGCATCGACTGCCGGGTCGCGATGGTCACCGCCGTCGAGCCCGACTTCGACATCCTGGAGATGGGGTTCGACGACTACCTCGTCAAGCCCGTCACGAGCGACACGCTCCGCGAGACCGTCGAGGGGCTCCTGCGGCGCGGTGAGTACGACTCGGAGGTCCAGGAGCTGTTCTCGCTGACCTCGAAGAAGGCGATGCTGGAGTCCGAGAAGAGCGCCAACGACCTCGCCGACAACGAGGAGTACCAGCGGCTCACCGAGCGGATCGAGGAGCTGCGCGAGCGGGCCGACGAGTCGCGCGACGCGGTCGCGAGCGACGACGAGGACTACGAGAAGCTCTTCCAGGACTTCGACGCCGACGCGTAACCCGCGGCGAGGGGGATTCCGCCGACTCTTTATCACCGGTCCCGCCGAACGAGCGGTACATGCGCGTCCGGGACCTGCCGCTGTCTCAGCCCGTCGTCGACCACTTCGCCGAGCGGGGCGTCCGCGAGCTGTACCCGCCCCAGCGCGCGGCGGTCGACGCGGGCGTCTGTGAGGGCGCCGACGTCGTGGCGGCGGTGCCGACCGCGTCGGGCAAGACGTTCATCGCCCAGCTCGCGCTGTTGACGGCCGGCGGTCCCGGTCTGTACGTCTGTCCGCTCCGCGCGCTCGCCCGCGAGAAGTACGAGACGTTCGCGGCGCTGCCGGGCGTCGACGTGGGCATCTCCACCGGCGACTTCGACGCGACGGGCGAGGCGCTCGCCGGCAACGACGTGGTGGTCGCCACGAGCGAGAAGGTCGACTCCGCGATCCGCAACGGCGCCTCGTGGGTCGACGAGCTCGCCTGCGTCGTCGTCGACGAGGTCCACCTCCTCGGCGCGAAGCGACGCGGCCCGACGCTCGAAGTGACGCTGGCGACGCTCCGGCGCCGGAACCCCGACCTCCAGACGGTGGCGCTGTCGGCGACCGTCGACAACCCCGACGCCATCGCGGACTGGCTCGACGCCGCCCTCGTCGAGTCCGAGTGGCGCCCGGTCGACCTGCGGACCGGCGTCGCGGTCGGCGGCGAGGTCGCGTTCGACGACGGCACGAGCCTCTCGGTCGACGTCGGCCCCGACGAGACCGCCGGCGACGGTGACGGCGGCGAGGCCCGGGACGGGGGTGCCGACGACGCCGACGACCCCGACGCGACCGAGGTCACCGCCGCGCTCGTCGCCGACGCGGTCGCGGACGGCGGCCAGTGCCTCGCGTTCGTCCGCTCCCGGCGCGAGGCGGTCGACCTCGCGGAGCGGCTCGCGGAGGGCGGCCTCGCCGCGGCGCTGGGCGTCGAGGACGCGGCCGCGGCGGCCGCCGAGGAGGCCACCGACGTGGACGGCACCATGACCGGCCGACAGCTCGCGGACTGCCTGCGCGCCGGCGTCGCGTTCCACCACGCCGGGCTCCGCTCGGGCCACCGCGCGGTCGTCGAGTCGGCGTTCCGCGAGCGCGACGTGGCCTGTATCTGCGCCACGCCCACGCTGGCGGCCGGGGTCAACGTCCCCGCGCGCCGCGTCGTCGTCCGCGACCAGCGCCGCTACGGGGAGGGCGGCATGTCGTGGATCCCGACGCTCGAGGTCCACCAGATGTGCGGCCGCGCGGGCCGACCGGGGCTCGACCCCCACGGCGAGGCGGTGCTCGTCGCCGACGCCGACGCGCGCGACGAGGTGCGCGAGCGCTACGTCGAGGGCGAGCCCGAGGCGGTCGAGTCGCAGCTCGCCGACCCCGGCGCGCTCCGCACGCACGTCCTCGCCGCGATAGCGACGGACTTCGCGGCGACCGAGACGGAGATCCTCGACGTGTTCGAGGGGACGTTCTACGCGCGGGAGACCGGGGCGGGCGGCCTCGCCGACGCAGTCGCCGTCGCGGTCGACGACCTCGTCGCGGCCGGGATGGTCGCCCGGGAGACGGGCGGCGTCGAGGACTACCGGCTCGTCGCGACGGCCGTCGGCGAGACGACCTCGAAGCAGTACGTCCGCCCGGAGACCGGCCAGCGGATCGTCGCCGGGCTCCGCGCCGCGGCCGACCTCCCCGAGGCGACCACGCTCACCGCCTTCGAGGTGATCTGCGACACGCCCGACATGCAAGACACCTACCTCGGCAACGCCGAGCGCGCGGAGATCTACCGGTTCGCGCGGCGGAACGCCGCCCGTCTCACCACGGACATGACCGACCCGGACGACTTCGAGGGGTGGCTGGAGTCGGTGAAGACGGCGCGAATCTTAGACGAGTGGATCGGCGGCGCGACGGTCGAGGAGCTCGTCGACCGCTACCGGATCGGCCCCGGCGACCTCGACTCGCGCGTCGAGCGCGCGGAGTGGCTGCTGAGCGCGGCCGAGGCGCTCGGGGAGACTATCGAGGTGCGCGTCCCGGCGGTGTCGCGGGCGCGGTCGCGGCTGTGAGAAATAGCGGTGAGAAGCTGGTAGAGAGATGCGAGGAGAGCCGGCGGCGTCGGGCCGTGGTGGTCAGTCCGCCGACCCGACCGCGCGGTGGAAGGGGGTCCGCGCGATGGTCTGTCGCAGCTCCGCCAGCGAGTCGCGGCCGACGCCGCTCGCGGCGGACATCACCGCGAACACCTCCTGTCTGGACACCTTCACGCCGGTCTCGGTGAGCGCGTCCTCAGGGCGGCTCCCCAGCTCGCGGAGGGTGCCGACCGCGAGCAGGTACGGGACGGTCCACGCCTCCATCGTGTTGCCGTTCGAGAGCGGCATCGTCTCCAAGTACGCCTGCGCGTCGTCGAGGAACGAGCGGGCGTAGTCGGCGGTGCGGTCGACGACGCGCGCGGACGACTCGCGGTTCTCGGGGTGGACGACGCGCTCCTGGTCGACGCCCTCCGCCTCCAGCCACTCGGCGGGGAGGTAGATGTTGTTCTCCTCGGTGTAGTCGTCGTACACGTCCTTCGAGACGTTCACGAGCTGGAGGAGGAGCCCGAACTCCTCGGCGGTCTCCCGCAGCCGCTTCGCGCGCTCCTCGGCCACGTCGCCGCGGGTGAGCAGGTTCGTGATGAGGTTGCCGACGGTGCCGGCCGCGTAGTAGCAGTACTGCTCTAACTCGTCGCGGTCGTCGATGCGGAGCCCGCCCTCGGTGGCGTGGCGGTCGACGAACATCGCCATCCCGTCGACCATCTCCAGCACCGGCGGGACGATGGCCGCCTGCGCCTCCGGGTCGAGTTCCTCGAACGTCGCGACGATCGTGGGCGCGTCGGCGACGACGCTCCAGTCGTCGTCGCGCTCCGCGGGCAGCCACTCGTCGACCGTCTCGCGGAACTCGGCGATGTCGGTCTCGTCGTCCGGGTCGATCGCTCGCCGGTACGTCCGCAGCACGTCGCTCTGGGCGTCCGGCGGGATGTGCCCGGCGTCCTCGACCGTGTCGGCGACGCGACAGAGGAGGTAGCCGACGCAGATCTGCGACGCCATCGGTTCCTCTAACACGTCGACCGTCAGCGCGAAGGTCCGCGAGACCCCCTGGACCGCCTCGTGACACCACGCGAGGTCGGCCTCGGCGGGGGCGTGTTCTCGTCCGCTCATTCAGTTGCCAGTGTTTACGGCACAACGCATAAAAAGCCTCGTGGAACGGCGGCCGCGCGTCGATCGCCGCTCGGGGCGGCGAAACCGCACGACTCGGTCCCCGTCAGCGCCGACGAACCGCCGACCCGTGTACAACCGTGTGGAAACGGCTAAGTCCGCCCGGCCGAAGGCCACGGCATGGAGTTCACGCTCACCGAAGAGCAGCGTCAGATCCGCGACACCGTCGCGGAGTTCGTCGACGAGGAGGTCGTCCCGCGCGCGGCCGAGATCGACGAGACCGACGAGTTCCCCGCCGACCTCGTCGAGGAGATGGCCGACCTCGGGCTGATGGGCATGCCGTTCCCCGTCGAGTACGAGGGCGCCGGCCTCGACTACCACAGCTACGCCATCGGGCTCGAAGAGATCTCACGCGGCTCCGGCGGGCTCGGCACCGTCGTCGCGGCCCACACGTCGCTGGCCGGGAACATGCTCTACGAGTTCGGCGACGAGGCCCAGAAGGAGGAGTACCTCACCGCCCTGAACACCGCCGAGGACATCGGCGCGTTCGCGCTCTCAGAGGCCGAGGCCGGGTCGGACGTGCCCGCGATGTCGACGACCGCGGAGCGCGACGGGGACGGCTACCTCGTCAACGGCGGGAAGCTCTGGATCTCGAACGGCTCCGTCGCCGACACGGTCACGCTGTTCGCCAAGACCGACCCCGACGCCGGGCGGAAGGGCATCTCGTCGTTCATCGTGCGCCCGGAAGAGGACGACGGGTTCGTCGTTGAGGGGACGGAGGACAAGCTCGGGGACAAGGGGTGTCCGACCGCGGAGCTCCGGTTCGACGACATGTGGATCCCGGAAGAGCGCCGGCTCGGCGAGGAGGGCGAGGGGTTCGTCCACGCGCTGAAGACGCTCAACGGCGGCCGGATCACCATCGCGGCCCGGTCGGTCGGGATCGCGCGCGCCGCCCTCGACGAGGCGAAGTCGTACGCCCAGCAGCGCGAGCAGTTCGACCGCCCGATCAGCGACTTCCAGGCCATCCAGCACAAGCTCGCGGACATGGACACGAAGGCCCGCGCCGCGGAGCTGCTGATGCACGAGGCCGCCGACCTGAAGATGCGCGGCGACGACTACATCAAGGAGGCCGCGCAGGCGAAGCTGTACGCCTCGGAGATCGCCCGCGAGGTCGCCAACGAGGGGATCCAGATCCACGGCGGCTACGGCTACACCAAGGACTTCCCCGCCGAGCGCTTCTACCGCGACGCGAAGCTCTCGGAGATCTACGAGGGGACGAGCGAAGTGCTGCGCAACACGATCGCCCAGCAGCTGCTCGACGAGTAGGTCCGCGAATCGGTCCCGCCGGTCAGGTCCGCGAATCGGTCCCGGCGCCCTCGGGGTCGTCGCCATCGCCGTCGGGATCACCCCCATCACCCTCAGAATCTTCGCCGTTTGCGTCCGCCCGACCGCTCTCCGTGTCGTCGCGGTCTCTTTCCATATCCTCGTCGCGGTCGTCGTCCGCCTTCGTCCCGTCCCGACCGCCGTCGGCGTTCGGCCCGTGCGCCACGTCGGCGTCCGACGGGTTCTGGTCGACCGCGTACTCGCCGGTGTCGATGCGCTCCGCGGGCTCCGAGTAGTCGCGGTCGCTCGGCGAGAAGTCCGGGCGGACGACGCCGTCTTCGGGGATGTCGAGCGCGTCGTCGTCCGTCGTCTCGTCCGCGTCCGGGACCGACGGCGTCGGGTCGGGCGCCGTCTCGTCGACGTCCGCGTCGGGGTCGTCGTCGCCGGGTGCGGGCGCCCCGTCGATGTCCGCGTTGAGTCCGCCGGCGTCCTCTTCGGGGTTGCCGTCGCCGTCGGTGCTCTCGTCGGGGTCGACGTTCCCATCGAACCACTCGAAGCGGTCGGTGCCGGCGCCGCGCCGCTCCGCGACGGCGGTCGCGAGGCGCTCGGTGAGCGTCTCCTCTAACGCCTCGGCCTCGGCCACCTCGAAGTCGACCGCGGCGGCGTCGCTGCCGGTCAGCGAGCCGGTCCCCGCCGTGTCGGCGACGACCGTCGCGACGCCCCACCGGCGCTGGAACACGGTGCGGCTGTCGATCACGTTCTGGATCCGGTAGTACGGGACGACGGCGACGGTCCGGCTCCAGAAGCCGTTCCGCGTGAGCAGGTGGTCCTCCCCGACCCAGTAGCCGCGGTGCTTCCACTTCAGGTGCGCCGCGGGTGGCGCGACGAGTAGCAGCGCGGCGACCGCGTACCACGGCAGCGACGGCGAGACGTACCAGTTCACGCCGTACGCGATCCCCGTGAGGACGCCGACGAGCAGCGCGTACCGGATGACGTACCGCCACCGGATCCGCTTCGGCGGCCGGTTGAAATCGGGGGTGCCGAACGACTCTATCTCGTGTGCGAGCCGGTAGACGCGGTCGGTCGCGGCGATGGGCACCGCGGACTGGTTGCCGGACTCCGCGCTCTGTCCGGGGGCGTACCCCGCGGTCTCGATGGAGAGGCTCGCGTAGCCGAGCGCGCGCTTGGCGGGGTTGTCCGTGATCCGCAGCGTCTGGACCTTCTCGGTCGGGATCGACCCGCTGTACCGCCGGAACAGCCCGCGCTCGTACCGGAGTTCGTCGCCGGCGCGGGAGAGCCGGAAGCCGTAGTAGTTCGAGAAGGCGACGCCCGCGCCGATGAGCCACGACGCGATGAACAGCGCCGCCACGCCGACGAACGCCGTCGCGGTGAGCGCGGCGGCCGACGTCTCCGGCAGGAAGCTCGACAGCACCGGGAACGACCCGGAGCTCAGGAACGCCAGGAGCCCGATCAGGCGCCCGTCGAACGAGAGCGCCCCGACCAAGGCCAGCTCGCTCGGCGAGATGGCGAACAGCTCCTCCTCGTCGGGCGCGAACGCGTCCTCGCGGCCGGCCTCGACCGCGTCCACGTCGGCCGCCGCTCCCTCGCCGGCCTCCTCGGGCCGCGCGCCCCCGGCCTTCCGGCGCTGGACCTCGCGCTGGAGCCGGGTCGCCTCGTCGGGCGTGACGAACCGGATCGACCCCTCGGTGCTGGAGCCGCCGGCGGTCTCTAAGTCGACCGCGGCGACGCCGATGGCGCGCTGGATCACGCTCCGGCTCACGTCGACGTTCTGGATCCGCCGGTACGGGATCTCCCGCTCGCGGCGGGAGATGACGCCGGAGGAGATGTCGAGCGTGTCCTCGGTGAGGACGTACTCGAACCGGCGGTAGTACGCGACCTCGTAGGCGAACATCGCGAGGAGGATGGCGGCCCCGCCGCCGACCGCGAGCGGGAGGCCGAACCCGCCGCTGTTCACGACCACGAACAGCGCGACGGCGGTTCCGGCCGCCTTCTGGAGCGCGCGGTACGGGACCGACTGCGGCGCCAGCTTCACACCGCGTCCTCCCCGTCGGCGCGGATGGCCAGCCGCTTCAGC
Organism: Halorubrum sp. SS7; assembly: GCF_005435055.1. Lineage (NCBI taxonomy): Archaea > Methanobacteriati > Methanobacteriota > Halobacteria > Halobacteriales > Haloferacaceae > Halorubrum > Halorubrum sp. SS7. The sequence goes on from NZ_SGXV01000001.1 coordinate 132,089, forward strand.
TCCTCGCGGAGGTCGCTCGCGCCGTCCGGCGTCAGCCCCGGGATCCGCACGTCGGCGCCGCGCGACCCCGCGGTGTACACCACGCAGGAGGCGAGCCCGACGGTCCGCTCGATCGGGCCGCGGCGGGAGTCGACGTGCTGGATGCGCACCAGCGGCACCGTCGTCCGCACCTGCGTGAGCACGCCGCGGTCGAGGTAGATGGCGTCCTCGCGGATCTCGTAGCTCCAGCGCCGGTACCGGAGCAGCGCGTGCGCGACGGTCAGCGTCAGGACGACGGCGCCGACGGCGACCGGCGCCCATCGCGGGAGGTACTCGAGGTACGCGCCGCCCGCGAACGGGGCGGTCACGAGCGCCGAGAGCAGCACCGCGCGGAGGACCCACACGATCTGGACCCGGGGGTGGAGCGTCTGTGCCGTCATCGACGGTCCCCCGTCGCACGTCCGTGTGTCATGGGGGGCGATTGAGGGGCCCGACGTATAAGTCCGGTCGGAACCGCCCGGTGGAACTCGGTCCGAATCCCATGCGAGAGGATCTCTCTCGGAGGCGATACTTGCCGAAACCGATATCACGGGCGACGGAGTCGTGCCGGCCATGGCCGACGACCCGTTCCAGAACATGCTCGCCCAGATGGACCGCGCCGAGGAGTACGCAGACGTGGATCACGGGGTGTTCGAGCGGCTCAAGCACCCGGAGCGCACGCTGAAGGTGACGCTCCCCGTGGAGCTGGAGTCCGGCGAAGTCGAGGTGTTCGAGGGGTACCGCTGTCAGTTCGACAGCGCCCGCGGCCCGTTCAAGGGCGGCGTCCGGTTCCACCCGTCGGTCACCCAGCGCGAGGTCGAGGCGCTCGCCGGCTGGATGACGTGGAAGACGGCGCTCGTCGACCTCCCCTACGGCGGCGCGAAGGGCGGCGTGATCTGCGAGCCGAAGGACCTCACCGACCGCGACCTCGAACGGCTCACCCGGCGGTACACCGAGGGGATCCGCCGGATGATCGGCCCCGAGATCGACGTGCCCGCGCCCGACATGAACACGAACCCCCAGACGATGGCGTGGATGATGGACACCTACTCGATGTACGAGGGGTACTCCGTCCCGCAGGTCGTCACCGGGAAGCCGCTGGAGATCGGCGGGACGCCGGGCCGCGTGGAGGCGACCGGCCGCGGCGTCTCGCTCGTCACCGAGCGGCTCTTCGAGTACCTCGACCGCGACCTCTCCGACGCCTCCGTCGCGATCCAGGGGTTCGGCAACGTCGGGTCGAACGCGGCCCGGCTCCTCGACGAGGCCGGCGCCAACGTGGTCGCGACCTCGGACGTCTCCGCCGCGGCCTACGACCCCGACGGCCTCGACGTGGCGGCGCTCGGCGCGCACGTCGACGCCGGCGGGCTGATCGAGGAGTACGTCGCGGGCGAGTACCGGGGGAACGCGGACGGGTCGAGCTGGGACGACCCCGACCGGATCACCAACGCGGAGCTGCTCACCCTCGACGTCGACGTGCTCATCCCGGCCGCCGTCGAGGGCGTGATCACCGCCGACAACGTCGACGACCTCCGGGCCTCGGCGGTCGTCGAGGCCGCGAACGGGCCGACGACGGTCGCCGCCGACGAGGTCCTCACCGAGCGCGACATCCAGGTCGTCCCGGACATCCTCGCGAACGCGGGCGGCGTCATCGTCTCGTACCTGGAGTGGGTCCAGAACGCCCAGGAGTTCTCGTGGCCGCTGGAGACCGTCAACGCCGAGCTCGAGCGCCGCATCGGGAGCGCGTTCGACAAGACGATCGACCAGTACGACGAGAAGGAGCTGCCCGACCTGCGGACCGCGGCGTACACGCTCGCCTTGGAGCGCACGGCGAAGGCCCACGAGTACCGCGGGCTCTTCCCGTAGCGAGTCGCGCGCGGCCGGGGCGAACGCCCCCGGGGCCCTCAGACCCGGCGGATCCGGTCCGCGGTGACCGCGATCGGCTCGGCGTAGTGGAGCAGCGGCTCGCCGTCCGGGTCGTCGAACCCGTTGGCCGCGAACAGCGTGTTCGCCCGGATCTCCGCCGCGGCCGGGCGCAGCGTCCACGGCTCGTGTTCGATCTCGCCGACGTACAGCCGCCCGCCGGAGCCGGCGGTGTAGAAGCGGTAGTTCTCCGTGAGGAACGCCGGCAGCGACCCCGGTTCCGGCGTGAACGCCTCGCCGGCCGGGGCGTACGTCGCGTCGAACCGCGCGTGCGGGGCGCCGTCGTGGACGCGGCGGCTCGCGAACCGCACGGCGCGGTCCTCGTTCGCGCCCTCGGCGCCGCCCCCGTCCCACGCCCCCGGGCGTCGAACGTCCGTCTCGGCGCGATAGTAGGGGAGCCGGAACAGCCCGCGAGCGACCGCGACGCCGAGCCGGTCGTCCGCGTCGAGGCTGTGGAAGTAGACGCCGGGCCCGCTCGGTCCCTCGACGTAGGTCCGGAGGTTGAGTTCGGGGAACGACAGCCCCGCGGGCACGCCCCGCGGGCGGATGTCGTCCATCACGAACGGGACGACCCCGAGGTAGGCGTCGCCGTCGTGGGTCGCGACCGACAGGCCCTCCGGCAGCGCCGCGGCGACGGTCGACGGGTCGACGGGCCAGTGCGCGAACAGTCCGTCCCGCCACGTCATCTCCAGCCAGCGGCGTTTCAGCATACCCGATCTAGGGGACGAACGGGCAAAACCCGCACGCCCCCGGCGGCCTCGGGCCCCGGGCGACCGCGGGGTCGCCCCGCCTCACTCCATCGGCGCGTCCGGCCCGCCCGACGGATCCGGCTCCCTCGACGCGTCCGGCCCGCTCGATGCGTCTGGCTCCCCTGACGCGTCCGACCCGTCCGCCGCGTCCTCCCACTCCGGCGCGTCCTTCCACTCCCCGAGGCCGGACGGGTCGAGGTGGACGTGGACGTCCCCGACGTCCTCCAGCGCGCGGAGGCTCGTGACGAGGTCCGTCTCCACGTCGTGGGCCGCGCGGAGCGTCATCTCCCCGTCGACCTCCACGTGGACCTCGACCTCCAGGTCGGTCCCGTCGTAGTAGACGGTGAGGTCGTGGACGCCCTCGACGGCCGGGTGGTCGCGGAGCGCGGCGACGACGCGCTCGCGGTCGCCGGAGGGCGGCGCCGCCCCGACGAGGTACGTGACGTTCTCGCGGCCGATCTCGACCCCCTGGTACACGACGAGGAGGCTGACGAGCGCGCCGGCGACCGGGTCGAGGATCGGGACGTTCAGGAACACGCCGAACACGCCGACGAGCGCCGCGATCGTCGTGTAGATGTCGTTGAGGCAGTCCACGGCGAGCGCGTCGAGCGCGGTCGAGCCGAGGTCGGCGTTCACCAGCTCCGTGTACCGGTACAGGAGGTACATGTCGGCCATCGCGAACAGCAGCGCGCCGACGAGGAGCGGGCTCGCCGTCACCTCGGCCGACCCGACCAGCCCGCGGACCGACTCGCGCAGCAGGAGCAGCCCGAGGATCGCGACCGTCGCGCCGACGAACAGCGCCGTCAGCGGCTCGATCCGCTGGTGGCCGTGCGGGTGCGTCTCGTCCGCGCTCTCGTACCGCGAGCCCCCCCAGACGAACACGACCGCGCTCGCGACGAGGTCTGCGACCGAGTGGGCGGCGTCGGCGACCAGCGCGACACTGCCGAACGCGAGCCCCGCGGCGCCCTCGACCGCGATCTTCACCGCGTTGCCGGCGACGTTCACCGCCGCCGCCCGCTGGAACCGAGCGCGGTCGTCGTTCCCGAAGGGACTCAGCATAGACGCCGGTGCGCCCCCGACCCTGTTAAGCGTCCCGCGTCGCGCCGCCGCCCGCCGCGGAGGCGTCGCACCGACCGATCGCCCGCCGCGTCAGCGGCCGGAGACTCCGTCGTAACGCCTAAGACCGAAACGCTCCTCGGTGACGGTAATGAATCACGATCTTTTCGCCCGAGGTGGTCCCGGTGGGCGTCGAAATTAAGGAAACGGAGGTGAACGACGAGGATTTCGAGGAGATGAAGGGGTTCGTCCGCGACTACCTCGCGGCCAGCGTCGAGAGCGAGGACGACGGCGGACGGATGCGCTGGTACCCCTGGCACTCCGCGTCGTACCGCTTCAACCACATCCTCAACGTCGTCGACCTCGCGACCGAGATCGCCGAGGCCGAGGGCGCCGACGTCGACGTGGTCCGGGTCGCGGCCGTCTTCCACGACGTCGCGAAGCTGGAGGCCGAACAGGATGTCCACGCGGAGGCCGGCGCGCGCGTCACCCGCGAGTACCTCCAGAGCCGCGGCACCTACCCGGAGTCGTTCATCGAGGAGGTGTGCGGGGCGGTCGTCGACCACTCGTACACCGGCGACCTCGACGACGTGCCCCTAGAGAGCCGGTGTCTGATCGAGGCGGACGTGCTCGACAAGGTCGGCGCCAACGGCGCCGTCCTCATGCTGTTGCGCATGGGGTACGAGTCGCGGACGCACATGGACGCCGCGAAGATGGTCGACCGCGTGCTCCAGCGCGCGCACGACCACACCGACCGCGTCGTCTCCGACACCGCCGAGAGCATCGCGCACCAGCGGATCAAGCGCGTGAAGTGGCTCCGCGAGTGGCTCGAAGAGGAGGTCTCGCGGATGGACGCCGAGGGCGTCACGGACCGCTGAGCGCGGCTCCGGCCGCTATTCTCCCGCACCGCTCGCGTCGACGAGCGGCAGCATCGCCTCCAAGTATCGGTCGATCCCGGCGCGCGAGCCCGCGACCCACGGGCCGCCGTTCGTCGTCGCCCAGCGGAACATCCCGCCCGTCGCGAACGTCTGGAGCGTCGCGGCCACCTCGGCGGCGTCGACGGCGTCGGGGCCGGGCGAGTCGTCGGCGGGGCCCGGTGACCCGTCGCCGTCGGCCTCGGCCGCGGCCTCGCGGACGAGCCGTTCGAGGTACTCGCCGAAGACGCGGTCGCTGCGGTCGAAGTGGTCGCGGTACGCCTCGTCGCTCGCGGCCTGCGCGCGGAGCTCCGTCATCACCGTGACGAACCGCTCGTCGGGGGCGTACGGGTCGTCGAGCGACGCGGGGTCGACGACCGCCGTGAGGTAGTCGTCGAGCTGGTCCCGGGCCGAGCGGTCGAAGGCCTCCGGGGCCATCTCCGGCACGTCGTCGCCCGCGCCCGCCGCGGCGTCGCCCGACGGCTCCGCGAGGGACCCGTCCGCGACGGCCGCCTCGAACTGGTCGAGCAGGAAGCCGAGGAGGTCGAGCAGCAGGTCGTCTTTCCCGTCGTAGTGGTGGTACACGAGCGACGGGCTCTTGTCGAACTCGTCGCCGATCCGCTGGATCGTGACGTTCGCGTACCCGTGTTCGCAGAGCGCGCGGAACGCCGCGCCGAGGATGGCCTGCCGGGTGTTCGACGGCTCCGCGAACGGGTCGTCCATACCCGACGTATTCGCCCCCGGTATATACAGCTCTTGATTGAACGTTCATTCAACACGCTTATGTCGCGGGCCTCGCTCGGGGACGTATGACTCGTTCCGACGCGTCACGGTACGACCGGCCGCTCAGCGCGGCCAGATCCTCCCGCGGTCCCGCCGGAGGGGACCGATGAGCCGACCGGCGCGACTCGTCACCGCCGCGCTCGCGGTCGCCGCGGTGAGCGCCCTCCTCGTCGGCGTCTCGCTCGCCGGCGCCGCGGCGCCGAGCGCGGGCGGATCGCCCGCGGACTCGGCCGCCCTGTCCGGGGCCCCGACCGCCGACGGCGTCGTCGCGCAGACGAGCGAGCCGACCGCGCGACAGGTCCGCGGGTCGCCGGTGCTGGAGGTCTTCGCGTCGCAGCGAACGGTGCCGGCGGGCGCGGAGTCCACCGTCACGCTCGACATCGTCAACACCGGCGAGATGGAGATCGGTAACCAGCTCGACTCCCGGGTGACGACCGCGCGCGGGCTCACCGTCGAGGTCGACGACGGCGGCGTGCCGATCGATGTCGAGGACGGCGAGATCCCGGTCGGCGATGTCTCGACCGCCGCGAGCCCGGTCGCCGTGCCGCTCGACGTGACCGTGCCCGAGGACGTGCCGGACGGGCGGTACGAGGTGGAGGCGACCCTCCGCTACCGCTACACCTTCGAGATCATCCCCGAGTTCAACGACCACAAGGACCGCCGCGGCATCGACGACTTCGACGTCACCATCGTCGTCGACGACGGCGCACGGTTCGCGGTGCTGGAGACCGACACCGACGCGCAGGTCGGCGGGAGCGGCGACGTGACCGTCACGCTGGCGAACGTCGGCGACGAGACCGCCCGCGACGCGGTCGTCTCCGGGAGCACGACCGCGCCCGGCGTCACCCTCGGGCAGGGCGGCGGACAGTCGTTCGTCGGCGACTGGGCGCCCGGCGAGAACCGGACGGTGACGTTCGACTCCTCGGTCGGGCAGTCGTTCGCCGGCGGCGCCTACGCGCTCTCCTCGACCGTCGACTACCGCGACCCGAACGGCCTCGACGAGACGGCGGCGCCCGCCCGCGCCGGGGTCGTCCCGCTCCGCGAGCAGTCGTTCTCCCTAGACGACGTCTCCGGCACGCTCGAAGTCGGCTACTCCGGGACGGTCACCGGCACGATCACGAACGAGGGGCCGCGCGCCGTCGAGAACGCGGTCCTGGTCGCCGACTCCGGGAGCAACCGCGTGAGCCTCGGCGAGAGCCGGTACGCGCTCCCGCGGATCCCGCCCGGCGAGTCGGCGGAGTTCACCTTCGACGCGGACGTGAGCGGGAGCGCCGACCCCGGGCCGCGACAGTTCCGGTTCACCACTGAGTACGAGAGCGGCGACGCGACCCTCACGGCCGAGCAGACCCGACGCGTCGAGGTTGCGCCGCGACAGCCCGAGTTCGAGCTGGCCGTCGAGAACGCGACCGTCCAGGCGGGCGAGACCCGCCGGATCAACGCCACGATCACGAACCGGCGGCCGGAGACCCTCTCGTCGATCAACGCCGGGCTCTACGCCGACAGCCCGCTGACGGCCGTCAACGACGAGGCGTTCGTCGACGAGCTCGAACCCGGCGAGTCCGCGCGGATCTGGTTCGAGGTGGCCGCCGCGGGGAGCGCGAGCGTCGAGGACCACCCGGTCGAGCTCGACTTCCGCTACGAGGACGCCCGCGGCAACGACCGCATCTCGGACATCACCCAGGTCCCGGTGACCGTGACTGAATCGGTCGACGACGGCGGGCCGCCGCTCGGCCTCGTCGCCGTCGCCGCCCTGCTCGTCGCCGCCGCGGTCGGCGGCGCCGTCTGGTACCGACGACGGTGATCGGATGAGCGGACGCACCACCGCGCCGGGTCGCCCGCCGAGGAGCCGCCCGACCACGGACCGCGGGACAGCGGGGCACCGGTGACCGCGGCCGACCGGCTGATCGAGGAGATCGACCGCGTCGTCACGCAGCGGCCGCTGGCGGTCGTCGCGGTGTTCCTCGTCGTGACGGCCGGCTTCGCCGGCGGGCTGACCGGCATCGAGACCAGCGCGGGCGCGGACCAGTTCACGCAGGACATCCCCGCCCAGCGGGCGCTCGACGACATCGACGAGGAGTTCGAGACCTCGATCGGCGGCTCCGCGACGTCGGCGCAGGTGATCGTCTCCGACGACAACGTCCTCTCCCACGACGCGCTCGTGCGGACCTTGGAGACGCAACACCGGCTGGAGTCGCGCTCGACGCTCCGGGTCGCGTCGACGTCGAGCCACGCGGACGCGGTCGCGCGGCAGTTAGACCCGAGCGCTTCGACCGCGGCCGAGCGGCGCGACGCCGTGACCGAGGCGACGCCCGCCGAACTGCGGACGGCCATCGCCGACGCCGACGCGACGGGCGCGATCGCGGCCCAGGTGTCGGTCGACTACAACCCCACCGCGCAGGCGGCCGACACGGCCATCGTCGGGATCACCTACGACCTGCCGGACGCGGCGACGACGGCGCGCGTGACCGAGCTACAGACACGCAGCGTCGAGGTCGTCGACTCGGTCCCGGGCAACGAGGCCGGCGAGAACGCCATCCTCTTCGGGGACGGCGTCCTCCAGTCGGAGATCACGGCGCTGTTGACCGACACCGCGATCATCGTCTTCCCGGCGGCGCTCATCCTGATCGTCGGGTTCCTGATCTTCTCGTACCGCGACCCGTTCGACATGGCGATCGGGATCGCCGCGCTGCTCCTGTCGCTCCTCTGGACGTTCGGCTTCATGGGGTACGCCGGGATCCCCTTCTCGGACTCGCTCGTGACGGTGTTCCCGCTGCTGCTCGCGGTCGGGATCGACTTCGGGATCCACATCGTCAACCGCTACCGCGAGGAGCGGGCGACCGGGACCGGCATCGAGGCGTCGATGCGGACCACCACCGACCAGCTGCTCATCGCCTTCCTGCTGGTGACGATCACCACGGTGTTCGGGCTCGTCTCCAACGTCGTGAGCCCGTTCGACCCGAACCGCGACTTCGGGATCGTCGCGGCCGCGGGGATCACGTTCACGCTGATCATCTTCGGCGTCTTCCTCCCCGCGGCGAAGGTGCTCGTCGACCGGCTGCGCGAGCGGTTCCCGGTCCCGACGTTCGGGACGAGCGCCCTCGGCGCCGGCGGCTCGCGGCTCGCGCGCGTCCTCCACGTCGGCGTCGACCTCTCGCGGATCGCCCCGGTCGCGGTCGTCGCGCTCCTCCTCGTCGGCGGCGCGGTCGGCGGCGCCTACGGGACCGGCGTGAACACGGAGTTCTCCGAGGAGGCGTTCTTCCCCGACCAGGACCGGCTGGAGACGTACGCCGACCTCCCGGAGCCGTTCGCGCCGACGGAGTACACGTTCCTCGACGTGTTGACCCTCTTCGAGGAGGAGTTCGAGCAGGACTTCGTGGGGTCGGTGACGCTGTACATCGACCAGTCGGTCAGGGACGACGACTCCCTGGAGCTGATCCACCGCACGACGCGGAACCCCCCGGACACCTTCGCGACGACCGACGAGCGCCGCGCGCAGGCGACGAGCGTCGTCACCGTGATCGAGGACCGGGCGTCGCGCGACCCCGAGTTCGCGGCGCTCGTCGAGCGCAACGACCGCCTCGGCAACGGCGTGCCCGATCGCAACGTCGACGAGGTGTACGACGCGCTCCTCGACTCCTCCGCTGACGGCCGGGCCCGCGGGTACGTCGCCGCCGACCGCGGCAGCGCGCGGATCGACTACACGATCCGACCCGGCGTCGACAACTCCGAGGCGGTCGCCGACGTGCGCGAGCTCGCCGAGCGCACGCCGCTCGACGCGGTGCCGACCGGCTCGCTCGTCGTCAACGAGGCGGTGATCGACCTGCTGACGGAGTCGGCGATCCGCAGCCTGTTCGCCGCCTTCGGGCTCACGGCGCTGTTCTTGGCGCTCTCGTACGCCTACCTCGAAGGGAAGGCGGTCTACGGCCTCCTCAACCTGGTCCCGGTGCTCGTCACCGTCGGCCTGCTCGTCGGGTCGATGCGGCTGTTCGACATCCCGCTGACGCCGATCAACGCCCCGATCCTCTCCGTCTCCATCGGGCTCGGCGTCGACTACACCGTCCACTTCGTCCACCGGTTCGTCGACGAGTACAAGGCGGGCCTGCCGATAGACGAGGCGCTCGACGTCACCATCGCGGGGACGGGCGGCGCGCTCACCGGCAGCATGCTCACCACGGTCTCCGGGCTCGGGGTGCTGTGGCTCGCGGTCATCCCCCTCCTGCGCGACTTCGGCGTCCTGCTCGCGCTCGGCGTGTTCTACGCCTACCTCTGCTCGATCCTGCTCGTCCCCTCGCTCGTCGTCGTGTGGGACCGGTACGGCTCGCTCGTCGGCCTCGGGCTCGACGACGGGCTCCGCGGCGCCGGCGCCGAGCGCTGACGCCGCGCACCGAGTGACTTCCGACCGAACGGCAGAGACAGAAGGAGACCGAGTCAGCCAACCACGCCGACGACCAGCTGGACCGTGACGAGGACGAGGAACGCGGCGCCGGTCGCCAGGGTGCCCGCGGCGACGCCGTGCGCGTTCCCGAGTCCGCGGCTCCGCGTCGCGAAGTAGGCGCCGAGGAAGACGAAGCCGACGAGCAGCAGCCCGACGGCCAGGAAGGCGACGTTCACCAGCGTCCCGGCGAGCCCCTCGGGGATCCCGAAGCTCCCGACGCCGAGGAGGATGCTCCCGCCGACGAGGACCGTGATGCCGACGAACGAGACCGCCCACACGACCGGCGTCCGGACCACGTCGCCGAGCGTGTCGACGACGGCCTCGTAGCGTCCGCCCGTCTCGTCGCGGCCGGGAGCGACTCGCTTCGCCCCGATTTCGGCGACCGCGACGAACGTGGCGACGACGAGGAGGCCCATCAGCCCCGTACTCAAGAGGGTGAGTGATGTCATGGATTTCCGTTGTTAGGGGCTCCGTTCGCGCGTACAAATACCCTTCGACGCGCCTTCGACGCGGGGTCTCCGCACCGATCGGTCCCCTCGACCGCGGCGTCGATCGACCGGCCGGTGGGGTCGCACTCGGGGGGCGAAACGGGTGGGTCCACCCCCGATGGCCCGCCCCGCTACACAAGAGATAAGTGTACCATCGCTAAGGGTGGTACAAGAGCAGACAGACGAACATGATAGATCCAGTTATCCTACAACAAGGGGGCGACTGGCGCGCACAGGCGGAGGTCTTCGACGAGATCTTCTTCGTCTTCCTCGCGCTCGGCACCCTCGTCGGTACCATCGTCGTGTCGTACACGCTGTGGAACGTGTACAAGTACCGCGACGACGGGAACCGGTCGGACGAGGAGTTCGACGCGCCGGTCGTCGGCGAGCTCCCCACGGGACAGGGCGGTCCGAAAGCCAAGAAGCTCTTCCTCTCGTTCGGGTTGAGCGCGATCGTGGTCATCAGCCTCGTCGTGTACGCGTACGGGCTCCTCCTCTACGTCGAGCAGGGACCGGACACCGGCGACGAGGGAGACATCGAGATCATGGTCGAGGGGTACCAGTACGGCTGGGCCTACGAGTACCCCAACGGGCACACCGAACGGGGTGAGCTGATCGTGCCGGCCGACCAGCGGATCGACCTCAACATCACGTCGAGGGACGTGTGGCACAACTTCGGCTCGTCGGACTTACGGATAAAGTCCGACGCCATTCCCGGAGACTACAGCGAGACGTGGTTCGCTGTGAGCTCCGAGGACGTCGAGGCGCAAGGCGGGGAGGCGACCTACCGCGTCGAGTGCTTCGAGCTGTGCGGTCCGGGTCACTCCCAGATGAAGAGCCAAATCACGGTCCTGCCGCAAGACGAGTGGGAGGAGTGGTACGCGAGCACCGGTAACAGCTCCGAGAGCGCCAGTATCGGGGCCTCCGGCGCCGGCTTCGCCGCGGCCAGCGGGGTGGGCGCATGAGCGAACTCCCGCCGACGACCTCCGTCAAGCGCTGGTTCGTGACGACCAACCACAAGGACATCGGAATCTTATACACGATCACCGCGCTGTTCTTCCTGCTGTTCGGCGGCGTGATGGCGCTGCTCATCCGCCTCCAGCTGTGGGACCCGACGAGCCAGATCCTCTCCGGGCTGGCGTACAACGAGGCCGTCACCGCGCACGGGCTGATAATGGTGTTCTGGTTCCTCTCGCCGTTCGCGTTCGGGTTCGCGAACTACTTCGTGCCGCTCCAGATCGGCGCGGACGACCTCGCGTTCCCGCGGCTGAACGCCCTCTCGTACTGGCTGTACCTGGGCTCGGGCCTCCTGCTCGCGATCAGCTTCTTCCAGGGCGGCACGCTGTCGGCGGGCTGGACGATTTACGCCCCGCTCAACGTGCCGATGTACACGCCGAGCATCGGTTCGACCGGTGCGGTGCTCGCGCTCGCGATGTTCGTCACCGGCACCACGGCGTCGACGGTGAACTTCCTCACGTCCATCCACCACTCCCGGGCCGAGGGGATGGGGATCATGGACATGCCGATGTTCACCTGGTCGATGCTCGCGACCGTCTGGATGATGCTGTTCGCGTTCGCCGCGCTGCTCGCGGTGGGCCTCATCCTCGCGGCCGACCGCGTCCTCGGTAGCGTCTACTTCTCGGCGACCGAAGGCGGGTCCCTGCTGTGGGGGCACCTGTTCTGGTTCTTCGGTCACCCGGAGGTGTACATCGTCTTCTTCCCGGCGCTCGGCGTGATGCTGGAGCTGTTCCAGACGTTCTCCGGGCGCCGCCTCGTCGGGCGGAAGTGGGTGATCATCTCCATCTGCCTGATCTCCGTCCAGTCGTTCCTCGTGTGGATGCACCACATGTTCCTGACGACGATCAACCTGGAGATCAAGACGCTGATGATGGCGACCACCATCGGCATCTCGCTGCCGTTCGACCTGGTCGTCTTCGCGCTGATCTACACGCTGATCAAGGGGCGGATCCAGTTCACGACGCCGTTCCTGTTTGCGTTCGGCGCGCTCCTGCTGTTCATCCTCGGCGGGATCACGGGCGTCTTCCTCGGCGCCATCGTGCTCGACTACGAGTTCCGCGGCACCTACTGGGTGGTCGCGCACTTCCACTACGTGATGTTCGGCGGGGCGACGGCGCTGTTCGGCGGGGCCTACTACTGGTTCCCGAAGATCACGGGGAAGATGTACGACGAGTTCCTCGGCAAGCTCCACTTCGTGATCTTCTTCATCGGGTTCAACGCCGTCTACTTCTCGATGTTCCTCGGCTGGGAGACCCCCCGCCGGGTGTTCGAGTACAACCCCGAGTTCCAGATCTACCACCAGTTCGGGACGATCGGCGCGTTCGTGCTCGGGTTCTCGTTCTTCATCATGTTCTACAACTTCGCGAAGTCCTACGTCTCCGGCGAGCCGGCCGGCGACAACCCGTGGGACTACTCGCGGACGGCTGAGTGGGCGGTCTCCTCGCCCCCGCCGCTCGAGAACTGGCCCAACCGTCCCTCGTACGCCTCCGGGAAGCTGGAGTTCGTGAAGGACTACGTGCCGGACGGCGGCCCCGCCATGAAGACCGACGACAACGGCGACGTGGCCACCGACGGCGGCGACAGCCACTCGGCGCACATCTCCGAGTACCCGTACTGGGACAAACACCCGAGCCACGCCAGCATCTGGCCGTTCGCGCTCTCCGTCGCGCTCGGCGTCACGCTGTTCGGCTTCTCCGGGTTCGCGGACGCGGTCACCGTCGAGCTGGGCGAGACGGCGATGCAGAGCAACGTCGTCATCTCCAACGCGATGTACCCGATCGCCATCGTGGCCGGCATGGTCGGCCTCCTCTACACCGGCGTGAAGTGGGGACTCGAAGACTTCTACGCCCCGCCGTCCGAGTTCGCCGAACGCTGGCCGTTCAACGGCGTCGAGAAGGTGAAGCTGGGGATGTGGTTCTTCCTGGCCTCCGACGTGATCGTCTTCGGTGCGTTCCTCTCGGCGGCCATCTTCGTCCGCTACAACGCGGGCTGGATGACGTGGGAGCCGCTGACCGACCCGCTACCCGGACTGATCAACACCTTCGTGCTGCTCACGTCCTCGTTCACCGTGATCCTCGCGCTGGTTGCGGCCCGCCGGAAGAGCCGGCAGGGACTACTGGCGTCGCTGGGGTCGACCATCCTGCTCGGGTTCGTCTTCATGGCGATCAAGATGTGGGAGTGGAACCACGAGGTCTTCGACAAGGGCGTGACCATCTCCGCGAACGCCCACGGCGACCCGATCCAGGCGTCGATCTACTACGTCACGACCGGGCTCCACGGGATCCACGTGCTGCTCGGGTTAGTGATCGCCATCTTCCTGTTCGTCAGGGCGTACCAGGGTCACTACCTCGACGACGAGCGGCCGATCGAGTACTTCGGCCTCTACTGGCACTTCGTGGACATCGTCTGGGTGTTCGTCTTCCCGCTGTTCTACCTCTTCTGAGGCGGTTCGCGGCCCCGTTTTTTCGCTGTCACGCGTCGCCCTCACCGACCGGTTCGGCGCACCACTGACAGAAGTCGAACGTCGGGTCGGTCTCTCTCCCGCATTCGGGACAGCGGATCGTCTCTCCTGACTCCGATTCAGACTCGCCGCCCGTCACCTCCGCGGACGCGCCGTCGGGACCGGGTACCGCGGCCGGCGAGTCCGTCGCTCGTCTGCGGTCGCGGTCCCGCTCTGACCCCCGGTTGTGGCGGACCGCCACGACGTACGCGTCGACCACGCTGGCGACCACGACCGCGGCGGCGGGCGCGACCTCCGAGACCGCCGGCGGGTCGCCCGCGAGCGCGCCCGAGATCGCGGACTCCGGGACGAACACGAACACCGCCGCGGCGACCGCCAGGTACCAGCCGAGCCCGCGGGCCCACCGGCGGAGGTACGCGTGACCCAGTCCCGAGACGACGAGCGCGAGCAGTGCGGCGAGCCAGGGCCGCCGACGAGTGCGTTCCGACATGCGCGGTCGTACGACCTCCCGCCCCGAGAACCTACCTCTCTCGGAGCGTTTATGTGGCGGACGCGCCGAACTCCGGTATGTTCGGCGTTCCGCTCGGCGAGTTCCTCTACGGGGCCGCGTTCGCGGTGTTCGGCGTCGGCACCTGGGGGATCGGCCTCGGCGTCGCGTACCTCCTCTACCGCCGGTGGCGCGGCGACGGCCCCCGCGGCGACGACGACTGAGCCGGACGATCGAATTCCGGTTCGGCCACGCTTTTCACGTCGCTCGTCCGATCCCAGGTATGTCAGACACGGCGCTCGTCGTCGGCGGCACGCGGTTCATCGGCCGACACACCGTCGCGGAGCTGCTCGCGCACGACTACGAGGTCGCGATATTCAACCGCGGGAACCACGAGAACCCCTTCGCGGACGACGACCGGGTGACCCACGTCGAGGGCGACCGGAAAGACGAGACCGCGCTCCGGGCCGCGAAGCTGTCGGTCGAACCGGACGTCGTGATCGACTGCGTCGCGTACCACCCGGCAGACGTGGCGACCGCGACCGACGTGTTCGCCGACGTCGACGGCTACGTCTACATCTCGTCGGGCTCCAGCTACGCCGCCGAGGAGATTCCCAAGCGCGAGGGCGAAACGCCGCTGGAGCCGTGTACCGACGCGCAGGCGGTCGACGACGACCACGAGACGTACGGCAACCGGAAGGCCGAGGGCGACCGCGAGGTGTTCGCGGCCGCCGAGGCGGGCGTCAACGCGATGGCCGTCCGCCCGTGTATCGTCTACGGCCCGCACGACTACACCGAGCGGCTCGACTACTGGATCGACCGCGTGCTCACCCACGACCGCGTCGTCGTCCCCGGGGACGGGCAGAACCTCTGGCACCGGGCGTACGTCGCGGACGTCGCGAGCGCGCTGCGGATCGTCGCCGAGCGCGGCGAGCCTGGCGCGGCGTACAACGTCGGCGACCGGCGGGCGCTCACGCTGCGGGAGACGCTGGAGACTATCGCCGACGCGGCGGACACCGAGGTCGATATCGTCCCCGCGAGCGCGGACGCGCTGGCGGCCGGCGGCCTCGACCCCGAGGAGTTCACCCTCTACCGCGAGTACCCGCACCTGCTCGACACCTGCGCGCTCGCCGACCTGGGCTGGGAGTCGACGCCGGTCGACGAGGCGA
This sequence comes from Halorubrum sp. SS7, assembly GCF_005435055.1. Taxonomy (NCBI): domain Archaea; kingdom Methanobacteriati; phylum Methanobacteriota; class Halobacteria; order Halobacteriales; family Haloferacaceae; genus Halorubrum; species Halorubrum sp. SS7. Next base: position 147,586 of record NZ_SGXV01000001.1, read on the forward strand.
TGGCGCGGACCGTCGAAGAGCACCGCGAGTCGGACCGGGACGGGAGCGAGTGGGACCCCGGCCGCGAGGCCGAGGAGCGCGTCATCGGCGTGAAGGAGACGCTCTGAGGCGGTCGCGCCGCTCCGCGCGGCGACCCGTCAGTACGCCGCGTCCCACCGCGCGGGCTTCCGCCGGTTCCCGCAGTCGCGGCACTCCATCCGGTCCATCGTATCGATGGCGACGTCCGTCCCCTCGCAGTTGCCACAGAGGTAGCCGTAGCGGCGCTCGTGGTCCGGGTCGACGTACGCGACGTAGAACGGCGCCTGCGAGCCGCGGTCGCTCTCGTCGAACGCGACGTGGACGGTCTCCCCGTCCTCGGTCTGGTACGTCGCCTCGGAGATGCCCCTGAGCCGTCCGACCTGCTTCCGGAACTCCCGTTCCGCGAACAGCTCGCCGCCGATGTCCACCTCGCGCTCGCCGGCGAGCTCGTACCCCTCGCGCTCGTAGAACTCAGTGCCCGCCTCGTTGTCGGCGAGCACGCGCGCCTCGATGCGGTCGACGTCGGCCGAGCGGAGCGCCGACTCGACTCGCTCTAACAGCGCCGAGCCGATTCCCGAGCCCCGGTGGTCGGGGTGGACGTGGAGCCAGTCTATCTCGCCGACGCGCTCGCGGCGGCCGACGACGTAGCTCTCCGCGAACCCGACGACGACCCCGTCAACCACGGCGACCGGGAACACCGCGTCGTCGTCCTCGACGTCGTCGCCGAGGTCCCCGGCGTCGTACCACTCCTCGACAGCCTCGTCCAACAGCGCCTCGTCGACGGCGTGCCCGTACGACGCCACGAGCGACTCGCGGGCGACCGACCGGACCGCGTCGACGTCTGCGGCGGTTGCTTCGCGTAGGTCCATGGGTGTAGATACCACCCCGACTACTAAAAACTCGGTCGGGATTTCCGTCGCACGCAACGGGTCCCTGCCACCGTCGCGCGCGCCGCGGCGACCGAACGGGTCGCCCCTGCCGGATCCGTCCTCACCGCACCTGCGCCGCCCTGCTCGCGCTCGACGCGGAGGCGGTCACGGCACTTCGCTTCGATCAGAGATGGTAAGCATCACGATTACGGAACTCCGAATAGTTTAACCTCGATATAGTATTCTTTTATAATCAGACCTGAGTGCTGTTTTAGGGGATTTCACCTGCGTTCAGAAATAACAGGTGATTTACTGGAATGCGCTACAGAGAATCTTCTTACCCGTGCCGCGAGTACGTGTGAACGCATGAGCTACGAACTCGATCCGCTGCCGTACGAGTACGACGCACTGGAACCGCACATCTCCGAGCAGGTGCTCGAATGGCATCACGACACCCACCACCAGGGGTACGTCAACGGCTGGAATTCCGCCGAAGAGACGCTCGAAGAGAACCGTGAGAACCACGACTTCTCTTCGTCCGGCGGCGCCATCCGCAACGTGACCCACAACTCCTCGGGCCACATCCTCCACGACCTGTTCTGGCAGAACATGTCTCCGGAGGGCGGCGACGAGCCGACCGGCGCCCTCGCGGACCGCATCGAGGAGGACTTCGGCTCGTACGAGGCCTGGAAGGGCGAGTTCGAGGCGGCGGCCTCCGCGGCCAGCGGCTGGGCGCTCTTAGTGTACGACACGTTCTCGAACCAGCTGCGTAACGTCGTGGTCGACAAGCACGACCAGGGCGCGATCTGGGGCGGCCATCCGATTCTGGCCCTCGACGTCTGGGAGCACTCCTACTACCACGACTACGGCCCGGCCCGCGGCGAGTTCGTCGACAACTTCTTCGAGGTCGTCGACTGGGAGGAGCCGTCGGACCGCTACGAGCAGGCCGTCGAGCTGTTCGAGTAACGCGCTCGACGCGCCGGTTCCCGCTCCGGGCGCTCGCGCCGCCGGCGACGGAGCGAGGCTGTGGGCACTCGCGGCGGTCCGTTCTCTTCCGTCTTCCTTTCGAATAACCGTCCAGCCGTGGGGTCGTCCGGCGGCTAAACCGCGTCGAACTCGGGACCGTCGGTCTCGACGACCGTCCCGGTCTCGTCGACGCCCACGCGCATCTCGTCGCCCTCACAGGCGACCGTCACGCGGACGCGGAGCGGCTCCTCGGAGACGACCGTCGTCGCGGCGTCGCTCACGCACCAGTCGAACGTCCAGAACGGCGCCGAACTCAGGTCGACGCCGCGGTCCGCGTGGAACCGGAGCACGTCGGCGTCGTCGAGCAGCAGGAGCCCGACCGTCGACCGGAGGTCGTAGCTACAGCGCCGGCAGGCGTGTTCGACCGCGACGGCCTGGTCCGCTTCGTCGGGCGTCCGCACGAGGTCGGTCTCGACCGTGCCGGCACACTCCGGGCAGACGCCGTCGGCGGCCAGACAGTAGTGGTGGCGGACGTAGTGGTGGAACGCGTCCAGCAGGTCGTCGGTCGACCGGCCGTCGAGCGCGCCCGCCGGGAACGGGTAGCTCACCTGGATCGCGCCGCAGTCGACGCAGCCGATGGAGAGCGTGTCGTCGACGTACCAGGCGTGGAGGTCGCCGCCGCAGGCGTGACACGAGCCGTCCGCCGGGAAGAAGCCCAACTGCGCCCGCTCCGTGAGGGTGCCGGTGAAGATGGCGCTCACCACCTTCCGCCCGGGCGCGCGGAACTCGTAGCCGTCGTCGCGCCGCCGGACGAAGTGACCGGTGAGCCGGTCGAGGTGGTAGCTGAAGTTCGCGCTGTCCGTCGCGTCGACCCGCTCGAACAGCTCGGAGAAGCTCACCGGCGACTCGTCCCCGCCGAGGTCGAGCAGCGCGTGGAGCGTCTCGACCCGCGTCTCGTTGCCGAGGACCGCGAACACCTCGGCGGGCGGGATCCGCGACTCGGTCCGCGGGGCCGCGGCGGGGTCGGCCCCCTCGATGCGGTCCGCGCGCTCGCCGTCGGGAGCGACGCCGCCGGACCGGTCGAACTGACTCATACGTCCCTCCTCGTTTACTGGACGGTAAAGTCTGTTGGAGCCGCCGGGAACGCGACGACCCCCGCCCGACCGATCCGGCGGGCATCTCCGCTATCTCTCCCCTTTTTGCTGTTTCTACCGTTTGGTAAAACGGAATGAGCGACCTATCGATCGACGCGGACTGGGACCGGCTCTACGTCGACGGCGAGTGGCGAGCCGCCGAGCACGGCGAGACCATCGCCGTCGAGGACCCCTCGACGCGCGAGACGGTGACCGAGGTACCGCGCGGCACCGAGACGGACGTGGACGCGGCCTACGAGGCCGCCGCCGAGGCGCAGGCGTCGTGGGGCGAGCAGCCGCCCGCGCGCCGCCAGGCGGTGATCGAGCAGTTCCACGAGGCGCTCGACGCCCACGCCGACGAGATCATCGAGCTGCTGGAGTACGAGGTCGGCGGCTCGGCGATCATGGGCGAGACGTCGATCCAGATCGCGGGCGACCACGCGAGCGAGGCCGCGACGCTCCCGCGCCGGATGAAGGGCGAACACGCCGCCTCCAACATCCCCGGCAAGGAGAACCAGCTCCAGGTCGGCCCGAAGGGCGTCGTCACGGTCATCTCGCCGTGGAACTTCCCGCTGAACCTCTCGATGCGGGCCGTCGCGCCCGCCATCGCGGCCGGGAACGCGGTCGTGTTGAAGCCCTCGACGAACTCGCCGATCACCGGCGGGCTGCTGTTCGCGAAGCTGTTCGAGGAGACCGACCTCCCCGACGGCGTCCTGAACGTCGTCACCGGTCGCGGCTCCGAGGTCGGCGACCGCGTCGCGAGCCACCCCGAGAGCGACGTGGTCGCGTTCACCGGCTCGACGGAGGTCGGCCAGCACGTCGCGAGCCTCGCCGGCGAGAACCTCGCCGTCCCGGCGATGGAGCTCGGCGGGAACAACGCGCACGTCGTCACCGCGGACGCCGACATCGACCGCGCGCTCGACGCCGCCGCGTTCGGTTCCTTCGTCCACCAGGGACAGGTGTGTATCTCGATCAACCGCCACGTCGTCCACGAGGACATCTACGACGAGTACGTCGCGGGCCTCGTCGACCGCGCCGAGTCGCTGCCGACCGGGAGCGTCCACGACCCCGAGACGATCGTCGGCCCGATCATCGACGAGTCGCAGCGCGACGAGATGCTGGAGTACGTCGACGAGACGGTCGAAGCCGGTGCGACGCTGGAGACGGGCGGCCGCACGGTCGACGTCGACGGCGTTGACGACTCGCTGGTCGTCGCGCCGACCGTCCTCTCGGGCGTCACAAACGACATGCCGGCGGCGGCGAACGAGCACTTCGGCCCTATCGCCCCGGTGATCCCGTTCTCCGACGTGGACGAGGCGGTGGCGATCGCCAACGACACCGAATACGGGCTCTCCGGCGCGGTCCACTCCGGCGACCTCGGCACGGCGAAGGAGATCGCCGACCGCATGGAGACCGGCAACGTCCACATCAACGACCAGCCGATCAACGACGAGGCGCACGTCCCGTTCAGCGGGATCGGCGCCTCCGGCGTCGGGCACTACAACAGCGACGCGTTCCTCTCGGAGATCACCGAGACGAAGTGGATCTCGATCCAGCACGAGCCGCGCGAGTACCCGTTCTGAGGCGACCGCGCCGTCGGCGCGGCCGCTGACCGGCGCGCTCCGTCGACACGCCGCGTCAGACGCGCCACTCCTCTTCGGTGTAACACATCTCCCAGAAGGCGTGTTCGAGCCGGGCGCTCCGCAGGAACGCCGCCCGCATCGCGTCGCGCTCGCCGGGGTACGCCTCGGCGTGCCGGTCCACGAGGTCGCGCACCCAGGCGACCGTCTCGCGGAAGGCGTCGCTCGTGTACTTCTCGATGAACGGGGTGTAGCGGTGCTCCTCGGTCGCGCGGTCGGCCATGTGGTCGGCGACGTCGAGGTAGCCCTGCCCGCACGGGTAGACGGCGGCGACGATCTCCGCGATCGACCCCTCGTGGGCCGTCCGGACGAGGAAGTCGGTGTAGGCCGCGCAGGTCGGCGCCTTCTCGACCGCCTCCAGATCCGCGGCCGAGAGGCCGTAGTCGGCGGCGAACGAGCGGTGGAGGTCCATCTCGTCGTCGAGCGTGGCGTGCGCGGTGGCCGTCAGCCGCCGGGTCGTCTCCTCGTCGTCCGCCTTCGTCCCCGCGATCGCGAAGACGCGCGCGTAGTCGAGCAGGTACCGGTAGTCCTGTCTCACCCAGTGTCTGAACGCCGCCTCGTCCAGTTCCCCGTCCGCCAGTTTGACGACGAACGGGTGCTCCTTCTGCGCGTCCCAGATGTCCGATCCGGCCTCGAGGAGTCGGTCGCTGAACGCCATCTCGTCCGAGGGTCCGTTTCGGACCGTGTTATAACTAACTAATATTACTTAGTAATAACAGGCGGCGACAATGGAGACGGAAGCGTCGCTCCACGGAAAGCGAGAGGCGTCGAGAGGAGATCCGGGAGGAGGGTCCGCTGCCGTCGCGGGGTCGTTACGAGATGGAGTACGTCGCGGCCGCCATCAGCAGCATGGTGAGCGCGAGCGCGAGGCCCATCAGGTAGGTCAGCGAGCGGTTCTCCCACCGGAGGTGCTGGAAGTACGCGACGATGAGCAGCGTCTTGACCGTCGCGATCACCAGCGTCCCGGCGATCGCCGTCGTGTACGAGAACTCGATGAACGACGTCTCGAAGAGCGCGAAGTTCAGCGTCGCCGCGACGAGGAGGGCGACGTATATCGCCGAATACAGTTTCACGGAGTCGTGCGCCATCTTACGCCTCTCTTCGTCCCTGCGCTTAAAGAATTAACCATCCGGGGTCCCCCGACCTCGACGCTGAGCGAGTCCGCGGTGGCGCCCGAGGGATGGCGCCGGCGTTCCGGATCCCGAAACGCCTATCCGCGCGACGGCCGGACCTGCGGCCGGTCGCAGCACACGACCGGTGCTCCCGTGACTCCGCTGGAACCGACGGACGACCTGCTCGAATCGCTGTACGTCGTCAACAAGGTCGCGAAGCAGTTCGCCGACGAGGCCACCGCGGCCTACGAGCGCGGCGACGTCACCGAGAGCAACGTCCGCTCGGCCCGCAAGGACGCCCTCTACCGGCTCAAGACCGCCGTGCTCTCCCGCGTGGTCGCGTACGACGCCGACGGGGTCACCGGCGAGTACCACGCCATCAACGGCGACGTGTGGCTGTTTCTCACGGTCGGCGACTGGCACTTCCACCAGCCGCCGCACGCGATCGGCGGCGACCTCACCGACGCGATCGCGATCTCGAACTCCCGGTCGAACCCGGTCGACGCGCCCTACGAGCGAGACGCCGCCGTGCGGCGCTCAGATCGGACGCTCGAAGAGGCGCTGTCGCGGCTCGCCGAGGTCGGCGCCAACGCCAACGACCACCTCGCGCGGCCGACGGTCACCAGCGAGCACGACCGGATCGTCGACGTCCGCTGGTCGTTCCTCTCGTGAGCGCCGTTCCGCCGCCGAAAAAATAGCGTTCCGTCGGACCGCCGGTCGGGGCCGGCTCAGGCTTCGACGACTTCGATCGCGCCGAGCATCCCGTTCGCCTGGTGAGGCGTACACTGGTACAGCTGGATCCCGGTGTTGTCGAACGACTGCTCGAACGTGGTCCCCTCCTCGGAGACCGCGTCACCGCTGTTGAAGTCGGACTCGGACGCCTCCACGGAGGCGACGTTGTGCGCGCCGCCGGTCCCGGTCCACTCCCAGACGACGGTCGTGCTGGAGTCGATGCGGATCGCCGCCGGCGAGAAGGCGAACCCGACGTCCCCGGCGCCGACCTGGACGGTCACCTCGTCCTGTCCGGTGAAGTCCATGATGGTCCCCTCGTACATCCGGGCGTCCGAGAGGTACTCGTCGATCTCGTCGGGAACGTCATCGGCCGCGTTCCCGCCGCCGGACCCGTCGCCGCCGTCCCCGCCGTCCGACCCGTCGCCGCCGTCCCCGCCGCCCGAACAGCCGGCGAGCGTTCCGATGGTCAGCGCGGCGCCGGTTCCGGCGAGATACCGCCGTCTGGACAGTTTGTCAGACATCACCTGAAGTAGGAGATGAAGCCTTACAAACCCCGTGATGGCTCTCGGATCGCGGGAACGCGCCGAGGGGAAATCGTCCCGTTCGGCGCGCCGAGGACTCGCCCGGGAGGGGCGGGTTTATCGCGCTTCGGACCCTCCCGGCGACCAATGCGCGAAGACGCGCTGGCGACCCGGCTCGTCGAACACTACGAGGCGACGGCCGACGACCCGGCGATCCGCCTCGAAGAGCCGTACGACGCCGACGGACGCGAGGGCGTCGTCGACCTGTTCGTCCGGACGCGGACGCCTGAGCCGGTCGACCGCGTGATCGAGCTCAAGGCGGACGCCGCGGTCCGCCGCGCCACCGGCGCGAACGAGGTCCTCCGACAGTACCGGCGGATGGAGCGGTACTTCCACGCCGACGAGCGCCACGCGCTCCGCCCGAAGCTCGGGCGGACCGAACCGGGCGCCCGCTACCTGCTCTGTTTCGCGCCGACGCCCACCTGCGTCCACCATGTCGCGACGAACCGCACGCTGTACGGCTCCGTCGACCGGGACGCGTACGCCGGCGACGTGCCGGCGGTCCGCACCGTCGCGTTCCTGACGGGGCTGGAGGGCGACCCGGCCGACCTCGGCCTCGTCTCGGTCAACGGCGACGCGACGTTCGGGTCGGCGCCGTTCAAGCGAGCGGTCCCGGAGGGCTCGCGGCTCGCCGAGAGCTTACGCGGCGTCGACGACGACCTGATCGAGTTCCCCTGAGGCCGGACGGTGGACGACCGAGAACGCGGGACGGCCCCGTCAGAGGCCGAGTTCGCGCCCGATGACGACGTGTTGGATCTCGCTCGTCCCCTCGCCGATCTCCATCAGCTTCGCGTCGCGGTAGAAGCGCTGCGGCGCGAAGTCGGTGGTGTAGCCGTAGCCGCCGAGCGTCTGGACCGCCTCCTCCGCGACCTCGCGGGCGGCCTCGCTGGCGTCGAGCTTGGCGAGCGCCGACTCGCGGGTGACCGACTCGCCGGCGTCGTACTTCGACGCCGCGCGGTGGGTCAGCAGGCGGGCGCGCTCGATCTGGCGGTGCATGTGGACCACCTTGTCGCGGACGGCGTCGAACTTCGATATCGGCTTCCCGAACTGCTCCCGCTCGCCCGCGTACTCCTTGGCGGCCTCGTAGGCGCCCTGCGCGAGCCCGACCGAGAGCGCGGCGATGGAGATGCGCCCGCCGTCGAGCGTCTTCATCGTCTGCGTCCAGCCGTCGCCCTCCTCGCCGAGGAGCCGGTCCGCCGGGATCCGCACGTCGTCGAAGGCTATCTCGCAGGTCGGCGAGCTGTTCAGGCCCATCTTGTCCCAGACCGTCGTCACCTCGAACCCGTCGTCGGCGTCGGGGTCGACGATGAACGTCGAGATGCCGTCGTACCCCGCCTCGGGGTCCGTCACCGCCTTCACGAGGATCGAGTTGGCGACGTTCGCGTTCGTGATGAACTGCTTGGTGCCGTTCAGCACGTACTCGTCCGCGTCGGCGTCGTACTCGGCGGTCGTGTCCATGTCGGAGGCGTCCGAGCCGCTGCCGGGCTCGGTGAGCGCCCACGCGCCGAGCCCCTCCCCCTCCGCGAGCGGGCGGAGCCACCGCTCCTTCTGCTCGTCGGTCCCGAACAGGTCGATCGGCTTCGCGCCCAGCGAGGTGTGCGCGGCGTACGAGAGCCCGATCCCGCCGGAGACGCGGCCGAGCTCCTCCGTGACCAGCGCGTACATCAGCTGATCGCCGCCGAGACCGCCGTACTCCTCCGAGACCGGGACGCCCATCATGTCTAGGTCCGCGAGCGACTCGAACACCTCCTCGGGGAAGCGGTGTTCGTCCTCGATCTCCTGAGCGATGGGCGCGATCTCCTCCTCGCAGAACTCCCGGACGGTGTCGCGTATCATCCGGTGCTCGCCGGGTACCTCGAAGTCCATGGGCAAGAATTGCGACCCGCGGGCATAAACGATGCGAACGACCGTGACAGACCGCGGCGCGCGGCGGTCGGCGAGCCGACGACTTATGACGCGTCGCCGCGTTCCGCCGGTATGGAGTTCCGGCAGCTCGTCCGCGGTCGCGTCGACTGGCCCGACATCGAGCGGGTCGCGCGCGAGCTGGCGACCCGCTACGACCGCGACGAGATGCGAGTTCGCTTCCTCGACGCCGACAACTGGCTGTCGACGCCGATGGTCGTCGACGAGGACCTCTTCGTGAAGGTGATCACGCGGCAGAACACGCTCGTCCACGCGCTGTTCACCACCGGGCGGAACCTCGGCGCGTTCTCGGCCGGCACCGAGGGGTTCTTCGAGCGTCACGAGACCCCCTACGAGATGGCGCGCCACGAGCTGGAGGCGACCCGACGCGTCCGCGAGCTCGGGGTCAACGCGCCCGAGCCCGTCGAGGCGTTCGAGGTCGGCGACCTCGGCGTGCTCGTGTTGGAGTACCTCCCCGAGTTCCGCACGCTGGGGGAGCTCGACGCGGCGGCCGTCGCCGAGCTCGCCCCCGAGCTGTTCGGGACGCTCCGGACCATCCACGACGCCGGCCTCGCGCACGGCGACCTTCGCGCCGAGAACGTCCTCGTCGCCGACGGCGAGCTCTACGTCATCGACGCGACCCGCGTGAGCGAGGACGGCCGAGAGGCGGCGCGCGCCTACGACCTCGCGAGCGCGCTGGCGGCGCTGGAGCCGCTGGTCGGCGCGGCCGAGACGGTCTCGGCCGCGCTGACGAGCTACTCGACGGACGAGCTCCTCGCCGCGCGCCGGTTCCTCGACTTCGTCGCGATCCGACCGGACCACGACTTCGACGCCGCGGAGCTGACCGGCGAGCTCGAAAAGCGGACGACGTAGCGCGAGGGCCGGCGACACCCGACCCGGCGGCCTCTCTCGCGGATCATCCCGCGGTCGGATCGGGCGGACCGTCGCATTTCGTTCGCGCGCTCGCGGCCGACGACCCAGATGCCGACGGCCATCAGCGCGCCGCCGGCGACGAAGCCGGACCCGAGCGACTCCCCGAGCAGCGCCGCCCCGAGCGCCGCCCCGACGGCGGGCTGCGCGAAGAAGAAGAAGACGGCGACCGTCCCCGCGGAGACGTACTCCAACCCCTTGTACCAGAGGAACCACGCCGCCGCCGTCGACGCCAGCCCGAGGTACAACACCGCGCCGGCCGACTCGGCGGTCAGCGGGAGGTCGGCCGGCGAGCGGCCGAGGACCCACAGCTCGGCGGCGGCGAGGGCGCCCAGCATCGGGACGCTCGCCAGCGAGGAGTAGGTCGCCGCGCGGAGCGCCCCGTGACGCCTGACCGCGCGGACACCCCAGACGGTGTAGCCGGCCCACGCCGCGCTCGCGACGAGCAGCAGCGCCACCCCGAGCAGGTTGCCGGCGGCGACGGCGGCGAGGTCGTACCGGCCGGCGAGCACGACCGCGGTGCCGATCCCCGCGACCGCCATTCCGGCGGCCTTCCTCCCCGTGACGCGCTCCCCGACCACGACCGCGCCCAGCGCGACGGTGAAGACGGGGGTCAACACCGTCAGAAGCGAGCCCTGGCTCGCGTTCGTCAGTTCCGTCCCGACGAACTGCGTGGCGACCGTCAGGGTCACCCAGCCGCCGAGCGCCGCGAAGGTGGCCCACTCGCCGCGCGAGGGCAGGGGACCGCCGCGGGCGGTGACGACGAGCAGGAGCGCAGCGGCGCCCAGCGTCACCCGGAGGAACCCCAGCGTGACCGGCGGGATCAGTGCGAACCCCCACTTGCTGACGACGTACATCCCGCCCCACAGCGACGCGGCTGCGAGGGGGGCGAGCGCGAAGGCGTATCGGCTCGGGCTAGGTGACATCGGTGAGACGGCGTACGAGAACCGCTACCGGCTCGCAAAAGGGTGTCGAGCGGAGTCAGCCGCCGAGGTACAGCTGCGAGACCTCCTCGTCGTTCAACAGCTCCTCGGGCGTCCCCTCGAACCGGACCGTCCCCTGGTCGAGGACGTAACCGCGGTCGGAGATGCCGAGCCCCTTCGTCACGTTCTGCTCGACCATCAGGATCGCCGTGTCCATGTCGTTGACCTCCTGGACGTCCGCGAACACGTCGTCGGCGGTGTTCGGCGCGAGGCCGGCCGACGGCTCGTCGATGAGGAGCACGTCGGGCTCCATCACGAGGGCCCGCGCGAACGCGAGCACCTGGCGCTGGCCGCCGGAGAGCGTCTTCGCCTTCGCGGTCCGCTTCTCCTCGATGATCGGGAACCGGTCGTACAGGGTCTCGATGACCGCGTCGAGGCCGCCGTCGCGGGCGACCCCGCCCATCCGGAGGTTCTCGTCTATCGTCAGCGAGCCGAACACGTTGTCGGTCTGCGGGACGTAGCCGATCCCCTCGCGGACGATCTCCTCGGACGCCATGCCGCCGATCTCGCGGCCGTGGTACTCGACGGTCCCCGTCCACGGCGTCAGCATGCCGAACGCCGTCTTGAGCACCGTCGACTTCCCGGCCCCGTTGGGCCCGACGAGACAGACGATCTCGCCGGGGTCGAGCCGGACCGAGAGGTCGTCGAGCACCTGTACCTCCCCGTACCCGCTGTCGACGCCCGACAGCGCGAGCACCGGGTCGGTCCCGGCGCCCGAGCCGGCCTCGGGAGCGTCGCTCACGCGCCACCCCCGAGGTACGCGTCGATGACGCGGTCGTCGCTCCGGACCTCCTCGGGCGTCCCCTCGGTCAGCACGTGCCCTTGGTCTAAGACGACGATCGGATCGGCGAGGTCCATCACGAACTCCATGTCGTGCTCGATGAGCAGGAACGTCGTCCCCTGGTCGTTGAGCCGCCGTATCTGCCGCTTCAGCTTCTTCGCGAGCGTCGGGTTCACCCCCGCCACCGGCTCGTCGAGCAGGAGGACCTCCGGCTCGGCGAGCATCGCCCGCGCGAGCTCGACGAGCTTCATCTGCCCGCCGGAGATGTCCGTCGCGGGCTGCGCGGCGAGGTGGTCGATCTCGAAGTCCGCCAGTATCCGCTCGGCCTCGGCGAGGTTCGCCGACTCGCTGTCGGCGACCGTCCCCGGCGACGCGAACAGCGTCAGGAACGACTCGCCGGGCTGTTTCCGCGGCCCGACCAGCATCGCCTCGCGGACCGTCATCCCCTCCAGCTTGCGCGGCGTCTGGAACGTCCGAACGAGCCCGTGGTCGGCGACCTGATACGGCTCCATGCCGGTCACGTCGGTCCCGTTGACCTCGACGGTCCCGCCGTCCGGCTCGTAGAAGCCGGAGATGAGGTTGAACAGCGTCGACTTGCCGGCGCCGTTCGGGCCGATGAGCCCGGTGATCGTGCCGCGCTCGACGGCGAACGTCGCGTGGTCCGTCGCCGCGAGCCCGCCGAACGACTTCTGGAGGTCGTCGACGCGCAACACGGCGTCCTGCTTGGGGAGCGCGCCCTCACTCACCGTCACCACCCCCCTTGCGCTCGCGGACGCCGCTGTCCGGCCGCTCGGGGCGTCCGCCCCCGTCGACCGCGCTCGGCCAGATCAGCTCCCGCTGCGGCGGGAGGACCCCCTGCGGCCGGTAGCGCATGACGGCGATGATCACGACGCCGATGAGGAGCAGCCGCAGCGGCGCGGGGTCGACCGGCAGTGCCACGTCGTTGAGGAACCGCGTCCCCTCGCGGATCGCGACGATGACGATCCCGCCGAACAGCGCGCCCCGGTTGGAGCCGCTGCCGCCTAAGATCACGGCGACCCAGGCGTAGAACGTCGTGATCGGGTCGAGGTCGCCCGGTCCGACGTAGAGGTTCAGGTGCGTGTAGAACACGCCCGCCAGCGCCATGATCAGGCTCCCGAGGACGAACGACTGCATCTTGAACGAGTAGGTGTTCTTCCCCAGCGCTCGCGCGAGGTCCTCGTCGGAGCGGATCGTCCGCAGGACGCGGCCCCACGGCGACCGGTGCGCGCGCCGGAGGACGAAGTAGGTCGCCCCCGCGAACGCGAGCACCAGCAGGACGTTCAGCGAGGCCTGCCAGAACGCCGTCTCCAAGAACACCGGCGACCCGGGCACGACCTCCAGTCGGAGCCCGGGCATCGCCTCCGGGAACGTCGACAGCACCGGCCAGCCGGCGAAGAACCCGGGAATGCCCCGGACCCCCGCGCTGCCGTTCGTCAGCCAGCGCTCGTTGAGGACGACGAGCCGGACGACCTCCGCGAGCCCCAGCGACGCGATGGCGAGGTAGTCGGCCCGCAGCCGCAGCGTCGGGATCCCGATGAGGAGCGCCAGCACGAGCGCGACGAACAGGGCGACGGCGAGGCCGACGAGCGGGCTGAACCCGCCCGCGATCGGCGAGCCGTCGGCGGTCATCAGCGCGGAGCCGTACGCGCCGATCCCAAAGAACGCGGCGACGCTGAAGTTGATCAGGCCGGTGTATCCCCACTGCGCGTTCAGCCCGAAGGACAGCAGCGCGTACATGCCCGCGAGGCCGACGAGGAAGAGGAAGTACGTCGGGCCGAGCCCGCCCGTCAGTAGCGCGGCGAGCAGGAACAGCGCGAACCCGACGCTGACGGTGAGCACCCACCGCTCCGGGCGGCTCAGGTCCGTCACCGCCGCCTTCGCGTCGTCGAGGCGACTCATGTCGCCCCCTCGCCGGCGATCCCGTTGGGGCGGACCAGCAGGACCGCGACCATGATCACGAAGGCGATAGCGTTCGCGTACTCGATGCTGACCAGGCTCTCGAGGAGGCGCGCGAGCCACCCCGGCCAGATCGGGAGCGCTTCGACCACGTCGGAGAAGAACGGTGTGAGCTGGTTGATCATGCCGATGAGGAAGCCGCCCGCCATCGCGCCGTAGACGGAGCCGATCCCGCCGAGGATCACCGCCGCGAAGATCACGAGGAGGAGGTTGAACCCCATCCGCGGCGAGAGCTGGTTGAACAGCCCGAGGAACACGCCGCCGGCGCCGGCGAGCCCGGCGCCGATGACCCACGTCCAGAGCTTGACCCGCTTCGTCCGGATCCCGCTGACCCGCGCGAGGTCGGGGTTGTCGGCCATCGCGCGCATCTTCCGGCCGAGGTCGGTGTACTGGAGCAGCACGTGGAGCCCGACGACGAGTATCACGGCCGAGACGACGATCGCCACGTCGTGGAGCGTCACCCGGATCCCGAGGGGAACGAGCGACTCGATCGGCCGCAGCGGCTGGATGTCGAACCGCGTGAAGTCGGAGCCGAACCGGATCTGGATCAGCGCGCGGTAGACGAAGGCGATCCCGATGGAGGTGATAAGCAGGCCGATCGAGTCGATCTCCAGCGGCTCGTAGATCAGCCGCTCGGTGACGACCGCGACGACCGCGGCGGCGGCGATGCCGACGACCAAGGCGACGAAGAACCCGAACGGGAGCCCGAGCACCGCGCCGCCGAGCCCGCCGATCGCGCCGAACGTCACGAGCGCGGTGTACGCGCCGATCGTCATCGTGTCGCCGTGCGCGAAGTTCGCGAAGTCCGCGATGCTGTACACGAGCGACAGCCCGATGCTCCCGAGGACGATGATGCTGCTGAAGACCAGCCCGTTGGCCAGGTATCCGAGGACGGTCATCGGTCGGAGTTAGCCTTCGACGAAGTCGATGCCTTCGTACTCGTGGTTCTGGACCTCCAAGACCTGGAGGAACCCGACCGGGTCCCCGTCCTCGTTGAAGTCGATGGGCCCGCTGACCCCCTGGTAGTCCACGTCGTCGGGACCGCCGCCGTCGGCGAGGATCTCGCTGGCGGCCTCGAACGAGGTCACCTGCTCGCCCTCGGGGCCGGAGACGCGCCGGACGGTCTCCTGGAGCGCGGCGCCGCTGAACTCGTCGGCGGCCTGGATCGCCAGGGCGGCGTTGATGACGCAGTCGTACGCGTACGCCGCCCACGAGGTCGGGCGACGCCCGTACTCGGACTCGAAGGCGTCCGCGAACGACTGGTAGTTCTCCTCCTCGACGGGCGCGGAGGGGACGACGATCTTCATGCCGTCGATGCTCCCCTCCGGGGTGTTCTCCAAGACGTTGTCGCCGGAGACGGAGTCGGCGCCGTAGAACTGCGCCTCGTAGCCCGACGAGAACACCTCGTTGACCATCGTGGCGAACTCGGCCTGGTAGGTGACGAACAGCCACGCGTCCGCGCCGGAGCTGTTCATCTCGGAGACGACGCCGGAGTAGGACTGCTGGTCCTGGTCGTGGGGCGTGTTGTACACCACGTCGCCGTCGTAGGCCTCGACGAACGCGTCGGTGAGGCTCTGCCCGTAGTCGTTGTTGACGTAGGTGACAGCCACCTCGTCGTAGCCGTCGTCGGCGATGATGTTCGAGAGCGCGAGCGACTGGCTGCGGCCGGACGGCGACATCCGGAGCAGCCCCGGGAAGTCGGTGAGGTTGAGCCCGGTGGAGTTCTGGCTCAGCTGGACCACGTCGGTCCCCTCGACGACGCTCTCGTAGATGGCGAGCGAGACGCCGGAGCCGACCGCGCCGATGAGGAACGGGACGCCGTCCTGGTTGACGAGCTTCTGCGCGGCGGCGATGCCGCCCTGGTTCTCGCTCTCGGAGTCTTCGGTGATCAGGGCGAGGTCGCGGCCGTTGATGCCGACGTCGTTGACGCGCGATAACGCGAGTTCGACGCCGCGCTGGTTCCGCTCGCCGAACGCCGACAGCGACCCGGTCAGCGAGTCGACCATCCCGATCTCGTACGGGCCGGTCGAGTCGCCGCCGTCGCCGCCGTCGCTCCCGTCGCTCCCGTCGCTCCCGTCGCCGCCGTCACTTCCGTCGCTGCCGTCGGAGCCGTCCGATCCGTCCGATCCGTCGCCGCCGTCGTCGGTCGTGCTCAGGCAGCCGGACAGGGCGATCACTCCCGCGCCGCCGGTCAGTTTCAGCAGGGTACGCCGGTCAGCCACGTCCGTGGTATCTCGTGACATGTTTATCCGGTAGTCCGGAGCACATCCGGGTATCTTAACCCCGGCCCGTCCATGGTCGGGACGAGCGGTTCGGCCCGGCGAATTCGTACGTACGGGCACCGTCGCAGATTTATACAAATGACATGTATTCGTAAGAATTGGTCGGGTGGCAGTATATACCGGCCCGGGCTCGCAGTGTACACATGCTACCGCCCATCGCGAGCAATTTCGTCGCCGGGGAGACGCCCGAGGCGGCGCTCGCCCACGTCGAGGGGCTGAACGACCGCGGCGTGGCCGGCATCCTGAACCTGCTCGGCGAGCACTACGAGGAGCGGCCGCCCGCCGACGAGGACGCGGACGCCTACGTCGACCTCGTCGGATCGATCGCGGACCGCGACGTCGACGCCTGCGTCTCGGTGAAGTCGAGTCAGATCGGCCTCGACGTCGGCGACGACGTCTTCCGCGAGAACCTCGCGCGGATCGTCGCGGCGGCCAACGAGGGAGCCGGGGCCGAGGGGGACGGGACGGGGACGTTCGTCTGGATCGACATGGAGGACCACGAGACCACAGACGTGACGCTCGACGCCTTCGAGCGACACGCGCGCGAGACCGACGGCAACGTCGGCGTCTGCGTCCAGGCGAACCTGAAGCGGACCCGGGAGGACCTCGAACGGCTCGCGGAGCTGCCGGGCAAGGTCCGGCTGGTCAAGGGCGCCTACGACGAGCCCGCCGACATCTCCTACAAGAAGAAGGCGCGCGTCGACGAGTCGTACCGCGACTGCCTCGCGTACATGTTCGAGGCGTTCGACGACGGGGTCGCGGTCGGGAGCCACGACCCGGCGATGATCGAGCACGCGGCGGAGCTCCACGCCGAACACGGGACCCCATACGAGGTCCAGATGCTGACCGGCGTCCGCGAGTCGGCGCAGTTCGACCTCGCGGCCGACGGGGTGACCGTGTACCAGTACATCCCGTACGGCAGCAAGTGGTTCTCGTACTTCTACCGGCGCGTCCGGGAGCGTAAGTCGAACGCGCTGTTCGCGCTGCGAGCGGTCGTCGGCCGCTGACACGGGGCCGAGGTCACGGGTCCAGGAGCTTCGACTCCGCCTTCCGCAGGTGTTCGAGCAGCGTCGTCTTCGAGACGTCCATGTCGTCGGCGAGCTCCCGGGTCGACGCCTCGCGGGGCCACTCGTAGTAGCCGGCCTCGCGCGCGTGTTCGTACACCGCTCGCTGCGTCGGCGTCAGCGTGTCGAGCCGCTGCTCGCGGGGGGTCCGCCCGGCGTGCCCGGTCGACGACATCGACTCCACCGTCACCTCGGCGCCGGACGCCGCCTGAACCGCGTCGAGCGACTCGCGGATGTCCGTCCGCTCGCCGACGAAGCACACCTGCCACTCCTCCCGCCCGTCCTCGATCCGGACCGGCGCGCTGTGGACGAAGCCGTGTTCGAGCAGCGTCGGACACACCATATCGGCGGGGTCGTACTCCAGGAAGAACTCGCGGACGACGTTGCCCGGGGCGTCCCGCGCGCGTCCGAACCGCTCTTGGAGCTCCAGGAGGTTGCCGGCGCGGTCGGAGTCGCGGATCGCGTCGAGGAGCGCCTCGACCTCGTCCGTGGTGTCCGCGAAGGCGGTGAACAGCCCGTTCACCGAGTTGGGCGCGGCCGCGTCGGTCCGCGGCGAGTTGTAGATGGCGTGCGCGAGCACGCCGCCCTCCGTCCTGCCCGTCGCCTCGATGGCCCAGCAGTTCGGGTGCCACAGGTCGAGCGTCAGCCTGGTCCCGCTCCAGTCCTCCCGCCCCTCCGCGTCGGTCGTCGCCATTATCCGACACAGTAGGTACCGCACCACGAAGACCCTGCCGCCCATGGTAGGGTGGGTTATTTGGACGTGCCGACGGTAACCGCCACACATGGCGCAGCCCTACCAGCACTACATCGACGGCGAGTGGGTCGACGGCGACGGGTCCGAGACCTTCGAGAGCGCGAACCCCGCGACGGGCGAGTCCCTCGGCGAGTTCCGACGCGGAACCCCCGACGACGTGGAGCGCGCGGTCGACGCCGCGGACGCGGCGTTCGAGGAGTGGCGCGAGCTCTCGCGGATCCAGCGCGCGGAGTACCTCTGGGACGTGTACCACGAGCTCCGCGACCGGACGGACGAGCTCGGAGCGGTGGTCTCGAAGGAGTGCGGCAAGGAGATCAGCGAGGGGAAAGCCGACGTGGTCGAGGCCGCGCACATGGTCGAGTGGGCCGCGGGCGACGCCCGGCACCCGAAGGGCGACATCGTCCCCTCGGAGATCCCGTCGAAGGACGCGTACATGCGCCGGAAGCCCCGCGGCGTCACCGGCTGTATCACGCCGTGGAACTTCCCGGTCGCGATCCCGTACTGGCACATGGCCATCGCGCTGGTCGAGGGGAACACCGTCGTCTTCAAGCCCGCCGAACAGACCCCGTGGTGCGCGCAGATCATCGCGGAGATGTTCGACGACGCCGGGATCCCGGACGGCGTGTTCAACATGGTCCAAGGGTTCGGCGACGCCGGCAACGCGATCGTCGAGCACGACGACGTCTCGACCGTGCTCTTCACCGGCTCCGCGGAGGTCGGCCACCACATCCAGGACAAGCTCGGCGGCGTCGCCGGCAAGCGCGCGGCCTGCGAGATGGGCGGCAAGAACGCCATCGTGGTCACCGAGGAGGCGGACCTCGACGTCGCGGTCCACTCCGCGGTGATGTCCTCGTTCAAGACGACCGGCCAGCGCTGCGTCTCCTCCGAGCGCCTGATCGTCCACACCGACGTGTACGACGAGTTCAAAGAGCGGTTCGTCGAGGTCGCGGAGTCGGTCGCGGTCGGCGACCCCCTCGACGAGGACACGTTCATGGGGCCGCTGATCGAGCCGGAGCACTTGGAGAAGGTCACCGAGTACAACGAGCTCGCCCGCGAGGAGGACGTGAACGTCCTCGTCGACCGGACGGAACTCGACGCCGACGAGATCCCCGACGGCCACGCGGACGGCAACTGGATCGGTCCGTTCGTCTACGAGGCGGACCCCGACGCCGACCTGCGGTGTACCCACGAGGAGGTGTTCGGCCCCCACGTCGCCCTGCTGGAGTACGAGGGCGGCATCGAGCGCGCCGTGGAGATCCAGAACGACGTGGACTACGGGCTGGCCGGCGCGATCATCTCCGAGGACTACCGGCAGATCAACTACTACCGCGACCGCGCCGAGCTGGGGCTGGCGTACGGGAACCTCCCGTGCATCGGCGCCGAGGTCCAGCTCCCCTTCGGCGGCGTGAAGAAGTCCGGTAACGGCTACCCCTCCGCCCGCGAGGCCATCGAGGCCGTCACCGACCGCACCGCGTGGACCCTGAACAACTCGAAGGAGATCGAGATGGCGCAGGGGCTCTCCGCGGACATCAAGACGACCGACGACTGACGAGCCGCGATCGATCCCGCGGCCTCGCCGCTCCGCACCGCTCTTATTCCGTCACGTCGCGGACCGCCGCGACCGTCTCTTCGGGGGTCTCGGCCGCGGCGAGCGCGCCGCGGGGCGCCAGCCGCTCCCGCGGTCGCCCGACCGGCTGCGGCTCGGCGACCGTCTCGATCAGGTCGGCCGCCAGCAGGAGCCGTTTTATCCGCGTGAACGTCGAGGGGCTCCCGAGCCCCGCGTCCTCGCAGGCCCGCCGGAGGGCGCGGTCGAGGACGCCCTCGCGGGCCCCGACCGCGTAGGCGCGGACTCGGGCCGCTTCCGGGTCGGGACCGTCCGCGCTCGCGTCGCCCGAACCTTCCGGCGCGTCGCCCGCGTCGTCCACCGTGTCGCCCGCGTCGTCCGTCACGTCGAGCGCGCGGAGCACCGCCGCCGCGACCGACTCGTCGCACCGCGCGGCGACCCCCTCGTAGACCCGTCGTCTGCTCGGCGTTCGGAGCCCGTACGCCTCGGCGTCTCCGAACGCCGCCCCGTACCGCTCGCGGAGCGAGGCGTCGTCGCCGACGCGGTGCCACCGGGTCGTCTCCGCCGTCGCCCCGTCGTCCTCGCTCCCGATCAGGGCGAACCCGGTCTCCTCGCCCGCCAGCACCGGGTTCGGCTGCGGCGCGTCGAGGACGCGGAGGGCGACGGCGTCGGCGTCGACGAGCGCCGCGAGCCGACTCGCCGACCGGAACCCCGCCGTCGCGTCGTCGACCGCGCTCTCGCCCGCGAGCACCCTCAGCGTCGGGAGCCCCGACGGATCGGGGCCGTCCGCGTCCGCGTCGCCCGCGCCGCCCGACAGATCCGCGACGCTCGGGTCGACGAGCGTCGGCGCGGCCTCGCGGTACCCCGCGACGACGGCGCGGAGCAGCCGCGGGCCGGGGTCGACGAGGATCGGGTCGGCGAACGCGCCGAGCCGGAGCGGCTCGGGGGTCGAGGGGAGCGCGGGACCGGTCGCCATCTCAGGCCACCCTACGGACGCGACGGATTAAGCGTGCGGGACGGGGCGCGGGACGCGGCGGCGCCGGCGCGGGGGCGTCGGATCGCGGCGTGCCGGCTCGCGCGCCTTTTTCACTCAGCGGCCGGAACCGTCTCGCGTGCCACCGCTCGACCTGTCGATCGGGCTCGGAACGTCCGGGCTCGACGACCCCGAGACCTGTACCGACACCGTCGCCGCGGCGCTGGACGCCGGCTACCGCCACGTCGACACCGCGCAGATGTACGACAACGAGGCCGCGGTCGGTGAGGGGATCGCCGCGAGCGACGTCGACCGCGACGACGTGGTCGTCGCCACGAAGGTCCACCCCGAGAACCTCGCGCCCGACGACGTGCGGGAGACGGCGCGCGAGAGCCTCGACCGCCTCGGCCTCGACCGCGTCGACCTCCTGTACGTCCACTGGCCGATCCGGGCGTACGACCCGGAGGCGACGCTGCCGGCGTTCGACGACCTCCGCGACGCGGGCGTGACCGACCACGTCGGCGTCTCGAACTTCACCCCCGACCTGCTGCGCGAGGCGCGCGAGATCCTCGACGCGCCGATCGCGGCCCACCAGGTCGAGTGCCACCCGCGGTTCCGCCAGCCGGAACTGCGCGCGCTCGCCGCCGAGGGCGACCACCGCCTCGTCGGCTACTCCCCGCTCGGCCGGGGCGAGATCCTCGACGACCCGGAGGTCGCCGCGATCGCGGAGCGGAACGATCTCTCGCCCGCGGTCGTCGCGCTCGCGTGGGCGCTCGACCGCGGCGTCGCCCCGATCCCGAAGGCGCGCGGCGACCACGTCCGCGAGAACCTGCGCGCGCTCGACATCGACCTGCCCGAGTCCGACCTCGACGCCATCGACGCGCTCGACCCGGGCCAGCGACAGATCGACCCGGACGACGCGGCGTGGAACCGCTGAGGCGGGCGGCCGACTCTCCGCCGCGGTCAGACGGCGTCGAGCCGCGCCCGTAACTCGGCGTCCGCGCGTTCGATCAGGGCGTCGACCGGCTCGTCGAGGTACGTCGCCCACTGGTCGACGAACCCCGACCGTCCGAGCATCCTGACGACCTCGTAGACGGGGCGGCGCCGCTCGAACCCCGCCGGGAGCCCCCCGGCCCGCTCGCGGTACCCCTCGCGGAGGGCGGCGGCGAACCGCTCTGGGCCGGTCGAGTCGAAGCCGTTGAGCAGTTGGTCCTCCGCGCGGACGAGGTCCCGCGCCGGGTCGCCGACGTGGGACAGCTCCCAGTCGATCGCCGCCACCGCGTCGGCGTCGACGAAGAGGTTCGGCTTCGTGACGTCGCCGTGGAGCAGCGCGGCCGGCGCCTCGTCGAGCGTCCCCCGGTTCGCGCGGACGCAGTCGATCACCGCGTCGTAGTGGCCCGCGAGCCGCTCGGAGGTGCCGATCTCTCGGGTCCGCTCGATCGTCGCGAGCAGCACGTCGGACCACGGCGCGAACTCTATGGAGAGTCCGGTTGGCCCGTCGGGTCCCGGGGACGTTCCTTTCTCCGCGGTCGCCGTGCGCTCCGCCGCGCTCCCGCGCTCCGTGCCTGCCCCGACTATCTCCCCGTGGTCCGGGAACCGGTCGGCGTGGAGCGCGGCGAGCGCGGCCCCGACGCGGCGGAGCAGTCGCTCGCGCTCGTCGTCGCTCGCCGCCTCGTAGGCGTCCAACAGCCCTCGGCCGGGCGCCGGCGCCGTCGCGAGGTACGCCGGGTCGCCGTCGGGCTCGGCCCCCAATACCTCGGGGACCGAGAGGGGCCCGTGTTCCACGACGTACCGGAGCACGGCGCGCTCCCGGGCGATCCGGCGGCTCTCGTCGGCCAGCGCGACCTTGAGGAACGCCCGGCCACCGTCGGCGAAGACGACGCCGACCGTCTCGTTGGCGCCGTTCCACGAGGGGCCGACGCCAGTCAACCGGTCTACGGCCCGGTCCGGAAACGCCGCCGCGAGGGCCCGTTCGATCGGCTCCGACCCGGCATCGTTCATGCCCCTCGTTCCGCGCGGAGCCGTGTTAACATTGTTGTCAGGACGAAATTAGTGGGGGTGCGTAAAATCTCAGAACACGTTTCAGAATCCCGGAACCCGGAGATTATCGACACGCTCATACGTGTTGGCGAACCAGAATAAACTCGTGAAAGACGGGGTTTCGGACGAGCGTATCGGGTTCGAGGTCAACGGGACGACGCTCACGGTCCGCGACGTGATCGAGGGCGAGCAGATGGAGTTCCGCGTTGACCGCGAACCGGAGCTCTCGCCGGCGCTCCCGGCGCTGTTCCCCTCTCCGGTCGACAACGCCGTCAGCTTCGAGGCGACGTCGCTCGTCGTCCCGGCCTACACGTCGATCGTCGTGCGCGACGCCGAGGGCGAGTTCATCGGGCGCCCGAACGACCCGACGGAATTCCCGCGGGGATCGTACTGTGTCGAGACCACGGGCGCAGTGAAGTCGACTCTCAGGGTCGAAGACGCGGAGCTGTCGGTCAGCGGAGTCGAGGGACCGGAATCGGTCGAGATATCGCTGGACCGTCCCGCGACCGTCTCCCTCGGCGCCCGCTCGCTCCATACCCGTCCGGAGGCGACGATCACCGTCCCGGACGACCCGGAAGCCCTCGCGGAGGCGGTGTCGGTGCTGGGATCGTCCATCAGAGAGTTTTCGGCGGAGCGGTCCTGGCCGACGCTTCGCGGATACCCGCCCCGCATCCGCCGAGGGGAGTCGCTCGAAATCCCGAGCCCGCTGACCGTCCCGGACACGGGCGTCGAGGTAGTCGTCCGACCGACGTACGCCGACGTGTACCGCCTCTCGACGCTCGCCTACTACCTCGGGGCCCGGATGACGATCGGCGAGGCGCCGGCCGTCCGGCTCGAAAACGGGTACACAGAGCGGCTTCCCACCGACGGCCACCGGCTCGAAGAGCGGGCAACGGACCTGCTTCGCACGTGGTTCTTCCTCGACACGCTCGTGCGGACCGACGGCTACACGATCTCCGACAGGGTGGAGTACGACCTAGTCGGCCCGCAACTGCCGTTTTACCCGCCGAACCTGGACGATCTCTCGCTGAGCGAACGGCTGATGGAGTTCCTGGAAGTCGACGCGGAAACCGTCGAACCGTACGCTCCCGAGTGGGCGACGGAAGCGGTACTCCGTCCCGGCCCCGAAGGGGCCGAGCTCCTGCCGCACCTCGCGCACGTCCTCGCGCCGATTCGAGTCCGTGGCTCCGCCGAGGGGGTTCGCTCGGGGGATCCGGTCGGAGTCACGACGGCGGACCGGCCGACCGGCAGCCGATCGCTCTCCTCCCGCGAGGGCGACTCGGTTCCCGCCCTGGATCCGATACCGGAGTGGACCGCCGCGGCGCTCCCGGCGGCGTACGAACACGAACTTCGGCGGACGCCCCCGGACGCCGGAGACGCGAACGTCACCCTCCTCATCCGGTCCGATGAGCGAGCCCGGCGACTGCGCGAGGCGCTCACGAGCCCGTCGACGCCGGCCGGCGTCGGGTCGCTCTCGGTTCTCGGAACCCCGACCGCGGACTCCGTCGCGGACGCGCTGTCTGACCCGTCGATCGACCTGTTGTACTCCGATCTCCCGGTTCGCGGAGGCCTGCCGGTCGCGGACGACCTCCCTCGTTACCCGGCGGCCGACGGCCGATCGGCTCCGGCCGTCAGCGTCTTCGAGGGAAGTTCACGTCCCGCCGTCGCCGTCAACACGGTCCGCCGCGGCGGCACCGGGGCCGCGGTGATCGACGGTCACCTCCCGGCAGACCAGCTTCGAACCGCGATCGAACTGCTCGCCGCCGAAGGCCTCCCGCTCGACACGGCCCTCGCGACGCTACGGCTTCCCAGTCACCCCCCGGTCCGCTTCGCGGGGAACTGCTCCACCAACGTGATGCCTCCGAATCCTCCGACGCCGAGGCTCATCTCCGTCGAGTCCGTCTCGGAGTCGCAACACCGAGTCATTTGGCGAACGGTGCTTTCCCCGGCTTCGTGGCTCGGGGCGGAGTATCAGATCGTCTACGACTGTTTCGACGAGAAGACACGGCTCGTGGGACGCGACCCGACGGAGCAGCCGATTCTCTCCTCGGAAGTGGTGGCAGACTGGTCGACCGAGCCCGACACCACGCTGTTCCTCAACGGTCAGTTCGTGCCTCCGACCGTCGATCTTACCGTCGAGGACGTCGAAGCATCGGCTCGGAAGGCGCTCGCGACCGACGAGTCCGGCGCCGGCGACCCGACCGAACTCCGCAGCGAGTCCGAGTGACGCGACTGACGCTGCGCCGAGCGCCGCGAACCGAGTCCGCCTCGGCGACGCCGTCAGGGATCACGCCCGTCGACATTTTTTATTCCCTCGCCGACCAACCGCCGCGTATGCCCCAGATCCACCTCGACGAGGAGACGGTCGAGCGGCTCGACGCGCTCCGGGTCGACGACGAGGAGTACGACGAGATCGTGAGCGAACTGATCAACATCTACGAGGCGGAGGAGCTGACGCTGTTCCGCGGCAGCGACCTGAAGTAAGCCCGGCGTCGGCCCTGCCTCCCGGGCCGCCCCGCTACTCCTGATACGCGACCCGGACCTGTTCCCACTTCCCGACCTCCTCTAAGTGCGCCTGTAGCTCGTCGGCGTACTCCTGGACGAGCCGCTCGGCGGCCTCCAGTTCCTCGTCGGACGGCCCACCGCCGCCGCCACCGCCGAGTCCGAGCGCGCCCTTTATCGAGTCGACGACGCCGCCGCCGGAGCCGCCCGAGTCGCCGCCGGGGGCGCCGCCCATCCCCGCCATCTGCGACCGGAGGTTCTCCAGTTCGGGCATGATCGCGGGCAGGCTCGACGTGTCCGCGACGACGCGGGCGGCCTCCGGGTCGTCGGCGTTCTCGATCTCGAACTCGGTGGCCGTCATGATCAGTCCCCACTCCTGGCTGGAGAAGCGCGACGCCGCGACGCGCTCGTTGAACTGGTTGTCGACGGTCATCCGCTCGCCGACGATGGCGTCGGTCCACTCGCTCATACCCCTCCGTTCGCCGGTCGCGGTGAAAAGTCCGTCCCCCTGCGGCGAGCGACGGGTCGGCCCCCGCCCCGCTACCGCCGCAGGTCGTCGAACGCGCCCCCGGCGAGGCCGGGACCGGTCGGGACCGCGATCCGGCCGCCCTCGACCGGGCAGGGGTCCGGCGCCAGGTCGTCGTCGAGCAGCGACGCGGTCGCGAGGCCGCAGGGCGACACGTCGGGGACCGCGGCCGCGACGTGGACGGCGGCCGTCCGCGCGACCACCGCGTCGATCGTGGTGGTGACGACCGGGTCGACGCCGGACTCCCGCGCCCGAAGCGCGGCCGCGAGCGCGCGGTCCGGCCCGCCGAGCGCCATCGGCTTGAGCACGACCGCGTCGGCCGCGCCCGCGTCGAGCACCGCGTCGATCCCGCGAGCCGCGACCGACTCGTCGGCGGCGATCGGGACTCCGTCGCCGCCGTCGTCGCCCTTGCCTCCGTCGTCGCTCTCGCCGCCGTCGGCCGGGTCGCCCCGACGAAGCGCCGCCAGCCCGTCGAGGTCGTCCGCCGGGAGCGGCTGTTCGACGTACGCGAGGTCGAAGGGGGCCAGCACGTCCAGCGCGCGGGACGCCGTCTCGCGGTCCCACGCGCCGTTCGCGTCGGCGCGGAGCGCGACCGCGTCGCCGACGGCCTCCCGGACGGCGCGGACGCGCTCGACGTCGGCGTCGACGTCGCGGGCGCCGACCTTCACCTTCAGGCAGTCGAACCCCCCCTCGACCGCGCGCCTCGCGTCGGCGGCGGTCTCCGCCGGAGAGCCGTCCCCGACGGTCGCGTTGACCGGGACCGCGTCTGCGGGGGCGGCGCCGACGCCGGCCGCGTCCGCGAGGTGAGCCGCGAGGGGCCGTCCGCGCTCGCGGGCCGCGGCGTCGGCGACCGCGAGCGAGACGCCGTGGCGCGCGGCCGGCGTCGACGCCGCGTCCGGCGCCTCCGCGGGCGACTCGACTTCGCCCCGGTCGCCGAGGCCGTCGAGCGCGGTCTCGCAGGCCTCCCGCGACTCCGTCCACCCCGGGAGCGGCGTCGCCTCGCCGAGACCGACCGCGCCGTCCCCGCCCGTCTCTCGTTCAACGGTGACCACGAACCCCTCCCGGCGGCTGATCTCCCCGCGTGCGGTGCCGAGCGGACGGGTCAGGTCGAGCGCGAACGGCCGGTGTCGAACGGTCCGGGCCGGCCCCTCGCCGCGCGGGTCGTCGTCGGTCACACCGCCAGTCCGACCGCGAACGCGACGGCGTACGCGGCGAGCAGTTTGCCGGTCGATTCGAGCGCTGGGTTGAGCGCCTCGCCGGAGGTCTCGGTCAGCACGGTCCGCGCGACGGTCGCCGCCAGCGGGAGCGTGACGAGCGGGAGCAGCGTCGCGAGGCCCTCCCCGCGCGCGACGAACCACAGCGGGGCGAGGTACGCGAGGGCGAGCATCGCGAGGTACTCGCCGCGGGCGAACCGGTAGCCGAAGCGGACCGCGAGCGTGCGCTTGCCGGTCGAGGCGTCCTCCTCGCGGTCGCGGAGGTTGTTGACGACGAGGATGTTCGTCGACAGCGCGGCGATCGGGAGGCTCGCGACCGCGGCCCCGACGGTGACGGTCTCACCGGGCACCCCGACCGGGAACCACCCGGCGAGGAGCGCGGCCGCCTGGACGTAGTACGTCCCCGTCACCGCGATCACGCCGAAGAAGACGAACACGAAGAGGTCGCCGAGCCCGTGGTAGCCGAGCGGGTACGGCCCGCCGGTGTAGGCGATGCCGGCCGCGACGGAGGCGAGTCCGATCACGAGTATCGGGACGCCGCCGACGGCGACGAGGTAGGTGCCGACGCCGATGGCGGCCGCGAAGGTGAGCCACATCGCCCGCTTCACCTCGGCCGGCTCGATGAGGCCGCTGGCGACGACGCGGGTGAACCCCTCGCGGTCGTCGGTGTCGGCGCCCTGGATCGCGTCGTAGTAGTCGTTCGCGAAGTTCGTCCCGACCTGGATCAGCGCCGCGCCGACGAGCGCCGCCAGCGCGGGCAACGGGGCGAACACCCCGTCGGCGAGCGCCAGCCCGACGCCGACGATCACCGGCGCGGCCGCGGCCGGGAGCGTCTGGGGCCGGGCGGCCATCACCCACGCCCGGCGGCGGGTCACCTCGGTACTCATTGCCGCCAGTTGGTGCGTGGCGTCCCTTAACCTTGCCATCGCGGATCGCCGCCGCCCGCCCCGAGAGCGGTCGGCGGACGGCGACGGACCCGATCCGCCGCCGTTCGCGGCGAACGATACCGAGGCGCGTACACCTATGCCCCGCCGGCGCGACCGCCCGGCATGGCCCGAGTTCCCTACGTCGAGGCGTCGGACGTGCCGGACGAGTACGAGGACCTCCTGGAGTCGTCGCTTCAGGGGAAACCGCTCCACGTGTACCAGTCGGTCGGCAACAACCCCGAGGTGTTGGCGGGGCTGCGGTCGTTCCTCGGGTCGCTGTGGACCGACAGCGGGCTCACTGAGCGGGAGCGCGAGCTCGTCATCCTGGCGGTCGCAAGCGAGGTCGGCAACCGCTACGAGTGGCACCAGCACGTCAACATCGCCCGCGGGGTGGGGATCGGCGACGACGAGATCGCGGCGCTCGGGCGCGGGGACACCGGCCCCTTCGGCGACGACGAGACGACCCTGATCGAGTACGCCCTCGCTGTCGTCCGCGGCGAGGTCGACGCGGTCGCGCACGACGAGGTCGCGGCGCTGTACGACGACGTGGCGATCGTCGGCATCGCCGCGACCGCGCGGGGGTACGACGCGCTCGGCGGGATGATCGACGCGTTCGACCTCGAACTGGAGCCCGGGACCGAGTTCCACGGGTGGGACCCCCGGTAACGACCGACAGGTTCGACAGGGTCCGGCCCGTATTGCGGGTATGACCGACACGGAGGCCGCGTCGGCGAACGGGATCGAGGCGCGGTACGAGGAGACGGACGGCGAACGACGGCTCACTTTCTCGCGGGACGGCCGCGAGGCGACCGTCGCGCAGAACGTCGAGGGGTACGCCATGCTGAAGGTCCGGCCCGGCCCCGACGGCGACGAACTGGAGCGGTACTACGGGTTCGACATGGCGCTCGACCACGCCGCCGAACTCCTCGGCGTCGCCGTCCCGGATCTCCCGGTTCCGGACGCCGCCGCCGACATGGGGATGTAATCGCGGAGGAACTCTTCTTCCTCAGTCAGTGCCCCTCGCGGCCGAGACCGGACGCCGCGAGGAGTCCGCAACATGATCCGGTACCCCGAACGCGAGCCGAACGCCTTCGACCGTGCGGGCGACCGCGAGCGAACCGCGCGTCCGGGCGACAGCGCGGTCGACGCCGCGTTCTGTTCGCGTGTGAACCGTCGCCACTGGTGAAAATAAATAACTCGTGAGCATCATAGCCGTAGCCGAATATTCTCAATAGCCATATCGGTTTATGAGTGGCACCGGTACGAGGAGTCACGATGGAGCGAAGACAGTTCTTGCGCGGTACCGGCGCGGCGATCGGCGGCTCGCTCGTCGCCGGCTGCGTCGGGGGCGGGAGCGGCTCGGGGACGGTGACGGTCGACTACGCGTACTACAATCCGGTCAGCCTCGTGCTGCGCGAGAAGGGCTGGCTCGAGGCGGCGTTCGCGGACACCGGCACCGACGTCGAGTGGGTGTTGAGCCTCGGCAGCAACCAGGCGAACGAGTACGCGCAGAGCGGCGAGGCCGACGTCTCCTCGACCGCCGGCATCGCGGCGCTGATGGCGCGCACGAACGGCGTGCCGATCACGACGCCGTACGTCTACTCGGAGCCCGAGTGGACGGCGCTCGTCACCTTCCAGGAGACCGGCATCGAGTCGGTCGCGGACCTGGAGGGGAAGCGGGTCGCCGCGACCCGCGGGACTGACCCGTACTTCTTCCTGCTGCAGGCGCTCGGCGACGCCGGGCTGAGCGAGGACGACGTCGAGGTCGTCAACCTCCAGCACCCGGAGGGGCAGTCCGCGCTGGTCCGTGGCGACGTGGACGCGTGGGCCGGGCTCGACCCGCACATGGCCGAGCTCGAGCTCGAACACGACGGGGCCGAGCTGTTCTTCCGCGAGCCGCGGTACAACACCTACGGCTTCCTGAACTTCCTCGACGGGTTCCTCGCGGACCGCACGGAGCAGGCGCGCCGCGTCCTTGAGGCCTACGAGCGCGGCCGCGAGTGGGCGATCGAGAACCCCGAGGCGACCGCGGGGATCCTCGCGGACGCCTCCGAGATGTCGGCGCCGGTCGCGGAGCGCGTGTTCACCCGGCGGACCGACCTCTCCGAGCCCGTCCCGGGCGAGCCGCACCGCGAACTGCTCTCGGACCTCTCGCCGATCCTCGAACGCGAGGGGCTCGTGACCGACGACGCCGACCCCGCCGGCACCGTCGACGAGCTGATCGACTCCGAGTTCGCGACCGAGGTCGTCTGAGATGGCCGCGGACACCCGTCACGAGTCCGAGGCCCGCCGCGGATCGGACGGGGACGGGTCGGCCCGGAGCGCCGAGTCGCGCGGTCTCGGACCGGTCCCGCTCCCCGCCGCGGGCCGGCTCCGGCCGCTGCTCGGGCTGCTCGTTCCCGCCGCGCTCGTCGTCGTCTGGCACGTCGCGGTCGCGACCGGGGTCTTCGCGGCCCACCAGCTGCCGGCGCCGCTGCGGGTGGCGGAGACGCTCTGGGGGATGGCTGCCTCGGGCGAGCTGTGGGGTCACGTCGCGATCACCGTTCAGCGCGTCGTCCTCGGCGCGGGCCTCGGGATCGCCGTCGGAATTCTGTTCGGGACCGCGACCGGGCTCTCGCGGACCGCGAGCGACCTGCTCGACCCGCTGTTACAGAGCCTGAAGAACATCCCGTCGCTGGCGTGGGTGCCGCTGTTCCTCCTCTGGTTCGGCATCGGCGAGACCGCGAAGGTGCTGCTCATCGCCGTCGGCGCGTTCTTCCCGGTGTACCTCAACCTCTCGACCGGCATCGCCGCGGTCGACGAGGAGCTGCTGGAGGTCGCCGAGGTGTACGACCTCGGCCGCGTCGAGTCGCTGCGGCGGGTCGTGTTCCCGGCCGCGCTCCCGGACCTGCTCGTCGGGATCCGCGGCGGCGTCGGGCTGGCGTGGATGTTCGTGGTCGCCGCCGAACTGATCGCGGCGAGCCAGGGGATCGGGTTCCTGCTGAGCGACGGGCGGACCCTCGCGCGGCCCGACATCATCGTCGGGTCGATCCTGCTCTTCGCGTTCCTCGGCAACTGCTCGGACCTCGCGGTGAGGGAGGTGAGAGACCGTGTCGTCGGACGCTGACGCCGACGCCGCGGCGCCGACCGCCGACGCCGCGCCCTCGGACGCGGACCCCGTCCTCGCGGTCGACGGTCTCCGCAAGCGGTACGACGACACCGTCGCGCTCGACGGGGTCGACCTCGCGGTCGCGGACGGGGAGTTCGTCGCCGTCGTCGGCCCGTCGGGCTGCGGCAAGTCGACGCTGCTCCGCGTGCTCTCCGGGCTCGAACCGGCGTTCGAGGGGCGCGTCACGG
This sequence comes from Halorubrum sp. SS7, assembly GCF_005435055.1. Classification (NCBI taxonomy): domain Archaea; kingdom Methanobacteriati; phylum Methanobacteriota; class Halobacteria; order Halobacteriales; family Haloferacaceae; genus Halorubrum; species Halorubrum sp. SS7. Next base: position 178,391 of record NZ_SGXV01000001.1, read on the forward strand.
TCGACGGGACGGACGTGCGCGACGGCGGCAGCGACGCCGTTGGGATGGTGTTCCAGGAGCCCCGACTGCTCGACTGGGCGGATGTGCGCGAGAACGTCGCGGTCGGGCTCCCGGCGGACGTGGACCCCGACACCGAGGCGGCCCGCGGGCGCGTCGACGACCTGATCGAGACGGTCGGGCTCGACGGGTTCGCCGAGAGCCGCCCGGGCGAACTCTCCGGCGGCATGGCCCAGCGCGTCGCGCTCGCCCGGGGCCTCGCCTACGACCCGTCCGTGCTGCTGCTCGACGAGCCGTTCTCGGCGCTCGACCGGCTGACGAAGGCCGACCAGCAGGACCACCTGCTCGACGTGTGGGCGGAGCGGGGGACGACCGTCGTCCTCGTCACCCACGACGTCGAGGAGGCCGTCTACCTCGCGGACCGCGTCGCCGTCCTCGGCGGTCAGCCCGGCACGGTCGAGTCGGTCGTCGACGTGGACATCGACCGCCCCCGCGACCGGGCGGACCCCGACCTGGTCGCGCTCCGGCGCGAGGTGACGGCGGCGCTCGGTCGGTGAGGGCGGACCGCAGCGATCCCCGACGGGCACCGGCGGGCGGCGCACGCCGATACGCGGCGCCGCTCACCGATACGCGGCGCCGCGCGCTGCCCGCCGCCTTCCGTCGCCCCCCTTGCTACCGCGTGCCGCGCCGCGCGTTCCCACCGCGCGCCGGCCGCGGATCGAAGGAAACGAACGTCGATTCGGCTTATTAACCGGCTTCCGGATCGGAATAGGTCATCGATCACCGGTGTGTGTATAATCTCCTTAAGGTGTATTGATACCGGCGCTGTCATGCGGTTCTCTCGGTTCCCCTCGCGTCACGCCGAACTGCCGGTCCGCTCCGATTTTGCGATCGTCCAAACCGTTAAGTACGCGACCGTCTTGTCGTGAATCGATGACAGACATCACGGAGGCTTCGTCGGACACCCCGGCGGATCGAGTTCTTCCAGGGCACGATAGCTTCTAACGTCGACATAGGTCCGGTACGGATCTTCGACACGACCCTGCGAGACGGAGAACAGTCACCACGTACGTCGTTCAGCTACGATGAGAAACGCCGCATAGCGGCGACGCTGGACGACATGAACACCCACGTCATCGAGGCGGGGTTCCCGGTCAACTCGGACACGGAGTTCGAGGCGGTCAGCGACATCGCCGCCGCGACGGACACCACTGTCTGCGGACTGGCGCGGGTCGTCGAGGGCGACATCGAGGCCGCCATCGACTCCGGCGTCGAGATGGTCCACGTGTTCGTCTCCACCAGCGACGTCCAGCTGGAGGACTCGATGCACGCGACCCGCGAGGAGGCGAAGGGGCGAGCGGTCGACGCCGTCGAGCAGGTGAAAGACGCCGGCGTCGAGTGCATGTTCTCGCCGATGGACGCCACCCGGACGGACCCGGAGTACCTGATCGACATCGTCGAGGCCGTCTCCGATGCCGGCACCGACTGGATCAACATCCCCGACACCTGCGGCGTGGGGATGCCGACCAGCTTCGGCGAGACGGTCAACGCCGTCGTGGAGGCGACCGACGCGCGCGTCGACGTCCACACGCACGACGACTTCGGCATGGCCGCCGCGAACGCGGTCACGGGCTTCGAGAACGGCGCGGAGCAGGCGCAGGTGTCGGTCAACGGGATCGGCGAGCGCGCCGGCAACGCCGCCTACGAGGAGGTCGTCATGGCCGTCGAGTCGGTGTACGGCGTCGACACCGGCATCGACACGACCCAGATCACCAAGCTGGCCCGGATCGTCGAGGAGGCCTCGGACATCCCGGTGCCGGCGAACAAGCCGATCACCGGGCGGAACGCGTTCGCCCACGAGTCCGGCATCCACGCCGCGGGCGTCATCGAGAACGCCGACACGTTCGAGACCGGCGTGATGACCCCGGAGATGGTGGGCGCGGAGCGCGAGTTCGTGCTGGGCAAACACACCGGCACGCACAGCGTGCGCAAGCACTTGGTTGAGGCCGGCTTCGACCCCACGGACAGCGAGGTCCGGAAGATAACCAAGCGGGTCAAGGAGTACGGCGCCGGCAAGCGGCAGGTGACCGCCGGCGACGTCGAGCGGTTCGCCGAGGAGGCGGGCGTCACGCGCGAGGAGGAGGTCCGGGTCTGATGGACCCCGCCCCGACCGGAGCGCCCCCCGAGCGACCGCGAGGGCGGTCGCGGGAGCACCCGACCGAGGGGCCGTGCGCCGCCCGGCGCCGCGTCCCCCGACAGGAATTTATACCCCGGCCGCGTTGCCTCGGGCGAGATGCGACGGCGTTCCACGGCCGCGGCGCACGCGAGCGTCCCGGGAGCCGTCGCGCCGATCATCGTAGGGGTCTGACCCCCTACACTACCCCTTCCTCACCGACGCGACGCACCGCCGAACGCCGGCGGCCGGACCGTTCCCGAGCCCCGGAGTGCCGCGCTCGACGGGTCGAGGCCGCCCCCGGCCGCCCCGCGTTCGCAGCGACCGACACGACAACCCGCCAGATGCCACACCGCACACCACCACGACAATGAGCGACACAGCAGCACAGCCGCGATCCGACGCCGACGAGTCGGACGACGGCGCGACCGAGGAACCGACCGACCCGGACGACGGACCGGCCGCGGGCGCCGTCTCGACCGGCGCCGAGTCGGTCGTCGCCGCCCTCGAGGCCGCGGGCGCGAAGACCGCCTTCGGCGTTCAGGGCGGCGCGATCATGCCCGTCTACGACGCCCTGTACGACTCGTCGATCCGGCACGTGACGATGGCCCACGAGCAGGGCGCGGCCCACGCCGCCGACGCGTACGGCGTCGTCGCCGGCGAGCCGGGCCTCTGTATGGCCACGTCCGGCCCGGGCGCGACGAACCTCGTCACCGGCATCGCCGACGCCGACATGGACTCCGACGCGATGGTCGCGCTGACCGGCCAGGTCCCGACGGAGTTCGTCGGGAACGACGCGTTCCAGGAGACGGACACGGTCGGGGTCACCCGCCCCATCACGAAGCACAACTACTTCGCGGGCGGCGCGGACACCGTCGGCGACACCGTCGGCGAGGCGTTCGAACTGTCGCGGGCCGGACGCCCGGGGCCGACCCTCGTCGACCTCCCAAAGGACGTGACGCAGGACGAGACGGACCGGACGCCCGGGCCGGCGACGCCGCCGGCCGGCACCGATCCCGACCCGAACGCCGACGCCGACGCGGTCGAGGAGGCCGCGCGCGCCATCGAGGCCGCCGAACGCCCCATCTGCCTGTTCGGCGGGGGCGTCATCAAGGGCGACGCGAGCGACGAGGCGCGGACCTTCGCCCGGAGCTACGGCATCCCCGTGACCACGACGATGCCCGGCATCGGCTCGTTCCCCGAGGACGACGACCTCTGCCTCTCGTGGGCGGGGATGCACGGCACCGGCTACGCGAACCTCGCGATCACCCACACCGACTGCCTGATCGCGGTCGGCACGCGGTTCGACGACCGCCTCACGGGCGGCATCGACACGTTCGCGCCCGAGGCCGAGGTCATCCACGTCGACATCGACCCCGCGGAGATCAGCAAGAACGTCCACGCCGACTACCCGCTGATCGGCGACGCCGGGCGCGTGTTGGACCAGTTGACGGCGGCGGTCCGCGAGGCGCCCGACGCCGCCGCGTGGCGCGAGCGCTGCGAGGAGTGGAAGGAGACGTACCCGCTCACGTACGCGACGCCGGACGACGAGCCGCTGAAGCCGCAGTTCGTCGTCGAGGCGTTCGACGAGGCGACCGACGACGACACCATCGTGACGACCGGCGTCGGGCAACACCAGATGTGGGCCTCGCAGTTCTGGACGTACACGGAGCCCCGCACGTGGGTCTCCTCGCACGGGCTCGGCACGATGGGGTACGGCGTGCCCGCCGCGGTCGGCGCGCGCGTCGCCGCCGACACGATGGGCGAGGAGGACCGCGACGTGGTGTGTTTCGACGGCGACGGCTCCTTCCTGATGACGATGCAGGAGCTGTCGGTCGCGGTCCGCGAGGAGTTAGACGTCACCATCGCCGTGCTGAACAACGAGTACATCGGCATGGTGCGCCAGTGGCAGGACGCCTTCTACGAGGGGCGCCACATGGCGTCCGACTACACGTGGATGCCCGAGTTCGACAAGCTCGCGGAGGCGTTCGGCGCCCTCGGCCTGCGCGTCGACGACTACGACGAGGTCGCGCCCGCGGTCGAGGAGGCGCTCGACTACGAGGGGCCGGCCGTGATCGACTTCCACGTCGACCCCGAGGAGAACGTCCTGCCGATGGTGCCGAGCGGCGGCGCGAACGGGAAGTTCGCGGCCGCGGAGGACCAGCTATGAGCGGCGATTCCCCGTCCGCCGGCGCGCCGGAGGGCGACTCGAGGCCCCTCCCGGACGAACAGCCCGGGCCGGACGAGCGCGACCACCCCGAGGGCCGCCGGAACCTCGAGGGGATCCGGATCGACCCGGTCGTCGAGGCCGAACACGAGTCGCGGCGCGCCGTCATCTCGGCGCTCGTGGAGGACGAGCCCGGCGTGCTCGCGCGCGTCTCCGGGCTCGTCTCCCGGCGCCAGTTCAACATCGAGAGCCTGACGGTCGGGCCGACGACGGTCGACGGCCACTCGCGGATCACGATGGTCGTCGAGGAGACGGACCCCGGCATCGACCAGATCGAAAAGCAGATGGCGAAGCTGAAGCCGGTCATCTCGGTCGGCGAGGTCGCGGGCGACGCGGTCACCTCGGAGCTCGTCTTGCTGAAGGTCGAGGCCGACGACCCCGCCGCGGTCCACGCGGTCTCCGAGATGTACGACGGCCGGACGGTCGACGCCGGCCCGGACACGATCACGGTCGAGCTCACCGGCGACAAGGCGAGCATCGACAGCGCGATAAGCGCCTTCGACCGGTTCGGCATCGTCGAGATCGCGCGGACGGGCCCGACCGCCCTCGCGCGCGGCGACACCCCCACGGCGCCAGGAGAGAAACCCGGAACGGCCGGCGAACCGACAACGCACGACGACTGACGCGCGGACCCACGCGGACACAACACGATACACATGACCGAAGACGACACGCAGACGTTCGACTCGACAGTATACTACGACGACGACGCGGACGAGGAGGCCATCGCGCACAAGACGGTGGCCGTCCTCGGCTACGGCTCGCAGGGCCACGCCCACGCGCAGAACCTCGCCGACAGCGGGGTCGACGTGATCGTCGGCCTCCGCGAGGACAGCTCCTCGCGGGCCGCCGCCGAGAGCGACGGGCTCCGCGTCGAGACGCCCGCCGACGCGGCCGCCGAGGCCGACGTGGTGAGCGTCCTCGTCCCCGACACCGTCCAGCCGGACGTGTACGAGAACGCGATCGAACCGAACCTCGACGCGGGCGACACGCTGCAGTTCGCGCACGGGTTCAACATACACTACAACCAGATCCAGCCGCCGGAGGACGTGGACGTGACGATGGTCGCGCCCAAGTCGCCGGGCCACCTCGTCCGCCGGAACTACGAGAACGACCAGGGGACGCCCGGCCTGCTCGCGGTGTATCAGGACGCGACCGGCGACGCCCGCGACGAGGGGCTCGCGTACGCGGCCGCCATCGGCTGTACGCGCGCCGGCGTCGTCGAGACGACGTTCCGCGAGGAGACCGAGACCGACCTGTTCGGCGAGCAGGCCGTCCTCTGCGGCGGCGTCACGTCGCTCGTCAAGCAGGGGTACGAGACGCTCGTCGACGCGGGCTACTCCCCCGAGATGGCGTACTTCGAGTGCCTCAACGAGCTGAAGCTCATCGTCGACCTGATGTACGAGGGCGGGCTCGGCGAGATGTGGGACTCCGTCTCCGACACGGCCGAGTACGGCGGGCTCACGCAGGGCGACGTGGTCGTCGACGAGCACGCCCGCGAGAACATGGAGGAGGTCTTAGAGAAGGTCCAGAACGGGCAGTTCGCCCGCGAGTGGATCGCGGAGAACCAGGCCGGGCGGCCCTCCTACACGCAGCTCCGGAACGCGGAGAAGAACCACGACATCGAGGCCGTCGGCGACGAGCTGCGCGGTCTGTTCGCGTGGGAGGAGTCGGCCGACGAGGACGAGGAGGAGTCGGCAGAGGTGACCGCCTGATGAGCGAGGGGACGCTGTACGACAAGGTGTGGGACCGACACAAGGTCACCGAGCTCCCGAACGGGCAGGACCAGCTGTTCATCGGGCTCCACCTCGTCCACGAGGTGACGAGCCCGCAGGCGTTCGGCATGCTGCGCGAGCGCGAGCTCGACGTTGCGTACCCCGACCGGACGTTCGCGACGACGGACCACATCGCGCCCACCGAGGCCGACAAGCGCGAGCGTCCCCTCGCCGACGACCAGGCCGAGGAGATGCTCTCCGCGCTCGAACGCAACGTGAGCGACAGCGGGATCACGTTCTTCGGCTTCGAGTCCGGCAAGCAGGGGATCACCCACGTCGTCGCCCCGGAGCTGGGACTCTCCCAGCCCGGGATGACCGTCGCCTGCGGCGACAGCCACACCGCGACCCACGGTGCGTTCGGCTCCATCGGCGTCGGCATCGGGACGAGCCAGATCCGCGACGTGCTCGCCACCGGCTGTATCGCCGCGGACAAACAGAAGATCCGTCGGGTCAACGTCGAGGGCGAGCTCGGCGAGGGCGTCTACGCGAAGGACGTGATCCTGAAAGTGATCCAGGACCTCGGCGTCGACGGCGGCGTCGGGCACGTGTACGAGTACGGCGGCCCCGCCATCGAGGCGCTCGACATGGAGGGCCGGCTCGCGGTGTGTAACATGTCCATCGAGGGCGGCGCCCGCGCCGGCTACATCAACCCGGACGAGACCACCTACGAGTACCTGAAGGGCCGTGAGTACGTCCCCGACGGCGAGGCGTTCGAGGAGCGCAAGGCGTACTGGGAGTCGATCAGCTCCGACGACGACGCCGAGTACGACGACGTGGTCACCGTCGACGCCGACGGGCTCGACCCGCTCGTCACCTGGGGGATCAACCCCGGACAGGTGATAGAGATCTCGGAGCCGGTCCCGCACCCGGACGACTTCGAGGCCCGGACCGACCGCGAGGCCGCGGCGAAGGCGCTCGACCACATGGACATCGAGGCCGGCCAGTCGATGCTCGGCTACGACGTCGACGTGGCGTTCCTCGGCACCTGTACCAACGGTCGCCTCTCCGACTTCGAGGAGGCGGCGAAGATCTTAGAAGGGAACACGGTCGACGAGGACGTCCGCGCGCTGGCCGTCCCCGGCTCCGAGACCGTCCGCCAGCAGTGCGAGGAGCGCGGCATCGACCAGACGTTCATCGAGGCCGGCTTCCAGTGGCGCCGCGCCGGCTGTTCGATGTGCCTCGCGATGAACGACGACGCCCTGGAGGGCGACGAGGTGTGCGCCTCCTCGTCGAACCGGAACTTCATCGGGCGGCAGGGGTCGAAGGACGGCCGCACCGTCCTGATGAGCCCCGCGATGGTCGCGGCCGCGGCCGTCGAGGGCGAAGTCGCCGACGCGCGCGAGTACCTCGACGACGGGCCGACGGGCGGCGCCGGCGGCGTCGAGGAGGTGGCCGACTGATGAGCGCGAACGACGCGGACGACCAGCACATCACCGAGGTGTCCGGCACGGGGGTCCCGATCCCCGGCGACGACGTCGACACCGACCAGATCCTGCCGGCAAAGTTCATGAAGGAGGTCACGTTCGACAACATGGCGGACTACCTCTTCTACGACGCCCGGCGGGACGACGACGGCGAGTTCAACGACCACCCGCTCAACCGCTTCGAGGGGGCGTCGATCGCGGTCGTCAACTCCAACTTCGGCTGCGGCTCCTCCCGGGAACACGCGCCGCAGGCGATGATGCGGTGGGGGATCGACGGCGTCGTCGGCGAGTCCTACGCCGAGATCTTCCGCGACAACTGCAAGTCGCTGGGCATCCCGGCGGTCACGACGGACCACGAGACGGTCGTCGAACTGCAGGAGTGGATCGAGGCGAACCCCGACGGCAACATCGACGTGGACGTCGAGAACGAGACCGTCACCTACGGCGACACCGTCATCGACGTCGACGTCGACGACGCGATGCGCGAGGCCTTGGTCGAGGGGATCTGGGACACGACCGCGCTGATGTACTCGAACCGGAGCAAGGTCGACGAGACGGTCGCCGACCTGCCGTACGTCGAGGGGGACGACTGACCGGATGCCCGACGAGATCGTCGTCATCGAGGGCGACGGCATCGGCCGCGAGGTCGTGCCGGCCGCCGTCGAGGTGCTGGAGTCGATCGACGTCGAGTTCGAGTTCGTCGCCGCCGACGCGGGCGACGCGACGAAGGATGCGACCGGCGAGGCGCTCCCCGCCGAGACGTACGAGCGCGTCGCCGACGCGGACGCGACGCTGTTCGGCGCGGCCGGCGAGACGGCCGCCGACGTCATCCTCCCGCTGCGCGAGGCGGTCGACTCGTTCGTCAACGTCCGGCCCGCGAAGGCGTTCCCGGGCGTCGACGCGCTCCGCCCGGAGACGGACGTGGTGTTCCTCCGCGAGAACACCGAGGGCGTGTACTCGGGCCACGAGGACCGCCTCTCGGACGACCTCTCGACGCTGACGCGGGTCGTCACGTCGTCGGCCTCGCGCGAGCTAGCGGAGTACGCCTGCGAGTTCGTCCGCGACGGGCGCGGCCCCGCGGGCGACCCCGACGAGGGGTTCACGGTCGCGCACAAGGCGAACGTGATGCGCGAGACGGACGGCCGGTTCCGCGAGGAAGTGCTCGACGTGGCCGCCGAGCGCGGCGTCGACGCGGACGAGGAGCTGATGGACGCGTTCGCGACGAAGCTCCCGCTCGACCCGAGCCAGTACGGCGTGATCGTCTGCCCGAACCTCGCGGGCGACGTGCTCTCCGACCTGGCCGCGGGCCTCGTCGGCGGGCTCGGCCTGCTCCCCTCGGCGAACGTCGGCCACGACAACGCGCTGTTCGAGCCGGTCCACGGGACCGCGCCCGACATCGCCGGCGAAGGGGTCGCGAACCCCACGGCGGCCATCCTCTCGGCAGCCATGCTCCTGGAGTACCTCGGGCACGTCGAGGAGGGCCAGCGGGTGCGCGACGCGGTGGAGGGCGTCCTCTCCGACGGTCCCCGCACCGGCGACCTCGGCGGGTCGGCGACGACCGACGAGGTCACCGCGGCGGTCGTCGACCGCGTGTAAGGCGCGTTTCGCCGCCGATCGGCCCGGCTTCCGCGGTCGCGTCGACCGCGGGCGAACCACAAGACAAGAAACCCTGCGGCTCCTCCGGCCGAGTATGAGCAACTACGAAGTCGCGATGGAGGCCGCCTGGTTGGTCCGTGACGTCGAGGAGACCGACGACGCCATCGGCGTCGCGGTCAGCGAAGCCGGCAAGCGACTCAACGAGACGGACAAGCAGTACGTCGAGGTCGAGCCCGGCGTCACCGGCTGTCCGGCCTGCGGCGAGCCGTTCGACGCCGCGTTCCTCGCGGCCAACACGGCCCTTGTGGGACTCCTCTTGGAGATCGACATCTTCAACGCCGACAGCGAGGAGCACGCCGAGCGGATCGCGAAAAGCGAGGTCGGCGGCGCGCTCCGCGACGTGCCCCTCGAAGTCATCGACGTCTTCGAGACGGAGGCGGACGAGGACGAGGAGGCGCCGGAGCGGTAGACGCGAGTGCGCGAGATCGGTCGGTGCCGAAAGCTTTTCTAATAACCTCAGGTAATTCAGCGGTATGGAACTGCCGACGCCCCAAGACCTCCGCGAGCGCCGGACCGCGCTGGAGCTGACCCAGAGCGAGCTCGCCGACGCCGCGGACGTCTCCCAGCCCCTCATCGCGCGGATCGAAGGCGGCGACGTCGACCCGCGGCTCTCGACGCTGCGCCGGATCGTCAACGCCCTCCAGGAGGCGGAAGGCGAGGTCGTCCGCGCGGCCGACCTGATGAACGAGACGGTGATCAGCGTCGCGCCGGACGACGCGGTGAGCGGGGCGGTCGAGCTGATGGAGGCGGAGGCGTACTCGCAGCTCCCCGTCCTCCAGAACGGCGTGCCCGTCGGGTCGATCAGTCAGGGCGACGTGGTCCACGCCGGCGAGAACGTCGGCGATCACCCCGTCAGCGAGGTGATGAGCGAGTCGTTCCCGACGGTCGCGCCGTCGGCGACCGTCGACGAGGTCCGGAACCTCCTCGACCACTACAAGGCCGTGATGGTCACCGACGGCGGCGAGACAGTCGGGATCATCACCGAGGCCGACATCGCCGCGCAACTGTCGTAAGAGATCGACGCGGGGCCGCGTTCACTCCTCCCGGCGCTCGGAGAGCCGCTCCCAAATCTCCGTACAGCCCGCGCCGTCTTCCACGTCGTCGAGGTGTCCCGCGTCGTCCGGCTCGTCGCCCTCGCGCGTCTCGCCGTCCTCGCCGTCGCGCTCGTCCGGCGACGCGTCCCGGTCTGTCATCATCTCCCGTTCGGCCCCGACGGGCATAAACGACGCCGCGTCGGCGCGCCGGGCCGACGGTCCGTAGTACCGGCAACAATAACTGCTATCGAGCGCCGATCACAGCTCCAGCCCGCGGATCGCCACCGTCGCGTCGCCGTCCGGGGCGTCGGTCCCGGCCTCGACGCGACCGATGACGCGACCGTCGGTCTCGGTGGCCAGCGACTCGGCCGCGTCCGGGTCGACGGCGGCGACGAAGCCGGTCCCCATGTTGAACGTGCGGTGCATCTCCTCGTCGGAGACGTTCCCCTCGCGTTGAACGAACTCGAAGACCGGCTGGGGGTCGAACGCGTCCTCGACGACGTAGCGGTGGTCGCCGAGGCGTTCGAGGTTCGTCCAGCCGCCGCCCGTCACGTGGGCCGCGCCGCGCACGCCGTGGGTGCGCATCGGGTCGAGGAGGTCGGTGTAGATGGCGGTCGGTTCGAGCAGCGCCTCGCCGAGCGTCTCGTAGCCCTCGAACGGACAGGGGTCGGCGTACTCGTGGTCGCGCGTCACCGCCTCCCGCGCCAGCGTGAGTCCGTTCGAGTGGATCCCCGACGAGCGCCAGCCGACCAGGGCGTCGCCCGGCTCCGCCCGCCCGTCGAACACGCCGTCCTTCGCGGCGAGGCCGGCGCAGGTGCCCGCCAGGTCGAGCCCGCGGACCACCTCCGGCATCACCGCGGTCTCGCCGCCGACGAGTTCCATGTCGGCGCGCTCCGCGCCGCGGGCGAGCCCCTCGCCCACCTGCTCGGCGAAGCGCTCGTCCGGCTCGTCGACCGCGAGGTAGTCGACGAACGCGACGGGGCGGACGCCGGCCGCGACGAGGTCGTTCACGTTCATCGCGATACAGTCGATGCCGACCGTCGAGTAGTCGCCGAGCGCCTCAGCGACGAGCAGCTTCGTCCCGACGCCGTCGGTCGCCAGTGCGAGGTAGCGGTCGCCGATGTCGAGCAGCCCGGCGTACTCGCTCCCGGAGCCCTCCGCCTCGGTGTCCGCGCCGACCGCGCCGATCAGCGCCGCGGTCGCGGCCTCGCTCGCGTCGATGTCGACGCCCGCGTCCGCGTAGGTGAGTTCGTCGCCGGCGTCCGGTCCCCCGTCGTCGCTCCCGTCGGCCTCGGTCATGTCTGTGGGGGCACGCCCGCAGAGCAAAAACGCACCGTTCCGCCGGGCCCGTCGCGAGCGGGCTGCGTCGCCCGTCAGAACGGCCCGCCGAACCCGAGGCCGAGGACGAAGACGAGCCCGAACGCGAGCAGCGCGGAGGGGACGAAGACGGCGGCCCAGACGGGCTTGCTCCACGACAGCACCGTCTTCCCGTCGAGCGGGCCGTACGGCACGAGGTTGAACGCCGCGAGGAACGCGTTGATCGCGATGCCGCGCGCGCCGAGGACCGTGACGATCTCGCTCCCGACGATCCCGCCGAGCGCGAACAGCGGGAAGAAGACGGCCATCAGCCCGAGGTTCACGACCGGGCCGGCCAGCGCGATGTGGCCGTGCTCGCGGGGCGTCAGCCGGCCGCGGTGGTGGACGGCGCCCGGCGCGGCGAAGATGAACCCGAGGAGCGAGCTCATCACGGCGAGGAACAGCATGCTGTTGTCCGCGCGGAACTCCGCGACCTGGTCGTAGTGGACCGCGACGACCTTGTGCGCGACCTCGTGGAGGAGGAAGGCGACCCCGGCGGTAGAGAGGGCGACGAACAGCGGCGGGACCACGCCCGCCGCGAGGATGCGGCCGATACCGCCCGAGCCGCCGACGAAGAACAGCATGAACGCCACGCCGAGGGCGAGCCACGCGACGAGCAGGTCGCGGAGCTCGGTCCCGCTGAAGTACAGGCCCGCGATCCGGCGCCCGGACACCGCGCTCCCGCCGCTCATGCGATCCCCCCCACGGCGCCGCGGACGAGGTCCGCGCCGTTTATCGCCCCCTCGACGAGCAGCCGGCCGACGTCCTCAACGCCGCCGACCTCGGCGCCGAACATCGCCGGGATGACGTACGCCGCGAACAGGAAGCTGGCGACGATGCTCCCGACGTTCGTCATCGCGACGACGACGATGAGCCGGAACAGCGGCACGTCGAGCATCGCGGAGACCAGCTCGGCGGCCGACCGCGTCTCGTCGGCGAGCAGGTCGTTGAGCGCGCCGATGTCGGCGACGTTGACGGTCAGGCTGCGCAGTTCGACGTAGCCGGTGAACCAGCCGGGCGCGAGCAGCGGGTTGATCGAGGTCAGCCACGCGACGGCGCCGCCGACGCCGGCCGAGAGCCAGCGCGCGCCCGCGACCTTCGCGAACGCGAACGCGAAGACGCCGTTGATCAGGAACCACGCGCCGAACAGGCGGAGCAGGAAGGCGTTCCCGGCCCCGCCCAGCGCGAGCAGGAGGAAGAAGCCGACGAAGCCGACGGTGATCGCGTAGCCGATCGCCTTCTTCCACGGGAGCCCGCGCCCGGACTCCTGGCCGACCAGGCTCTCCATCGGCGGGAGCGTCGCGGGGTCGGCGAGGTAGCCCTCGATCCCCGCCCGGTGGCCGGCACCGACGACGGCAACCACGTCGTGACCGGCCTCGCGGAGCGCGACGAGCCGGTGGGCGATGAACGCGTCGCGCTCGTCGATGAGCGCCTCCGCGCCGCCCGGGGAGAACTGCCGGAACTCCTCCATCATCATCGTCACCACGTCCGTGTCGGTGAGGTCGGCCTCGTCGAGCTCCTCGATCCCCCCGGCCTCGGGGTCGACCTCGCCGCCGGCGAACGCGCCGACCGCGAGCGCGAGGACGGCCCCGACGACGAGCCCGAGGCCGATCCCGATCCCGAAGCCGCCGATGGCGGCCACGGGGAACCCGCCGAGGTACGTCGAGACGAGGCCGTTCGCGACGCCGGTGACCCCGGCCGCGACGCCGGCGGCCAGCCCGGTGCCGGCCGCGGCGTAGAGCCGCTGGTCCGGCGAGAGCGCGAGCGTGCCGACCTGGTCGACGGCGATGCCGACGGCGAGCGCGACGAGGACGCCCGCGGCGACGCTCGTCAGCACGCCGGTCGTGATCCCGACGGCGCCGCCGAAGAGCCCGATCGCCGGGCCCGCGAGGATCCCGACCATGAGCCCGCCGATCACGCCGGCGACGCGGGGGTCGCTGACGCCGAACGCCAGCCCGCCCACGAGCCGGAGCTTCTCGGTTATCGTCATGCGCGCCCAGAACCGCTGGATCGTCGTCTGGATGTCGCGGTCGACCAGGGCGACGTCGATGCCGAGCGACTCGGCGACGTCGACGGCGGCCTTCATGTCGGCGCCCGGCTCGATGTCGAACCGCTCGCCCAGCTGGGTCTGGACGTACGAGAGCATCCAGTACGCCAGGAACTGGAACACGGTGTTCCCCTTGAGCAGGTCGCCGGCGTCGAGGTCGTCGGGGGTCTCGCCGTTGAGCTGCCGGTAGCGCCCCTCGTCGAGCTCGACGGCGACGACGTCGGGGCGCTCCCGCTCTATCGTCTCCTCGACCTCGTCGACGGAGCGCTCCGACACGTGCGCCGTCCCGACGACCGTGACGCTCCCCTCGCCGGCGGAGCGGTCGCGACGCGTCGCCCCGTCCAAGTCGCCGCCGTCGGCCCGCGGGGACCGGTCGGTCGACGGGGGCGCGCCGTCGCCGCTCCCCCGTGACGTCTCTGTCATCACCCGTCGTACTCGGTCGCCGCGTTTAGGGTTTGTGAGTCGATCGCGGTATCCGCCCAGGGAGCGCCGACTCGTCCCCGACGATCCAACAAGTTTGTATCCTCACGCGTCCCATGAGAGCGTATGTCCCGGCTGTTGCCCTCCCTGCCGGACGCGACTCCGGAGGAGCGCGAACCCCGCGTCGTCGGCGTCGACGACGAGGAGGCCGACGACCTCATCGCCGCCCTCGGCTCCGAGACGGCCCGAGCCATCCTCTCGACGCTCCACGACCGCCCGGCGACGAAGTCGGAGATCGCCGACGAGGTCGACACCTCGCTCCAGAACGTCCAGTACCACCTCTCGCGGCTCGACGAGGCCGACCTCGTCGACGTGGTCGACACCGCCTACTCGGAGAAGGGGCGCGAGATGGACGTGTACGCCGCCGCGGACGAGCCCCTCGTGCTGTTCGCGGGCGGGTCCGAGGAGTCGACCGGGATCAAGACCGCGCTCATGCGCCTGCTCGGCGGCTACGGGATCATCGGGCTGGCGGCGGTCGCGGTCCAGCGCCTGCTCGCGGTCGGCTCGCTCGGCTCGCAGTTCACCGCCCGCTCCGGGGGCGACGCGGGCACCGCCACCGCCGACGGCGGCGACGGCGGCGGCCCGACCATCGAGAGTGTCCCGGACCAGAACACCGCCGCGGAGGGGACCGACGGCGCGGTCGAACTCGTCGGCGACCCGATCGCGCAGTACGCCGTCTCGCTCGTCGAGCCGGGGGTCGTGTTCTTCCTCGGGGCCGCGCTCGTGTTCACGCTCGCGTGGGCGTACTGGTACCGCGCGTCGGACTGAGGCCGCGCGTGGGACAGCTATTCAAGCCGCCGTCACCACGTTCGCGTATGGAACACGAAGCCGAGGTCGTCGGGGTCGGTGCGGGCTCGGCGCCGAGCGGCGACGTCCCGGCGGTGATCCTCTCCGCGCGCGGCGAGTACGTCCCCATCTTCGTCAGCGGCGACCAGGCCCGGTCCATCGGCATGGCGCTGGAGGGCGAACCGTTCGACCGACCGCTCACGCACGACCTCCTCGTGGAGGTCCTCACGGAGTTCGGCGGCGCGATCGACCGCGTTCGCGTCGACGACCTCCACGACGGCACCTTCTACGCGAAGGTGGATGCCGAGCGCTACGACGACGGCGAGCCGGAGCGGTTCGTCTTCGACGCCCGCCCCTCGGACGCGCTCGCGCTGGCGGTCCGCGTCGACTGTCCGATCGTCGTCACCGACGAGGTGATAGACGAGGCCGGTCGACCGCCGGACTCGATCCGGTTCGGCGACGACGACGGGCCCTCCGAAGAGCGGTAGCGCGCTCGCGCCGCGTCCGCCGGCCGCCGCCCGCGACGGAAGCCGGCCGTTCAAGTCGCCGGCCCTCTCACGGGAGGCATGGACGAGACGGCCACGCTCGCCTCCTCGCACACCGAGATGACGGAGATGCTGCTCCCGAACGACACGAACAACCTCGGCCGCGCGCTCGGGGGCGCCGTGTTACACTGGATGGACATCTGCGGCGCCATCGCCGGCATGCGCTTCGCGAACCGGCAGGTGGTCACCGCCTCGATGGACCACGTCGACTTCATCTCGCCCATCGAGATGGGCGAGGTCGCCATCATCGAGGGGTACGTGTTCAACACCGGCCGGACGAGCGTCGACGTGAAAGTCGACGTGCGCGCCGAGAACCCCCGCACGGACGAGACGCGGCGGACGACGACCTCCTACTTCACGTTCGTCGCGCTCGACGACGACGGGCGTCCCACGCCGGTCCCCGACCTAAACTGTCCCACCGAGGACGAGGAGGCCCTCCGCGACGCCGCCATGGAGGGGCGCGAGGAACAGCTCCGGCAGGTGGTCGACCGGTACGACCTCTGAGGCGAGCCGCCCGGCGGCTCACTCCCCGGAGCCGTCGACCACGTCGACGGTCGCGTCCGGGTCGTCCGACGACGCGACCGCCGCCTCGTGGGCCGCCAGCGCGCGCTCCGCGAGGGCGTCGAGCCCGTCGCCGGCGGACAGGTGGGCCTCGCAGCTACAGTCGGAGGCGCCGAACCCGTCGATCGGCCCGGGCGGTAGGCACTCGGCGACCGCGCACTCGACGTCGACGCCGACGCTCCGCACGACGCGGTCGATCCGCGCCGCCGGGTGGCCGAGCAGGTAGTCGACGTGCCAGTGCCGGGTGTCGTTGTCGCCGCGCGCGGTCCGGCGGTGCCTGTCGACCCGCGAGAACCCGCCCGCGCCCAGCGCGCTCCCCGTGTAGGCGTACGCGCCCGCCGGGAGCCGGCGGTCGCCGAGCGCGCCCGCCGTCACCGTCGCGTCCGCTGCGAGGCCGACGACGAGCGTATAGCTCCCGCCGGGCGCGTCGTTCATCGGTCGCTCCCCGTCGCGGCCGCGGTCGGCGCCCCGGTCACGACAGCGCGGCCGGCGCCTCCGCGGCGGCCGTCCGGAGCGATCCCACCATGTCGCCCGCCTCGTCGTCGAGGCGGTAGGTGTCGTGGAAGTCGTCCGGGTCGCGGGCCCGTCCCGACAGCGTCCCGACCACGTCGGCGATGCGGTCGTAGTTGTCGCGGACCAGCCCGCCGACGATCCCGGGGGTGCCCGCGCGGTCGGCCAGCTCCTCGGCGGCCGACCGACCGGCGTACACGCGGCGCTCGGCGGGGTCGACGAGCACCATCGCGAACGGCCGGGAGCCGAACTGCGCGTCGAGGAACGGCCCGACGGGGTCGGCCTCCCACGGGACCGCGACCACGCCGTCGAGCCGGCGCAGCGCGACCGCCGCGACCGAGCAGTACGGGCAGTCGCCGTCGAAGATCAACACCGGCGCGTCCGCGCCGGCCGGGTCGGTAGGCATGCGAAAACGTAGGGACTCGACCGGCTTAAGCGGCCGGTCGGGCGAACTCGTTCGGGCGGTGCGACGCGCCGGCGTCGGTCGGAACGACCGCGTGGCGCCCGCTCAGTGCGAGTGGCCGAGCGCGTCTTCGAGCGACTGGCCGAAGCGCTCCTCGAACAGCTCCGCGGCGGTCTCCTCCATCGCCGCGATGTCCTCGGGCACGTCGCCCTCGCTGTGGTGGACGATGACGTGCGCCTGCTGGGCCATCGCTTGGACGACCACGTCGGAGATGACGGCGGTCGACGGCTCGCCCTGCTCGCTGAGCACGTCGACGAGGCCGGCGGGCAGTTCGAACGACTCTTCGTCACCGTCGGGGCCGGTGACCGTGTAGGTCTCTGTGTCTCCCATAGACGTGTCTGGCGGCCGGGACATAAGGGTCTGTGGAAACCGGACGCGAGCCGGGTCACGCGACGGGAACGGGCGGCCGCTCGCCGTCAGCCGTGCGCCGACACGGGCGTTCCGGAGGCCCCGGAGCCGAGGATGCTCGCGAGGTATACCGCGATGGCCGTGACGACGATCGATCCCCCGGAGGGCAGCCCGAACCCGATCGAGATCGCGAAGCCGCCCAGCACCGACAGCTGTCCGAAGATCACGCCGAGGTACATCGTCTCGCGGAAGCTCCGCGCGACCTGCGAGGCGGCCGCGACGGGGACGACCAGCATCGCGGCGACGAGGATGACGCCGAGCACCTGCATCGCGCCGACGACGACGACCGCGGTCAGCACCACCAGCAGGGTGTTGTAGCCGGTGACGTTCAGCTGGGCGACCCGCGCCGCCTGCTCGTCGAAGGTGATGAAGAGGAGTTGTTTGTACGTCAGCGCCACGCCGGCGACGACGACGAGCGAGAGCGCGCCCATCAGGCGCGCGCCCTCCGGCGTGACCACCGCGAGGTTCCCGAACAGGTACCCCTGGATGTTGACGCCCGTCAGCCCGTCGCCGTAGCTGATGATCAGCGTGCCGACCGCGAAGCTCCCGCTGAGCATGATCGCGATGGGCACGTCGCCGTAGGCGTCGGTGCGCTCCGTGAGCCACTGGACCGCGAGCGCGCCGAGGACGCCGACCGCGAGCGCGACGAGCAGCAGCGACCCGTTCCACCCGGTCGAGGAGGTGACGAGGATGCCGACCGCGACGCCGGCGAACGCGGTGTGCGCGAGCGTCTCGCCGATCAGCGCCATCTCGCGGTGGACGAGGAACGAGCCGACGAGCGGGGCGACGACGCCGACGAGCACGCCCACCGCCATCGACTGCCACATGATCGGGTGCCGGAACACGTTGGTGCCGAGCGCGGCGTCCATCCCCCGGCCGAGCGAGCGGAACGCGGCGTAGAGATCGCTCGCGACCGGGAGGTCCTGCGCCCAGTACAGCAGGAGGAACCCGAGCATGCCGACCGCGACGAACGCGGTGAGGCCGACGCCGGCGAGTTCGACGCGACGCCGGCGGTCACGGGTCGATCCCTCGACGGCCGCGGTCTCCCCCTCGCCGTCAGCGGCGCTGCTCCGGCTCATCAGTGGTGGTGGTGGACGACCTGCCCAGTCGTGCCGTACGCCTCGGCGAGGGCCTCGCTCTCGACGAACGACTCGGTGTCGCCGTGGTGGTACAGCTCGGTGTTGATACAGGCGATGCGGTCGGCGCGGTCGGTGACGACGCCGATGTCGTGCTCGATGAGGATGATCGTGATCCCGTCGTCGTTGAGCTCGTCGAGGAGCGCGTAGAAGGCGTCGCGCGACTCGGCGTCGACGCCGACCGTCGGCTCGTCGAGCGCGAGCAGGTCGGCGTCGCTCGCCAGGGCGCGCGCGATGTACGCGCGCTGTTTCTGTCCGCCCGAGAGCTCGGAGACCAGCCGGTCGGCCAGGTCGCCGATGCCGACCGTCTCGATGGCGTCCGCGACGGCGGCCCGGTCGGCCGCGGAGAGCCGGCCCCGCCCGGCGTGCGCGAACCGACCCATGGTGACGCACTCGCGGACGGTGACCGGCATCGCGCCGCCTTGGCTCGTCGCCTTCTGCGAGACGTAGCCGATCCGACCGCCGTCGTCGAACTCCGCCACCGGTCGGCCGAACAGCTCGACCGACCCCGCGTCCGGCTCGTGGAGACCGAGCATGAGGTGGAGGAGCGTGGTCTTCCCGGAGCCGTTCGGCCCGACCAGCCCGAGGAAGTCCCCCTCCTCGACCGTGAGGGAGACGTCTCTCACGGCGACGGTGTCGCCGTAGGCGAACGTCACGCCGTCGAGGTCGACGATTGCGCTCACTGCGTGTCTCCGGTATGGGTCGGCCGCACGTTTAGCTCTTTTAGTCCGGCGGCGCCGCCGTCGCCGGGCGCCGAGCCGGTCGGCGCGCGCGTCGACCGGCTCACTGCGCGCCGAACGCCCGCTCGAAGGCGGGGACGTTGATCTCGGTCATCTGTTCGAGGTAGCCGTAGCCGGCGTCGTTCCACTCCCGCGTCGTCCCCCCGGCGGGCGTGACGGGGACCGCCTCCGTCGCGTCGCTGTTCTCAACGATCGACTCGGCGAGCCGGGGCGACTGGAAGTGGTCGTATAACACCACGTCGATCCCCGCCGAGTCGACGAGGTCGATCGTGTCGGCGATCTCTGACTGCGTCGGCTCGTTCTGCGGCGAGACCCCGACCGGCGAGTGGAGCCGGAACCCGTAGCGCGCCTCTAAGTACTGGAAGGAGTTGTGGCCCGCCAGCACCGCCACGTCGCGCGCGGCGTCCTCGGCGATCGACTCGAACGCGTCGTCGACCGCGCCGAGTTCGTCGGCGTACGACTCGGCGTTGGCGGCGTACGCGTCGGCGTGCTCCGGGTCCGCCTCGCCGAGCCCCGCGGCGATCGACTCGACCATCTCGGCCGCGAGGACCGGGTCGGTCCAGACGTGGGGGTCGTACCGGGTCTCCCCCTCGCCGCCGTGGTCGTCGCCCTCGTGATCGTCGCCCTCGTGGGAGTCCCCTTCCCCGTCGTGGCTCTCGTCGCCGTGGTCGCCGCCCTCTCCGCCGTGGTTGTGGTCCCAGTCGAGCAGGTCGTCTTCCAGCCCGTCGAGCACGTCGACCACGGCGACGGAGTCGTAGTCGCTCTCCAGCGTCTCCGCGAGGTCCTGCGCCCACGAGAACTCCGGGCTGTCGAGGTAGACGAAGGCGTCCGTCGCGGCGACCTCCGCGGCGAGCGTCCCGTCGGGCGTCCACCCGTGGCCGAGTTGCCCCACGTCGACCGGGTCCTCGAAGCTCGCGTGCTCCCCCGCGACCTCGTTCGCCCAGTCGTTGAGGGTGAAGAAGGCGGCGTACCCCGAGTCGAACCCCTCGGAACCGCCGGTTCCCCCGCCCGAGCATCCCGCCAGCGACGCCGCCGCCCCCGCGACCGCGAGCCCGGCGCCGCGCCGCAGTACCGACCGCCGTGAGTGAGTCATACCGATCCTATCGCCGATTAACAGAAAAAGGTTATTATTTCACAAGTCATAGTTAATAACTCAGTCGCCGAGAGCGTGCTCGCTTAACAACGCGCCGCTGCCTCCGCCATCCGGTGGCGTCGCTACTCACTCTGTGAGATCGACGACGGTCGCGTCCGCGAGGTCGGCGAGCGCGTCCGGACCGATCGCGAACACCGCGCTCGGCGTCCCGGCGGCGCCGTAGACGGTGTCGTACTCGGCCAGCGTCGGGTCGAAGACGGTCGGGAGCGCGGCGTCGTGTCCGATGGGCGGGACGCCGCCGATGCTCCAGCCGACGACCTCGCGGATCCGGTCCGGGTCGCCCATCTCGGCCGCGTCGGCCTCGGAGTACTCGGCGACCGCGTCGAGGTCCAGCCGGTTCGCGCCGCTCGTGACCGCCGCGACGAGCGCCCCGTCCCGGTCGCCGCCGACGAGGGAGACGACGATGGTCGACGCGATGGCGCCCGTCTCGCAGCCGACGGCGTCGGCCGCGGCGGCCGCCGTCTCCGTGCCCGCGTCGAACTCCAGCACGTCGACGTCGACGCCGTGCCGTTCCGCCGCCCGCTCCTCGAACTCCGCCGCGCGTGGATGCATGCGATCCGAGCCGCGGCCCGCCGGTATCAACCCCGCGGAGGCGGTGAAAATGCGTCGCGAGCTTAAGGATTCGGTCAGCGGGTCCGCAGTTCGTCTTTGTCCTTGATGACGCGGGCGTCGCCCTCGCCCGAGGTGACCTCGTTGACGAGGTCGTAGAGGTCGTTCTGGAGGCCGGCCGGGAAGGTGAGCACGCCGACCCACGAGCCGTCGTTCTGCCACTCCTCGCGTTCGAGATCGCCGAACTCGCGGATCTGCGCCTGGCCGGACCCCGCGTAGTCGGCCGGGAGCTGGACCGCCATCGTCACCTCCTCGAACCGGATCGGGATCACCGGTCGGAGCGCGTCGAGCGCGTCGTCGACCTGGTTCTCCACCGGCTCCATCGGGTCGATCTGGAACCCGGCCTCCTCCAGGGCGCGCTCGATCCGCTCGGGCGGGTGCGGGGAGTCGTCCATCTGTGGGTTCACGGCGTTGCGCGTGATGGTGGTCACCAGCTGGTTGTGCTTCCGCTCTTGCATCTCCGCGCGCTGTTCGGCGGTGATCTGGATCTCCCCGCGCTCGACGACCTCCGGGATGATCTCCAGCGGGTCCGTTGTGCCGAAGACGGTCTCTAAGTCCTCCTCGGCCGGGCGGTCGCCCCGCGAGGCGTTCTCGAAGACGTCCTCCGCGGCGATGACCTCCGCTAAGTCGTCGTCGAACTCGCCGCGCTTGATCGCGAGCGCGGCGTCGGGGTCGATCAGGACCTCGAACCGCTCCCCGTGTGACTCCAGTCGGGCCGTCACGGCCTCGTCGAGCGATATCATACCGAACGCTACCACCCCCGCGGGCAAAAAGCCTCCCGCCGTCGCCGACCGCCGCGCCGCGTCGTGGCGGCCGGCCTCCGGTCACCGCCCTGATCGTCGCGCCGTCGCTCCCCTGACTATTCGCCCGCGGAGGGCCGCTCGTCGTCCCAGTCCGCGCGGCACGACGGCGAACAGAAGTGTCGGTGGACGGCGTCGCCGCCGTCGACCCACGTGACCGTTCGGTGTCCGGTCCCCAGCGCCGGCTCGCCGCACGTCGCGCAGCGCGGCGCGGACTCCTCGTCGACGTCCTCCTCGAGCTCCGAGGTCGGATCCACCATACCTCCCCGTACGCCCGGGGACACTTGAACCCGCGAAGGGCGGCAGTTCTGGCCACGGCGGCCGCCGCCGTCCCGCCGGGCCCCCGCTCGGGGCCGCTCGGCCGCTACCGCCGCGTCCGGGCGTCGCGGTCCGTCGCCTTCCGAGACGGGTGTCTGACCGTTATCTCCCGGTCGGCGCTCGGGCCGACGACGGTCCGCTCGCGCCCGTCCGGCCACCGCACGTCGACGCGCAGCGGCTCCGCGCCGCCGAGCCCGAAGTGCGCGACCGGCTCCGTCTGACAGAGGCAGCCGCCCCCCGCGTCGACCGTCCGCCGCTGGACGCCCTCGGTCGTCTCCAGGGTGGCGACGGCGCCGCGCGCCGGGGCGCCGTGTCGCGTCGTCGGGCGCACGCGCAGCCACCCGGCGTCGGGCGCGTCGGCGACGCCGTAGGCGGTCACGGGCTGGGCGGCGACCTCGCCGTGGACCACGAGGAGCTCCAGCGCGCCGTCGCCGTCGAGGTCGGCCGCCACCGCCCCCGTGCCGAACCCGTCCGGCTCCGCGGCGGCCCCGAGGTCCGCGGGCTCCCACTGTGGCGGCCCCCCGGGCCGATCCACGCGCTCGAACAGCCGGTTTTCCGCGCCGCAGACGTTGAAGAAGAGCTCCTCGCGGCCGTCGTTGTCGAAGTCCGCCGCGACGACGGTCCGGACCGGCCCAACGTCGCGGAGCGCGTCGGGGGCCACGTCGTCGTAGCCGCCGTCGGGAGAGCAGCGGAGCAGCCGGCTCGGCGCCGACTCGTTGCCGACCGCGAGCGCGAACGTCCCGCCCTCGTCGACGAGCGCGGCGCCCCGCGTGTCGCCGCCGGGGTCCGAGAGGTCGGGGCCGCCGTCGGTCCGGTCGTAGTGCCCGTCCCGGTTGCTGAACAGCCGGTTCGGTCCCCCCTCGACCCCCGCGAAGAGGTCGCCCTCGCGCGAGCGGTACGGGACCGCGAGCAGCGACCGGCACCCCCCGTCGACCTCCAGGCCAACCGCCTCGGCCATGTCGGTCACCTCGCCGTCGTCGCCGAGTTCGTAGAACGCGAGCGGGGCGGCGTAGCCGGAGACGGCGACGCCGTAGCGACCGGTCCCCAGTCGGTCGAGCGCGGCGACGGAGCGCCCGGCGCGCACGTCGATGCGGTCGGCGTTCACCTCCCGCGCGAACACGTCCGTCCAGCGGTACCTGTCGGCCTCCAGGCGACTCAAGAGCAGGTCGGGGTCGCCGCCGTCGACGCCGCGCGCGCAGTTGTGGACGTACACCTCCTCGCACCCGTCTGCGTCGAGGTCGGACGCGCACACCCCCATCCCGTGGTGGGTTCCGTCGGCGACGATGCCGCAGGCGGTGTCGGAAAAGCGGCCGCCCTCGCGGGCGTACAGCCGGTTCGGCTCGCCGTAGCCGGCGACGAAGACGAGCGGCCCGTCGCGGCCGGGCGTCACCGCGACGCCGTACCCGCGCATCGGGCGCCCGTCGTCGACGAGCGCGGACCGCTCCGTGAACATGGCCGCCCGTCACCGCTCCGAGAATATGAACGCACGGGTTGGATACGACCGGTCGCCGGCGGGAGGAAATCCTCGATCGGCCTACAGGTTGCGCTCGATGTACCGATTTATCCGCGCGACGCGGTCCGCGTCGAACGTCCAGAGCCCGCGCCAGACGCGCGGCTCCGTCTCGACCGCGAGCAGCCCGACGCCCCCTTCGACCCCCCGGACGAGGTCGCTTTCCGGGTCGCTCCGCGCGGGGTGCGGCCCCTCCGGGGGCCGGTACACCACGAACCAGCTGTCGGTGAAGTCGGGGTCGTTCCCGGCGTGGATCACCGCGTCGAGGTCCTGCGGGAGTTCGTCGGGCACGCCGTAGAGGTGCGTGTCGACGCCGGTGTCGGCGACGCGCTCGTACACGTCCCGCGTGCCGACCTCGTCGTCGATACGCGAGAGCCGCTGGAACGACGAGCGCAGGGTGCCGTCGCCGGCGGTCCACGCCGCCCGCTCGATGAACCGCGAGATGGTGATGAGCAGCAGCTTCTGTCGGTTCGACTCGGGGTACCCGCGGAGCGTGAACGTCGCGTCGTCGAGGCCGCTTATCACCGAGGGAAGCTCCACGTCGGAGAGCGACCGGCTGCCGGTGATGTACAGGTCGGAGTTGACGAACAGCACCGCGTCGCCGAGCTCGCCGAGCGTCGAGCCGGCGACCACCTCGTCGTCCTCCATGAGCAGCACGAGGTTCTCGATGTCGGAGGGGTCGCCGCCGTCGAACGGCACGTCCTCGTGGCGGCGGAGCACCTCGACGTCGAGCGACGGGGCGGCGTCGCCCTCCCCGTCGACGACGGCGTTCGTCGCCAGTTCTCGCGCTGTGAGACCGCTCGTCCGATCGAGCCGCGGGGCCCCGGAGCCGTCGGTCAGCCGGCCGTCCCCCCCGGCGCCGCCCGCGTCGGGGTCGTCCGGGCCCTCGACCACACGGCCCTCCACGACCCGCACTGCGTCGTCGCCGAACGTGTCCACGAGCATGTTCAAGACGGGGTCCGGGTCGGTTCGGTTGACGATGACCACGGACCGCTCGGGACCGTCGAAGCGATCGAGAAACTGTTCGAGCGTCACGTATCCTGACTGAGGGGGTTCCCGGATAAGGATTCTCACGCGGTTATCGAACCTGAGAACGAACGGCGCAGGCGACGAGACGCGCCGCGAGCGCGGTCCGCGAGAGGCGCTGTCTCGGCGGTGTTCACCCCCGGTCGGGGACGGTCCCGCCTACGCGCCGAGCGCGTCCTCGAGCAATTGGAGGGGGTGTTCGATCTCGTAGCCGGTGCCGTGCTCCATCTGCATCGCGCAGGTCGGGCACTCCGTCATGCCGACCTCGCCCTCGGCGTCCTCCATGTGCTCGAACATCTCCGCGCCGATCTCCATCGACTTCTCGTACTTCTCCTCCTTCCAGCCGTACGTCCCGGAGATCCCCGAACAGGAGTCGCCCACGTCCTCCATCCGAACGCCGTCGACGTCCCGGAACGTCTCCACCGCCTGCCGGGAGAGCCCCTGGTTGCGGGCGTGACACGGCGCGTGGTACGCGAACGCGCGCTCGTCGTCGAGCCCGCCGGCCGCGTCGAGTTCGCCCTCCAGGTCCTCGTGGATCCGGAGATACTCCAGCGCCTCGAAGGTGTGCTCGGCGAGGTCCTCGATCCCGTGGAGGTCGAACAGCTCCGGGTACTCCTGGCGCAGCGACATCGAACAGGAGGTACAGGAGGCGATCACGTCCGCGCCATCGCCGATGGCCTCGACGAGGTTCTCGACGTTCGTCTCGGCGTGGCGCCGCGCGTCCTTCAGCATCCCGTTCGCGAACATCGGCGTGCCCGAGCACTTCTGTGGCGGCACCATGACCTCGTAGCCGAAGTGCTCGTAGACGCGGACCATGGCCTTCCCGACCTCGGGGGTGTTGTAGTTGGAGTAACAGCCGTGGAAGTAGGCCACGCGCTTGTCGGGGTTCTCCACCTGCGCGCCGCCGCGCGCCTTCCACCACTCGCGGAACGTCTCCGTGGCGAACTCGGGGAAGTCGCGCTCCTTGGGGATCCCCATCACCTTCTCCATCGCCCACCGGGCGGGCCCGAAGTTCATCGCGAACGACGCGGTCCGCGGGAACATGCTCGCGAGGCTCGCCGACGTGCGGTAGTTGGCCAAGATTCGGTTCCGAATGTACTCCATCGAGAGCTTCTCCATCTGCCGCTCGACGAACTGCCCGCGCGCCTCGTTGTGCATCTGCGAGAGCGGCACCCCGGAGGGGCAGGCGTCGTCACAGCGCATACAGTTCGAACAGGAGGTGATCGACTCGTCGATGTCGTGGTCGTCCTTCCGCTTGAGCCGCCACTGCTCCGGGCCCTGGAACTTCGGCCCGGGGAACTCGTCGTCGACCTCCGCCACCGGACAGGAGGTGTCGCAGCTCGTGCACTTGTAACAGGAGTCGGCCCCCTCGCGGAGGTCGAGGTCGCCGCCGGGGAACACGTCCACCGGGTCGTACGCGTCCGGGTCGAGCTCGGTCGAGTCGCTGCCGCCCGACGCGCTCTCGACGCCGCCGTCGGTGGCGGCGCGCTCCGCGGCGCCGGCGGCGTCTGCGGCCGCCCCCGGGCCGTCGTCCGCGATCTCCCCCTCGTCAGGGACGAATATCGACGGCTGCTCGTCGCGGCCGGCCTCGGGGACACCCGGGCTCGGCTCCCCGCAGCCGCAGTCCCCGCACCCGGCGCGCCCGCGGCCCCCGCCGCGTCCGCCGCTCGGTTCGGTCGTCCCGTTCGCGTCTCCCCCGTCGCCGTCGTCCGCCGTGTCTCGTGTCATTGGCTCGCCTCCGTCGCCGCCTGCCGCCCGGCCGCGAGGCCGGTCGCGAGCGACACCCCGCTCGCGGACTTCTCTCTCGCCGCGTCCGCGCCGCCGACGACGCCGCCGGCCGCGAACACGTTCTCGTACTGCGCCTCCCCGTCGGCGTCCGTGGGCCGACACCGCTCGTCGGGCCGAACGCCGAACCGCGCGTACGGCTGGTCGCCGAACGCGTCGTCGACGAACCACTCGTACCGGTCGTCCGGCTGGTCGACGTACAGGTCGAAGACGGGCTCGCGGACGCCCTCGCGGTCGGAGTCGAGCCCCTTCCCGACGAGCCCCCCGGTCGCCAGCACGAACGCGTCGGCGCCGTACGGCGCCGTCCGACCCTTCCGGTCGACCGCGACCGCCTCGACCCGCCCGTCGCTCGCGGACTCGACGCCGACGACGGGGTTGCCGGTCTCGAACCGCACGCCCTCGGCGTCGAGCGCGTCGAACAGGCGGTCCTCCAGACGGAGTCCCGGGAGGCTCGGCGGCCCCATCGGGACCTCGAACACGTCGGCGCCGAGCCGGTCGGCGAGCTCCGCGCGCACCTCGTCGCCCCGGTCGTCGCCGAGGAACGCCGGGAAGCCGACGCGCTCGACGCGGTCCACGCCGCCGTCCGCGTCGACCACGTCGTGGAGGTGCGGCGCCACCGCCTTCGCCAGCGCCTCGCGGGCCGGGACGCCGTCGATGTCCTCGTCGTGGTCGAGCGCCTTCGCGAGCCGGGTGATCTTCGCGTCGGCCCGGAACGCCTCCGCGAACTCGACCTCAGCGCCGGCGGCGTCGAACGGGACGCCCGCCGCCTCCAGCCGACCCGCGAAGGCGCGCGCGTCGTACTCGGTCAGCGACCGGAACCCGACGATCAGCATCGGCCGCTCGTCGCTCGCGAGCCCGGCCTCGGCCGCGGCCGGGTACCGCGCCGTCGGCTTCACCGCGCCGCCGAACGTCGGGACGAGCGCGTTGCGGTCGGTGTGGCCCCCGCGGTAGGCGTCGCCCGCGAGGTCGTCGAACAGGGCGAGCCCGTCGCGGAGCGCGTCCGCGCCGACCACTCGGTACGGGTGCGACTCCGGCAGGCGCTCGATCCCCTCGAACGGGTCCGCGAGCGGCCCCTCCGGGTCCGGCCACTCGTCGCGGTCGAGCTCGCGGCCCGCGGTCGGCGGCCCGTCGCGGAGCGGTTTCGCCGGCTCGGTCGCCGGGACGTAGCCGAGCGCGTCGATCAGCCCGGAGGCCTGCCGCAGCGTGCTCGCCTTGTGAGAGACGAGCCGCACGTCCGCGCCCTCGCGGGCGGCCGACACCGCGGCCGTGACCGCGGCGAGCCCGCCGCCGATCACGAGCACGTCGCTGTTGATCGCCATCAGCGACCTCCGTCGGTCGCCGCGTCGTCGCTTGCGCGGCCACCGTCGGTGACCGCGTCGTCGTCTGCGCGGCCGCCGTCCGCCGCGGCGGTCCCGGTCTCGCCGTCGGAATCGCCCGGGCTCGGCGCCCCCGCGCCCGCGTCGAACGCGCCGAAGTCGACCGCCTCGTCGAGGTTCGCGGGGTCGCCGTCGCGGTTCATCGTGGTCGCGTGGAGCATGTGGTTCAACATCGCCTGCGAGAGCTGCTCGCCCCACAGCGCGTGGCGCTGGCCCTTCCAGCGCTCCTGGTACAGCTCGTCCTCGGCGTCGCGCACGACCGGCTCGGGGTACTCCTCGGCGAGCTCCGCGGCGATCCGGTGGGTACAGAAGCCGCCCTGGCAGTTCCCCATCGAGGCGCGGGTGCGGAGGCGGACCGCGTTGAGGTCGGAGCCGGCCTCCCCGATCGCGTCCTGGACCTCCGCGCGGGTGACGCTCTCGCAGTTACAGACGATCGGGTTCGGGTCGTACTCGTCGAGCACGTCGTCGGCCCGGGAGCCGAGCCGCTGGCCCGAGCGGCGCGCGACCGGCGAGCGCAGGCCGAACTCGTCCATCAGGTCCTCCATGCGGGCCTCGCTCTCCGAGCCCGGGAGCGGCGCGTCGGCGGTGTCGCAGGTCGCCTCGTGGCCGAGCGTCTCGCACACGTGGTCGGAGATGGACTCGGCCATCATCCGGTAGGTGGTGAGCTTCCCGCCGACGATGGTCGTCATGCCGGGGAGGTCGTCGCGGTCGCCGTGGTCCAAGAGGAAGTAGTCGCGCGTGATGTCGGTCGGGTCCTCGGTGCCCGTCCCCGGGGGCTCGTACAGCGGGCGGACGCCCCAGAACGAGCGGAGCGTCCGCGCGTCCTCGAGCGCCGGGACGAGCTCCGAGAGCGTCTCGATCATCAGGTCGACCTCCCACTCCTCCTCGGGGTAGTCCTCCGGGTCGTCGACCTCCTCGTCGGTCGTGCCGAGGATACAGGCGGTCTCGTGGGGGACGATGATGTCGGCGTCGCCCTTCGGCCGGCAGCGGTTGATCACGGTGTCGACCTGCCGGGTGTTCATCACCGTCATCACGCCCTTCGAGGGGCGCACCTCCACGTCGACGCCGGCCATCTCGCCCACGTTGCCCGCCCACGCGCCCGTGGCGTTGACGACGTGGCGCGCGCGTATCTCCTCGGTCGTCCCCGGCTCGCGGTGGACGCGCTTGCCCGGCCCGGTCTCGTGTTCGATCTCGACGCCGACGACTTCCCCGTCCTCGACGAGCACGTCCGTCACCGGGGCGTGCGTCTCGATCCGCGCGCCGTGCTCCCGGGCGTCCGCGGCATTCGACACGCAGAGCCGGAAGGGGTCGACCGCGCCGTCCGGCAGGGCGATCGCCTTCTCCACGTCGCGCGCGAGGTACGGCTCGCGGCGCCGCGCCTCCTCCCCGTCGATCACCTCGACCGGGATGTCGCACGCCTTACACCCCTCCAGCTTCTCCTGGAAGTACTCCTCGGAGTCCTCGGGCCGCTTGACGAACATCCCGCCCGTCTCCTCGACGCAGTGGGACGCGATGTCGCGCAGCACCCTGTTCTCCTCGATACACTCCTTCGCGCTCTTCTGGTCGGAGACCGCGTACCGCCCCCCGCTGTGAAGGAGTCCGTGCATCCGTCCGGTCGTGCCGTGCGTCAGGTTCCCCTTCTCGACGAGGACCGTATCGAGCCCGCGCCGCGCCAGGTCCCTGACGACGCCGCACCCCGTCGACCCCCCACCGACGACCACGACGTCCACTTGTCTGTCCATGCGAGGCCCTTGGACCACGTCCACTTTACTTTACCTCCCGGCGCACCCCAACAGTAACTATCAGGGTCATTCAAGTACTGTAATCGCTGACGAGGCCGACGGATTTATCAATCTGCCTTTTTCACTCGCGTCGAACTCGGGATTTCAACAGGAAGATTATTATGGTAGTACATTATGTTCACGATCGGCGTGGTAGCTTCCGTGAAGATATGCCGCGGCGCGTCTCGCGACCGTCTCGGGTCGGCTCCGGACGGGCCTGACCGATCGGTCGCGCGCCGCGGCGGCGGACGCGGGCCCGAAACCGCCCTCGACGGCGAGGGCGACCGGGCGATCGCCGCGCACGGACCAGCGCCACAGGAGGGATCCACAACATGACACAGTACGTCGGTGCGATAGACCAGGGGACGACCGGAACTCGATTCATGGTGTTCGACCACGAGGGCCAGGTCGTCGCGAACGCCTACGAACAGCACGAACAGATCTACCCGAACCCGGGCTGGGTCGAACACGACCCGATAGAGATCTGGGAGAACACCCAGCAGGTCGTCCTCGACGGCCTCGCGGACGCGGGCCTCGACGCCGACCAGCTCGACGCCATCGGCATCACCAACCAGCGCGAGACGACGATCGTCTGGGACAAAGACTCCGGGAAGCCGGTCCACAACGCCCTCGTCTGGCAGGACCGCCGGACGACCGACCGCGTCGAGGAGCTTCAGGAGGCGGACAAGGTCGAGGAGATCCGCGAGAAGACCGGCCTCGAGGCCGACGCGTACTTCTCCGCGACGAAGACGGAGTGGATCCTCGACAACGCCGAGCCGCTGAAGATGCAGAGCTCGCGCGGCGGCGACCTGCGCGACCGCGCCCGCGCCGGCGAACTCGTGATGGGCACCATCGACTCGTGGCTCATCTACAACCTGACGGGCAACCACATCACTGACGTCACCAACGCCTCCCGGACGATGCTGTACAACATCCGGGACCTGGAGTGGGACGACGAGCTGCTCGACGAGTTCGACGTGCCGAAGGAGATGGTGCCCGAGGTACGGCCGTCCTCCGACGAGGACTACTACGGCCACACGGACGCGGACGGCTTCCTCGGCGAGGAGGTCCCGGTCGCGGGGGCGCTGGGCGACCAGCAGGCCGCGCTGTTCGGGCAGACCTGCTTCGACGAGGGCGACGCGAAGAACACCTACGGCACCGGCTCGTTCTACCTGATGAACACCGGGACCGACGCCGTCGAGTCCGACCACGGACTCCTGACGACGATCGGGTTCCAGATGTCCGGCGAGCCCGTCCAGTACGCGCTCGAGGGGTCCATCTTCATCACCGGCGCCGCCATCGAGTGGCTCGAGGACGTCGACCTGATCAACAACGCGGCCCAGACCGCGGAGCTGGCGCGGTCGGTCGACTCGACCGACGGCGTCTACATGGTCCCGGCGTTCACGGGGCTCGGCGCCCCGCACTGGGACGGTCGCGCCCGCGGCACCATCGTCGGGATGACGCGCGGGACGAGCAAAGAGCACATCGTGCGGGCGACGCTCGAATCGATCGCCTACCAGACCCGCGACATCGCCGAGGCCATGGAGGCCGACTCCGGCGTGGAGACGACGAGCCTCCGCGTCGACGGCGGCGCGGTCAAGAACAACTTCCTCTGTCAGCTCCAGTCCGACATCATCCAGACGGAGATCGCGCGACCGGAGGTCGACGAGACCACCGCGCTCGGCTCGGCGTACGCCGCCGGGCTCGCGGTCGGCTACTGGGACAACGTCGACGAGCTCCGCGACAACTGGCAGATCGACCGCGAGTTCACCCCGGAGAAGTCGCAGGACGAGGTCGACAAGCTGTACAGCCGCTGGGACGACGCGGTCGAGCGCTCGAAGAACTGGGCGATCGACGAGGAGGACGAGTAGATGAGCGTCGAACTGCTCCCGGAGCTGGCCGTCGCGGCCGACACCGTGCTACAGGTCGGCTACGAGCCGGGCGCGCCGACCGACGTGATCGAGAGCCTGACGAATCCGGCCATCCTGCTCGGCGCGCTCGCGGGCGGCGCCTTCGGGGCGGCGCTCGGCGCGCTGCCGGCGTTCATCTTCACCGGGTTCCTCGTCATCGGCGGGTCGCTCGGCGGCGGCGGGTTCGGCGTCGACGTCGGCTTCGGGCCGGTGTTCGGGCCGCACATCTCCTTCGCGGGCGGCGTCGCGGCGGCCGGCTACGCGGCCAACAAGGGCTACATGGAGTCCGGGTTCGACTACCACAACGCGAAGGACATCGGCTTCGCGTTGGGGAGTAAGCCGGACGTCCTCGCCGTGGGAGCCGTCTTCGGCATCTTCGGCGTCCTCATCGAACAGCTCTCCCGACAGCTCGCGCTCCCGGTCGACCCGATCCCGGTGAGCATCGTCATCAGCGCGCTCGTGGTCCGCGCCGTCTTCGGCTACAGCATCGTCGGCAAGGTCAGCGACAAGGCCGACGGCTACTTCGACATGGGGCCGTTCGAGCGCGAGGAGATGCGCGAGCCCGGCGAGGTCAAAGGCGACGGCGGGAAGGCCAGCGAGGACCGCCTGGCCGTCGAGCCGTGGCTGCCGAACATGTACAAGTGGTCGCACGTCGCCGCGATCGGGTTCTTCACCGGGCTCGGCGCGGGCGTCATCACGTACAACATGATCAGCGGCGGGCACGGCCTCATCGCCGTGTTCGCCGGCTTCGGGATCAGCGCGGCGTCGCTGCTGTTCCTGAACCTCGGCGTCGACCGCATCCCGGTCACCCACCACATGACGCTCGCGGGGGCGACCGCGTTCCTCGCGACGTGGCAGGAGGGGATCCTGATGCTCACCGACCTGTCGGCCGGAGACCTGACCGCGCCGCTGGCGTTCGGCGCCGCGCCCGCGCTGCTGTTCGGCGCGCTGTTCGGGCTGTTCTCCGCCGTCGTCGGCGAGGCGAGCCAGCGCGTGTTCTACGCGCACTCCGACACCCACTTCGACCCGCCGGCGGCCGCCATCGTCGTCTGGACGCTGACGATCGGGCTGCTGGTCATCGCGGGGCTGCTCAACTGGGGCGTCTGGATCCCCGGCACGGGAATCTAACGCGCTCTCGGCCCCGGCAGCACCTTTTTATTATGGAACCTCGCTCACCCGCGGTCGCTCGGAACCGGTCGGCGAGCGGCGCGCACGAGACCACGGCCGAGCGCGCACGTTGCTCAGTCGGGGAGCAGCACCGAGAGCCCTACGAACCCGACGACGCCGACGGCCGCCGCGGCGACGGCGATCGGGACGACCTCGACGCCGAGGGCGCGGCCCACCAGCGCGGTCGCGCCGGCCGCGGCGAGCGCGACGCCGGTCGCGCCGTGGTGGAAGCTCCCCGCGGTGGGCTGGTCGGCGATCGTCACCGCGTCGTCGTCGACGAAGGCGCGGACGCCCGCCCAGACGGACGCGAAGCGGACGCCGATCCCGAACGCGGCCGCGGCGATCGAGACGAACTCGATGTCGCCGATCGCGAGCATCCCGGCCCCGAACGCGGCCGCCGTCGACAGGACCGCGACGACCTTGCTCCTGTCGTCGACCGTGTGCAGCGTCTCGACGGCCGCGTCGTTCGACATACCCGTCGTAGTTCGCCCGACGGTCGTATAGGTTTCCATCGCCCCGACCCCGGCCGTCGGCCCCGGACGAGCGCGGCGCCGTCCGCCCGCCCGACGGGGCGCGGTCGCGAGCGGAACGCGGGGCGTTTAACTGCCCCGGCCGAGACGACGTGGTATGCTAGACCGGATCGGGCTGGACCGGCGGGACCGACGGAACCTCCTCGTCGTGATGGGGGCCGTGGCAGTCGTGATGGCGGTCGTCTCCGAGGGGACGCCGGCGGTCCGACTGGCGGTCGGCGCGATCGCCGGCGTCATCAGCGGGGTCGTCTTCGTCGTCTCGACGGTCGTCATCAACCGGTACAAGCCCGCCCACTGGTAGGCGGCTCGGGCGTGCGAACCCGTCCGCCCCGAGGACCGTCCTCCAGTCCCGTTTCGGGGCTGTTTTGTTCGACTATCCCGGAGGGTCGACCGTGAATATCGACGACCGGATCGAGCGACGACTCGGCTACGACGCCGGCATGAGCGTTCTCGCCGACTTCGAAGCCGTGTCTCCGGTCAGACACGTCGACTCGCCGGTCGGCCGCGGGCCGGCGATAGAGCGGCTCCTCGACGTGTTCGAGCCCGCCTTCTCCGGGTCGCTCCCGCCGAGCGTCTACGTGTACGGACCGAAGGGGAGCGGGAAGTCCGCGGTCGTCTCCGCGCTGTTCGCCCGGCTCGCGAGCCACAGCGGCCCGCGCCGGGCGATCCAGACGACCACGCGGGCGGTCGAGCCGACGATCCCCGGGTTCGTCTACGTCGACGCCCGGAACGCCTCGACCCGGTTCCGACTGTACCACGCGATGCTGGCCGCGATGAGCGACGAACACGTCCCCGACCACGGGATCGGTACCGAGGACCTGGCCGACTCGCTGCGCGACGCGATGCGCACCGGGCCCGACCTGGTCGTCGCGGTCGACCACACGAACGAGGCCGAGACGCCGACCGCGGCGACGCTCGTCGACTGGCTCACCGACGTGGGCGAGCAGCTCACGCCGGCCTGTCTCGGCCGCGACCCGCCGGACGCGGTCGACTGGGAGCCGGAGACCACCGTCGAGTTCGCGAAGTACCGCCGGCACGTGCTCGTCGAACTGCTGACGAGCCGGTGTTCGACCGGGCTCGGCCGCGACGCGCTCAGCCACGACCAGATCCGCGAGATAGTCGAGTGGGCCGCGGGCGACGCCCACGACGCGCTCGCCGCCGTGATGGGCGCGGCGGTCAACGCGGAGCGGGCCGGCGCGTCGACGGTCAGAGCGGGCGACGTCGACGCCGGCACCGACGGGGTCCCGCGCCCCTGCGTGGCGCTGGGCCGCGTCCTCTCGCTGCCCGAGAGCCGCCAGCGGCTCCTCTACGAGCTCGCCGGCCTCACGGAAGAGGAGCGGTCGACCGTGGGGATGGCGACGGAGGCCATCGCGGGGCGCCCGGGCGTCGACCTGTCGGCGTCGACGGTGCGGCGCGTCCTCTACGAGCTGGCCGACGCCGGCCTGCTCGAACGGGTCACCGTCCACCGGAGCGACGGCAAGGGTCGGCCGCCGAGCCGGCTCGTGCCGCTGTTCCCGACGGTCGTCTTCCGCGAGCTGTTCGACCGCCGCGTCCGGACCGGGTAGCGCCGCGCGACCCCTCGGCTGCGCTCCGCGCTCGCCTCGGGCGGGTGGCCCGCGTGCGGACGACGCGCCGCCGCTCCGACCCCGCTTCGTTCGAACGGAAGACAGTTGTCGCCGAGCCGCCGACTCGGGGTATGGTCCCGCCACTCGCGCTCGACATCGACGGCACGCTGACGACGCCGACCGGCCGGATCGACCCGCGGGCCTTCGAGCTGCTGCCCGACTGGGACGCCCCGATAGTCTTCGCCACAGGGAAGGCGTTCCCCTACCCGGTCGCGCTCGCGCACTTCCTCGGCCGCGAGGAGACCGTTATCGCCGAGAACGGCGGCGTTGCGTACGTCGACGGCGAGACGACGGTCGTCGGCGACCCGGACGCCGCGCGGGCCGTCGTCGAGGCGTTCCGCGAGCGCGGCGGCGAGGTCGGGTGGGGGGACGGCGACACGGTGAATCGGTGGCGCGAAACGGAGGTGGCGTGCTCGCCCGACGCCGACGAGGCGCTCCTCCGGGAGGTCGCCGCGGCCGTCGACGACGTGGAGGTCGTCGACACCGGCTACGCCTACCACGTGAAGTCGACGGGCGTGAGCAAGGGGCGGGCGCTCGGCGTGGTCGCCGACGCGCTCGGGCTCGCCGCCGACGAGTTCGTCGCGGTCGGCGACAGCGAGAACGACGTCTCGACGTTCGGCGTCGCCGGCGAGTCCTACGCGGTCGCCAACGCGGACGACGCGGCCCGCGAGGCGGCCGACGAGGTGGTCTCGGAGGGGTTCATGGACGGGACGGCCTCGGTGCTCGCGGCGCTGCGCGAGCGCGCCGAGTAGCCGCGGTCACTCCCCGTAGGGGTACCGCGCCGTCGCGCCGCACTCCGTACAGCGGACGACCACGCGGCCGGGCCGGGTCCGGACGCGGCTCGTCTTTCCGGGCCGGAGGTAGACGGCGCAGTCGTCGCAGGCGCGCCTGGAGAGCTCTGTGGGAACGCCGCAGCGGTTCCGCTCTGCGATCCGGCGGGCGCGGGCGACGTACTCGCGGGCGCGGTCGTACTCGTCGTCGATGACCGCCTCGCGGGCGAGGGCGAACAGCCGCTCGATCCGCTCCGCCGGGATGCCCATGTCACGGAGGGCGGCGCCCGACGGCAAAGAGGTTGTTATCCGGAGCGACCGCGGCGCCGCGACGCCGCGACGGCCCGCTCGGCCGGTCCGAGACGGCGCGACGGTCGCGACCCGCACGCTTTTTTATCGGTCCACCCCAACCGAGCGGTATGAAGGAATCCCTGATGGACGTGATCTGCTGTCCGCTCGACAAGGCGCCCCTTGAACTCGACGTCGACGACGAGGACGACGAGGAGGTGCTCGCGGGGACGCTCACCTGTACGGAGTGCGGCGAGACGTACCCCATCGAGGACGGGATCCCGAACCTCCTGCCGCCGGACATGCGCGAAGAGGCGGCGGCGTAGGGCCGAGCCGAGCGGGCGACGGCGGCGGTCCCCTGCCTCGAAACCCCTCGCTCGTGTGAATCTTTTTTTAGTACGGGGGCGTGGTCCCGACCGTGCCGACACTCGACGTCGAACTGAACGGGGAGGCGGTCCACGACATCGACGCGCCGGACTCGTTCGTCACCGACGGGCCGTTCCCGGTCGTGCTCGAGAACAGCGGGCGCTCGACGCACGTCCACCTCCACTTCGACGACGACCTCGACCGGGCGGCCGCGCTCGACGACGGCAACCACTTCGTCGCCGACGAGGCCACCCGCCGCGTCCACGTCTCGACGGCCGACGTCGACGAACCGGTCCGCGGCAAACTGAAGATCGTCACCGGCTACGGCTCGAACACGGCGTACGTCGACGTTCGGATCGACCCGTCGCCCGAGACCCCGAGCGAGTCGGTCGCGGTCGACGAGACCTTCTCGGCGCCCCCGGAGCGACCCCCGGAGATCCCGCCCGGGCAGCGCGCGGTGAACGCGCTCGACCGCCTCGTCAGGAGCGGCGGGGTCGCGGGCGCGGTCTTCGGGCTCGTCGCGGTCGGCGCCGCGGTCGCGGTCGCGGTGGCCGTCGACAGCGCCCTCGTCTGGCTCGCGGTCGGGCTCGCGCTGATGATCGCGTTCGGCGCGGCGCTGCTCGCCGTGACGTGAGGCGACGGGTGGCGGCTTCCCCGAGGCCGTCGCCGTCTCACGTCCCTCGTCTCGGTCGGGATCCGCGCGCTTTTAACCGTCCCGGCGGAACGAATCGCCATGAGCTTCGAGAAGGAAGACGAGGTCGTGCTCCACGACAAGCACAGCGAGTACGACGGCGAGTCGGGCACGATCACGCAGGTGATGGAGACGATGTTCGGCGACGCGACGTACACGGTCAGCTTCGAGGACGGCCAGGAGACGGGCGTCCCCGAGGACGCGCTCGACGCCGTCGAGAGCGAGGAGTAACGCCGCCCCCATCCGTACCGTATGCCGAAAGTCCCCTTCCACTACGTCGACCTCCGCGCGTTCTCGTACGCCACGGAGGACGTCAAACGCGTCGAGCAGGCGCTCCGCTCTCTGTTGCCCGAGGACGTCGAACTCGACCGCGTCGAGAACGTCGGCCATCACGGGGACCGGATCGTCGTGCTCTCGGCCCGCGTCGAGCGGGCCGACGAGATGCGCCACGTCCTCGACCGGCTCTCCGAGCTGGAGGACCTCGACCGCGTCCTCGACGAGCTCGACGAGCGGGTCGACGACAACTGCGCGCTGTTCCTCCGTCTCGACAAGCAGGCGGCGTTCCGCGGCGACATCAGGCTCGGACCGGGGGTTACCGTTCGCACGAAGGTCGAGGCGTACCCGGCGAAAAAGGAGAAGGCGGTCGCGAACGCCCGCGAGACCCTCTCGCGGCTGGCGGACGACGACGGCGACTGACCGCCCCACGCCCCGCGCCCGCACCCGACCGGTCGCGTGCCCGACCCGCACCCGCGGCGTGACTTTTTCACCCGCCCCGTCGATATCCGGCCATGAGCGATCCGTTCGTGGTCGTCGGGGCCGACGCGGCGGGGTTGAGCGCGGCCAGTAAGTTCCGCCGCGAGGCGCCCGACCGCGAGGTCGTCGTCTTCGAGAAGGGCCGGTGGATCTCGTACGCCTACTGCGGGATGCCGTACTTCATCGCCGGCTACGTCGACCGGATGTCGAACCTGCTGTCGCTGTCGCCGAGCGAGGTCGACGAGCGGGGGATCGACCTCCGGCGCGGCCACGAGGTCGTCGCCGTCGACCCCGACGCGAAGCGCGTGACGGTGGAGACGGCCGACGGCGACCGCTCCGAGCGGGCGTACGGCGGCCTGCTCGTCGCCACCGGGGCGCGCGCGACCACCGGCCCCTTCGACGTGCGCGGCGTCGACGGCGCGTTCACGCTCCACGACATGGACGCGGCCGCCGCCATCGACGCCTACGTCGCCGAGCCGGACGCCTACGACCCGGCCCGCGCCGACGTGAGCGCCGTCGACCGCGAGCGCGTCGACCGCAACGCCGCGATGCCGGCCCCCGAGACCGCGGCGGTCGTCGGCGGCGGGTACGTCGGCGTCGAGGTCGCCGAGGCGCTCACCGAGCGCGGGCTGGACGTCCACGTGTTCCACCGCTCGGGCCACCTCCTCTCGCCGTTCGGCGAGACCGTCGGGAACCGCGTCGAGGCGGCGCTCGAAGCCGAGGGCGTGACCGTCCACACGAACGCCCCGGTCGACGCGCTCGTCGGTGACGGTCGGATCGAGGCGATCGAGGTCGGACGTGGCGGCGGCGAGGCGCCCGAGCGGTTCCCCGTCGACATGGCGGTCGTCGGCGTCGGGATCCGGCCGAACACCGACCTGCTCGACGGCACCGGCGTCGACCTCGGGCCCGGCGAGGCGATCCGGGTCGACGACCACGGCCGCACCAGCCTCCCGGACGTGTACGCCGCGGGCGACTGCGCGACCGCGCGCCACGCGGTGACCGGCGAGCCGGACTGGGTCCCGCTCGGCCTCACCGCGAACCGCGCCGGGCGCGCTATCGGGGCGACGGTCGCCGGCGACCCGACGCCGGTCGGCGACATCGCTGGCACGGCGGCGGTGAAGGCGTTCGACGCCGAGGCCGCCCGCGTCGGGATCTTGGACCGCGACGAGGCCGAGGCGGCCGGGTTCGACCCGGTGAGCGAGACGGTGACCGCGGGCTCGCGCTCCGGCTACTACCCGGGCGCAGCCGAGACGGACGTGACGCTCGTCGCCGACCGCGATACGAAGCGGCTGCTCGGCGGGAGCATCGTCGGCACGGACCGCGCGGCGGTCCGGATCGACACGCTCGCGACCGCGATCGAGGCGGACATGACCGTCCCCGAGGTCGAGCGGCTCGACCTCGCGTACGCGCCGCCGTTCAGCCCGGTGTGGGACCCGATACTCGTCGCCGCGAAGGTGCTGAACGGGACGCTCGACGACTGAGACGGCCCGAGTTCGATCCTACCGTGACGCGGCGATACGCGAGAGAAGATACCCGATGACCGTCGACGCGGCGCCGACCGCGACCGCGACCGCGCCGGCGAGCGCGAGCGGGGCGGTGAACGCGGCGGCCGCCGGGCCGCCGGCGGTGAACGGGAGGACGTACGGCTCCGGCCCGAGTCCCCGGAGGAACGTTCCGGCGAACGGGCCGTACGTCAGGAGGATCGCCGGGAACGCGCCGCCCCCGGTCGCCGCGAACGCGACCGCGGCG
Source organism: Halorubrum sp. SS7 (assembly GCF_005435055.1). Classification (NCBI taxonomy): domain Archaea; kingdom Methanobacteriati; phylum Methanobacteriota; class Halobacteria; order Halobacteriales; family Haloferacaceae; genus Halorubrum; species Halorubrum sp. SS7. Next base: position 217,916 of record NZ_SGXV01000001.1, read on the forward strand.
ACCGCCGTCACCGCGGCGAGGGCGCCGACGACCGCCGGGTCGCCGACGCCGACCGCGGCCGTCGCGTCGAAGGCCGCGTACGACAGCGCGAAGCCGACCGCGCTCCACACCGTCGCCCGCTCGAAGCCGGATTCGCCGAGGGCGATCCGACGCAACGTCGCGCGCCGGGAGGCGGCCGCGTCCGCCTCGCTTGCCTCGCTGCCGGTCATTCCGGGCGCGTCGCGCCCCGCCCCTCGCGGTCGGGGGTGAGGTTGCCGTGCTCGTCGATCTCGCCCGCGACGATCCGCGTCGAGGAGATGCGCTCGCCGTCCTCCGCCGCCACGTGGTCCACGACGACCAGGTCGAGCGGGTCGCGGCCGTGCTCGGCGCGGATCTCGTTGATCCGCTCGCCGCCCGCCTTCGTCTCGGGGGAGACGATCAGCGCGTCGAACTCCGGCTCGACGGCGATGCCGGTCGGCTCCGTCAGCTCGCGGATCTCGTAGTCGCGGCCGTGCGCCTCGGCGCGGGGGGCCAGCTCCGCCTCGAGGTCGCGCTCGCGTCGGTCGTAGGGGCGGACGTACCGCTCGACGTGTCGGGTCTCCGGCGCCAGCTCGTCGGAGGTGAGCCCGACGGTGACGTCACCCAGCTCGAACGCCCGTTCGAACAGCTTGCGGTGGCCGTCGTGAACGGGATCGAACGTACCCCCCAGCGCGACGTTCATGCCTCTCCGTTACGCGGGTCGAACTTAAATGGTCCCGAACCGCCGCCGGCTCAGTTCGACGGCTCGTCGCCGCCGTCGTCCGCGTCCGCGTCGCCGACGGGCTCGCCGTCGCCGTCCACAGAGATCTGGACGGGCTCGGTGTCGCCGTCGGGCGACTCGCCGCCGAGCCGGCGGTCGAGGTTGAAGACGGCGTTCAGCTCCGCCTGGACGTCGCCGACGACGCCGCGGACGAGGTCGCTCGGCGCGATGGCCTCGTACTCGTAGGGGTTGTTGCCCGCCCCCTCGGCCTTCCGCTTGTCGCGCTCGACGGTGCCCTCGTCGTGGAGCTCGGCGAGCGCCTCGCGGACGGTGCTCGGGTACAGGCCGGTGCCGTCGGCGACCTCGTCGCTCGTGCTGTGGGGGTTGTCGCGCAGGTAGACGTAGATGCGGGCCCGGGTCTCGGTGTCGAGCAGCCACGCGAGCAGGTCGACGACGTTGTCGTCGAACCCCTTCACCGCCCTGTCGGCGCCCTCGCCGAGCCGTTCTTTCGTCTTCCGCAGCTCCTCCCGGGTCCGCTCCGTCGGGGACTCCTCTGCGTCGTCGCCCGGTTCGGAGGGTGAATCGTTCGCGGTCATGGCGGAGAGTGGGAGCTACGCGGCCAAAAGGGTTTCTCGTCGCTTTCGTTCCGACGGAACGCCGGGAGCGCGTTTTCGGGTCTTTCGGCCCCGGTGTCAGGGGATGACGACGGCGTCAGGGACTCACGAGGAGGTCCGCGCGCAGCGCGTCGGCGCCCGACTCCTCGCGGATCCGGCGCTGGCGCGCGGCGCCGCTCTCGGCCTCGTACACCTCCCGGATGCCGTCGATCCCGAGCCGGTCGCACTCGGCGTCGACCACCTCGCCCAGTGGGGTCGTCCCCTCGCCGTCGCGGTCGACGAACGCGGCGTCGTGTCCGTGCCGGATCGCCCGCCACTTATTCTCGTCGAGCAGTTCCCGGCGCAGCGACGCGGGCGACTCGCCGTCCTCGTACCGCTCGGCGTAGTCGACGACCAGCGCCCGGACGTACTCGGCGAGCGCGAGGGTCACGTCGGGGTCGCGCTGGGCGTCCGGCGCCCGCACCTCGACCGTGCCGTGACCCGTGTGGGGGCGCACGTCGAACCACAGTTCGCCGCGGTCGGCGATGGAGTCGGTCTCGACCATCCGGCGCTCGTACCGCCGGAACGCGTCGAAGTCCTCGAACGCCGACGGGATGCCGGTGTTCGGGAGGTTCTCGAACACCTTCGCGCGGGCCGAGGCGAGCCCGGTGTCGAACCCGTTCCAGAACGGCGAATTCGCCGACAGCGCGAGCAGGACCGGGCAGTGCCACCGCAGGCGGTTCGCGACCCAGACGGCCTTGTCTGCGTCGTCGACGCCGACGTGGACGTGGAGCCCCGCCGTCGTGTTCCGGTGTTGGGGGTACTGAATGCGGTCCAGTTGGGCCTGGTACCGCGGCTTCTCGACGTGGTCGAGCTCGCGCCACTTCGCCGCCGGGTGGAGGCCGGCGGCCGCAATCTGATAGCCGTCGGCTGCGGCGTGGTCGACGAGGGCCTCGCGGACCGTCGCGAGCGCGTCCGCGGCGTCCGCGGGGTCTTCGATCAGCTCCGTCTGCGCTTCGATCGTACACTCGAACAGCTCGTGGTCGAACCCCTCGGGCACCGCGGCGGGCGGGTCGCGGCCGTACACGAGGTCGTCGGTCCCGGATGTCGGGCGGCCCTCGGCATCGACGATGTAGAACTCCTCCTCGATGCCGAGCGTCCCCATCCGGGAGAACGCGTCCCGCGAACCGAGTTCCATTACGCCCCCGTTCCGCCCGCGCGGTCTTATATCGATTGGAACCCGAAACGGAGGGCCGGTGCCGCGAGCGGCTACACCAACACGAGCCGTTGCGGCGGCGCGTGCCGGCGAGCGGCCGCAGGCCGCGAGTCGCACGCGCGAGGGAGTCGGTCGCCGAGCGTAGCGACGGCGACCGACGAGGCTGGGGAGGCGTGAGGTGCGGTGCCGTGCGGGCCGGGACTCAAAGGGGCAGTCGCGAGGAGCCCGTACGCTCGCTGCGCTCCTCACTCGGTCGCTACCGCTCCCTCGTTCCGGTGCTTGCGTCGCCTACTCGCGACTGGGGCTTTGGAGGTCTCCTCGGCAGGAGCGGTCGCGTCTCGCCGAGCGGCTGGGTCTTTGGAGGCATCCCCCGGCGATTCACAGTCAGACATTTATCAACGCGCGGTGGCAACGCGGCCGCTCTCCGTTCCAAAACTGATTGCGAAAAGTGAAGCAGCCACACCGTACGTCGCACATCGAAAACGAGTCGGCGGCGCGCCGTCACGCGCCCGGTTCCCCCCGCGCCGCGTCGCCCCCGTTCAGCCGAGGACGTAGCGGAGCTTCGGGAACCGCTCGACGAGCGCCTGCCCGCCGACCTCGATCCGCTCGATGTAGGCGTCCAGTCCGAGGACGCGGCCCGCGCCGAACGCGGCGACGGTGAGGAACACCAATGCGTACACCAGCGTCGAGTCGAACAGCGCGAGCGCCTCGCCGCTCCACCCGCCGAGGTAGAACAGCGTCATCTGGATCGCGCCGCCGAGCGCGGCCAGCCGGACGAACGCGCCCGCGATGAGCGCCGCGCCGATGAGCAGCTGCGTCACCGGAACGATCACGTTGACGACCTCCATGAGCGCCGGGCTCGACGCCATCGCCCCGTACAGCCCGCTGACCGGGCTCGCCGGGTCGATGTTCGCGAGGTAGCCCGCGGCGTCGAACGGCCACTCGGAGACCTTCCCGAGACCGGCGAACAGGATCATCCCGCCGATGGTCGCCCGGAGCAGGACGATGAACAGCGCCGACAGCGAGTGCGCCTTCCCCAACAGGGTGATTCCGCCGATCTCGCCGCCGAACTCGTTCGTGGTTTTGGTGGACATAGTGTCTCTCCTCACCTACGGATACACCGGACGAACGTATAAACCGGCGAGCGGGTTCCCTCCCGGCGAGACGGATCCGGCCCGTTCCCCGCATCGGCGGGGCCTTTAAATACACTATGCCGAACGACATCGGTCCCGAACGCTCTCTGACCCGCTCACCACGCCTCGCCGCTCGCGAGGTCCACGTCGCCGTCGCCCTTCTCCGAGGGGCAGACGTCGGCGAGCACGCAGTCGGCGCAGTCGGGGTTGATCGCGGTACACGTCGCGCGACCGTGGTCGATCATGAGGTGGGTGAACTGCTGCCAGTCGCTCTCGGGGACCACGTCGAGCAGGTCCTGTTCGATCGCTTCCGGACGCTCCTCCTCGGTGATCCCCAGCCGCCGCGTGAGCCGCTGGACGTGGGTGTCGACGACGATGCCCTCGACCACGTCGTGGCCGTGCTGGAGGACGACGTTCGCGGTCTTGCGGCCGACGCCCGCGAGGTCGGTCAGCTCCGACATCGTGTCCGGCACCTCGCCGTCGTGCTTCTCCGCGATGTCCGCGCACGCGGAGCGGATGTACTTCGCCTTGTTGTTGTAGTAGGTGATCGAGTTTATCGCCTCCGCGAGCTCCTCCTGGGGCGCGTTCGCGTACTCCTCGGGCGTCTCGTACGTCTCGAACAGGTCGGCGCACACCGAGTTCACGCGCTCGTCGGTGCACTGCGCCGAGAGGATGACGGCGATCAGCAGCTCCAGCCGGTTCGAGTAGTTGAGCGAGATGGTCGAGTCCGGGTACTCCTCGTACAGCCGGTCGAGGACCTCGGCGACCTGGTCCTCCCGCGCATCGCGTGGCGTTCCCATACGGATCCCCTCCGCCCGGGCGACATTGAACGATCCGACTCCGCCCCTCGTCCGCGGGGCGAGCCGTCGCTCGGGCGCCGGGCCTCGGCCGCCCGGTCTCGGCCGAGTAGTAAGACAGTTACCACCCGGCGCGCTGGATGGCGTATGGACGTACTCGACGTCGCGGCGCGCGCGACCGAGACCGGGCCCGTGTGCGACGCCTGTCTCGGCCGGCTCGTCGCCGACCGGAGCTTCGGGCTGTCGAACGCCGACCGCGGCTCGGCGCTCCGGGTGTCGCTCGCGCTGCGCGACGACGAGGACCACGAGGCGGTCGACACCGCGGACTGCTGGGTGTGCGAGGGTCGCTGCGCCGAGTTCGACGACTGGGCCGCCCGCGCCGCCGAGGCGGTCGAGGGGATCGAGTTCGAGACGTACAACGTGGGCACGCGCCCGCCGCCGCTGATCGAGGAGAACGAGGCGCTGCTCCGCGCCGACGCCGGCCTCGACGAGGACGCGGGCGAGCCGTTCAAGTCGGAGTTCAACCGCGAGGTGGGCAAGCGGGTCGGGCGGGCGACGGGCGCCGAGGTCTCCTTCGACCGCCCGGACGTCCAGTTCACGATCGACCTGGCCGAGGACGAGATAGCCGCGAAGGTGAACTCCACGTTCGTCTACGGCCGGTACCGGAAGTTAGAGCGCGACATCCCCCAGACCGAGTGGCCCTGCCGCGAGTGTAAGGGCTCCGGACGGCAGGGCGCCGACCCCTGCGACCACTGCGGCGGCTCCGGCTACCTCTACGACGACAGCGTCGAGGAGTACACCGCGCCGATCGTCGAGGACGTGATGGACGGGACCGAGGCGACGTTCCACGGCGCGGGCCGCGAGGACGTCGACGCCCTCATGCTCGGCACCGGCCGCCCGTTCGTGATCGAGGTCGAGGAGCCGCGCCGGCGCCGGGTCGACACCGACCGCCTCCAGTCCGACATCAACGCGTTCGCCGACGGCGCGGTCGAGGTCGAGGGCCTCCGGCTCGCGACCTACGACATGGTCGAGCGCGTGAAAGAGCACGACGCCGGGAAGCGGTACCGCGCGCAGGTGGCGTTCGACGCCGACGTCGACGCCGACGCGCTCGCCGACGCGGTCGCGGAGCTGGAGGGAGCGACCGTCGAGCAGTACACGCCGAACCGCGTCGACCACCGCCGCGCGAGCATCACCCGCGAGCGCGACGTGTACGAGGCGACCGCCGAACTCGACGACCCGCGGCGCGCGACCGTCGAGATCAGCGGCGAGGGCGGGCTCTACATCAAGGAGCTGATCTCCGGCGACGAGGGACGCACCGAGCCGAGCCTCGCCGGCCTGCTCGGCGTCGGCGCCGAGGTGACCGCGCTCGACGTGCTCGCGGTGGAGGGCGAGGCGGAGCCGTTCGAGGACGAGGCGTTCTTCCGGGAGTAGCGCGCCCGCGTTTCGGGTCGCGACCTCCCGGGTCCGGCCCCGCAGCGCACCGCCTCGGACCGTGACGGTCGCGGAACCAACGGGATTTATCTGACGAGCGTCAGACGTTCGCACATGGACGGGAGCGACGCCGACGGTGGAAACGCCCGCGAGGGCGGGACGCAAAACGGCGGGGCACGCGGCGGGTCGGGCGGTTCGGTCGGGACCGGGGGCGCCGGCCACGCGGCCGAGCCCGCGGTCGGCGACCCCGTCATCCGGCCCGCGGTCGACGAGGCGGGCGAGGTCCCGGCCGCCGCCGACGTGTCGCTGAACGGCGCCGACCGCGCGGACCGCCCCGACCGGGTCTCCTCGGTCCTCGTCGCCGTCGGCCCCGGCCCGCACTCGGGCGCGACCGTCGACGTGGCGCGGGAAATCGCGTCGGAGACCGACTCGTGGCTCGAACTGTTCCACGTCGTCCCCTCGGACGCGGCGCTCGCCGACGCCGGCCCCGACGAGGACGCCTCCGGCACGGTCGTCGCCGCAAGCGACGCGGACGACACCGACTACGCGGCGGCCGGCGAGCGGCTCCTCGACGCGGCCGAGGACAGGCTCGGCGGGTTCGACCGCGCGGACCGATGGCTCGTCGAGGACCGGACCGCGGCGGGCGCCATCGTCGAGCAGTCGGCGTACTACGACCTCGTCGTCGTCGGCGCGCCGACCACCGGGACCGTCGGCCGCTTCGTCTTCGGCTCCACGACCGACACCGTCATCGGCGACGCCGAGGTCCCCGTGGTCGTCGTCGAGGCCGACGGGTCGCGGGCGCTCGACCCGGCGTAGGGGCTGATCCGCTCTGCCGTCGGCGTCGCTTCTCCGCTCTCGGTCGCCTCTCCTCGTGTTCTTCCGCGTTCACGGCGCGTGGTACCGCTTCCCGTCACGGCGACAGCGTTAAATTAGTGTACATACTTGTACATCACAACGCGGAATACTACATCGGTGGACACAATGAATCTCAACGACACGGTCGAGCGCGTGACGGACGGGGAGGATCTGACCGTAGCCGAGGCGCGCGAGGCCGCGCGGCTGGTCTTCGAGGAGGCGACGGACGCCCAGATCGGGGCGCTGCTGGCCGCGCTCCGGACGAAGGGCGAGACCGAGGCCGAGATCGCCGGCTTCGCGCAGGGGATGCGCGACGCGGCGCGCACGATCGAGCCCGACCGCGAGCCGCTCGTCGACACCTGCGGCACCGGCGGCGACGACTACGACACGATCAACGTGTCGACGACCGCCGCCATCGTCGCCGCGGGCGCCGGCGTGCCGATCGCGAAGCACGGCAACTACTCCGTCTCCTCGTCGTCGGGGAGCGCGGACGTGCTGGAGGTCGCGGGCGCCGACGTGGAGGCCGAACCGCCCGCCGTCGAGGCGGCGATCGAGGCGGACGGGATCGGCTTCATGCTCGCGCCGGTCTTCCACCCGGCGATGAAGGCCGTCATCGGCCCCCGGAAGGAGCTCGGCATGCGGACGATCTTTAACGTCCTCGGGCCGCTCACGAACCCCGCGGGCGCCGACGCGCAGGTGCTCGGCGTCTACGACCCCGACCTCGTCCCCGTCATCGCGCGCTCGCTCGCGCACATGCCCGTCGAGCGCGCCCTCGTCGTCCACGGCGCCGGGATGGACGAGATCGGCATCCACGACGAGACGGTCGCCGCCGAGGTCGACGGCGAGGACGTGACCGAGTTCACCATCGCGCCGGAGGACCTCGGGCTCGACCGGGCCCCGATCGACGCGGTCGCCGGCGGCGGTCCGGAGGAGAACGCGGCGGACCTGCGCGGGATCGTCGACGGCTCCGTCACGGGCCCGAAGCGCGACCTGATCCTGGCGAACGCGGGCGCGGCCATCTACGTCGCCGGCGAGGCCGACACGCTCGCGGCGGGCGTCGAGCGGGCGGCCGAGGCGATCGACTCCGGCGCGGCCGCCGAGAAGTTCGCGGCGCTCTGCGGCGACGGCGAGCCGGTCGACGGCGGGCTCGGGGCGACCGCGGAGGACGACGACTGATGGCCCGGGTGAAGATCTGCGGGCTCACCGACGAGGCCGACCTCCGCGCCGCGGTCGACGCGGGCGCCGACGCGGTCGGCGTGATCACGGAGGTCCCGGTCGACTCGCCGCGCGAGGTCGACCCGGCGACGGCGGCCGAGCTGCTCGCCGCCGTGCCCCCGTTCGTCACCGCGACGCTCGTGACGATGCCCGACTCCGCCGAGCGCGCGGTCGAGCTCGCCCGGACAGTCGCCCCCGACGCGATCCAGCTCCACGGCGAGTGGACGCTCGACGAGCTGCGGTACGTCCGCGCGGAGACGGAGCGGAAGGTGCTGCTCACGGTCGACGCCGACGACCCGGCCCGCGCGGAGGAGCTCGACGGCGCGGTCGACGCGCTGGTGGTCGACTCCACCGACGACTCGGGCGCGGGCGGGACGGGCGAGACGCACGACTGGCGCGCGACCGGCGACCTCGCCGCCCGGCTCACGACCCCGGTCGTGCTGGCGGGCGGGCTCACGGCCGACAACGTCGCCGAGGCGGTCCGCGTCGCCGACCCCTTCGCGGTCGACGTCGCCTCGGGCGTCGAGATCGAGGGCGGGCGGAAGGACCACAACGCGGTCGCCCGCTTCGTCGCGAACGCGGGCCGGGAGATGGAGCTGGCATGAGCGACGCGCCCCCGCTGAACCGGACGAAGGCCGAGTTCGTCGACCTCGCGGCCGACGCCGAGCGGCCGGTCGTGGTCCGCGCGTCGGCCGCGCTCGACGCCGACGTGACCCCCCTGGGCGCGTACGCGACCCTCGTCGGCGAGGGGCCGTACGGCTTCCTGCTGGAGTCCGGCGAGAAGGTCGCCTCCAGCGACCCCGACGGCGCGTTCACCGCGGGCGGGAAGGCGGACCGGCACGCCCGCTACTCGTTCGTCGGCTACGACCCCGAGGCGATCGTCTCGGTCCACCCCGACCGCACCGAGGTGACCGAGCTGGGACCGGCCGCCGAGTTCGTCGGCGCTGGCGCGGGTGCGACCGACGGCGACCTCGGACCCGCCGCGGGCGACGCGGTCGACCGCGTCCGCGCGGCGTTCCCCGACGTGAGCCTGCGCGGCTTCCCGGACACCGATCGGCAGATCCTCTCCGGCGGGTTCGTCGGGTTCCTCGCGTACGAGGCGGTGTACGACCTCTGGCTGGAGGAGGTCGGCGTCGACCGCCCCGAGACCGAGTTCCCCGACGCCGAGTTCGCGCTCACGACCCGGACCGTCGTCTTCGACGAGAAGGAGGGCGGCGCCGAGCTGGTGTTCACGCCCGTGATCGGCGTCGACGACGACCCCGCCGCCGTCTACGACGACCTCGTCGCGGAGGCGGAGCGGGTCGCGGCCGAACTGCGCGAGGCCGCGCCGCCCGACCCGGACGGGGTCCGCGTGCGCGAGGAGTCCGCGGACCCGCGCGAGGAGTACGAGGAGGCCGTCCGGACCGCCAAGCGACACGTCCTCGACGGCGACATCTATCAGGGCGTGATCTCGCGCAGTCGCGAGCTCCGCGGCGAGGTCGACTCGCTCGGGCTGTACGCGGCGCTCCGCGACGTGAACCCCTCGCCGTACATGTACGTGCTCAGACACGACGACCGGACCGTCGTCGGCGCAAGCCCGGAGACGCTCGTGTCGGTCCAGGGCGACCGCGTCGTCTCGAACCCGATCGCCGGCACTTGCCCGCGCGGCACGAGCCCGGTCGAGGACCGGCGGCTCGCGGGCGAGATGCTCGCGGACGGCAAGGAGCGTGCCGAGCACACGATGCTCGTCGACCTCGCGCGCAACGACGTGCGGCGCGTCTCCGAGCCGGGCTCCGTCCGCGTCGAGGAGTTCATGAACGTGCTGAAGTACAGCCACGTCCAGCACATCGAGTCGACCGTGACGGGGACGCTCGCGGCCGACGCCGACGCGTTCGACGCGACGCGCGCGACGTTCCCGGCCGGGACGCTCACGGGCGCGCCGAAGGTGCGCGCGATGGAGATCATCGACGACTTAGAGACGACCCCGCGGGAGGCGTACGGCGGCGGCGTCGGCTACTACTCGTGGACCGGCGACGCCGACTTTGCGATCGTCATCCGGACCGCGACGCTCGACGAGTCGGGCGACGAGTCCGTCGTCGGCGTGCGCGCCGGCGCTGGCCTCGTGGCCGACTCCGACCCCGCGGCCGAGTACGAGGAGACCGAACAGAAGATGGACGGTGTGTTGACCGCGATCGACCGCATCCGCGAGGACGAAGCGCGGGACGGCGACGCCGACTCGGCGGCGCCCGCCGAGGGCGACGACGGGCCGCTCGCTACCGGCACGGAGGCGGAGCGATGAAGGTCGCCGTCGTCGACAACTTCGACTCGTTCACCTACAACCTCGTCGAGTACGTCTCCGACCAGACGATCGGCGGGGAGCCGGTCGCCGTCGACGTGTTCAAGAACACGGCGTCGCTCGACGAGATCGAGTCGGCCGAGCCCGACGCCGTGATCATCAGTCCGGGGCCCGGCCACCCGAAGAACGACCGCGACGTGGGCGTGACGATGTCGGTGCTCCGCGACCTCTCGCCGTCGGTGCCGACGCTCGGCGTCTGTCTCGGCTTGGAGGCCGCGGTCTACGAGTACGGCGGGACCGTCGGGCACGCCCCCGAGCCCGTCCACGGCAAGGCGTTCCCCGTCGACCACGACGGGGAGGGCGTGTTCCGCGGGCTCGACCAGGGATTCCGCGCCGGCCGTTACCACTCGCTGGCGGCCACCGAAGTCCCCGAGGCGTTCGACGTCACGGCCACCACGGACCACGACGGCGAGTCGATCGTGATGGGGATCCGCCACCGCGAGCACCCGATCGAGGCGGTCCAGTTCCACCCGGAGAGCGTGTTGACCGGGTCGGGCCACGACCTCATCCGGAACTTCCTCACCGCCGTCTGAGCGCCCCCTGGGTCAGGCGTCTCCGCCTTCCTCGTCGCCCCCTCCGCCGTCGCGGCTATCCGCGTCGTCACCCTGCCCTCCCTCTCCGTTCTCGTCCTCGGCCGGTTCGTCGTCGAGCCCGCGGCCGGCGAGCCCGACGAGGTGGCCGACCTCGGTGAGGACGATCTCGTCGACGCCGAGCCGGACCGCGTTCTCCGAGCCCGGGAGACAGAACACCGGCGTGGCGGAGACGACGCCGGCGGTCGCGCGCGAGCCGATGGTCCGCGTGCCGACCTCCTCGTAGGAGAGCCGGCGGAACAGCTCGCCGAACCCGGGGAGCCGCTTCGCGAACAGGCCGCGGACCGCCTCCGGCGTCACGTCGTCGGGCGTGACGCCCGTCCCCCCGGTGGTCACCACCACGTCGGTGTCCTTCCGCCGAGCGAGTCGGTCGACGGTACCTTGGACGCTGTCGTAGTCGTCCGGGATCAGCTCGCGGACCGACACCTCGTGGCCCGCCTCCTCGAACGCCGCCGCGACGTAGTCGCCGGCCGGGTCCTCGTCCGCGCCCCGCGACGAGGAGACCGTGACGACCGCGGCCGCGACCGAGTCCGCGTCGTGGTGGTGATGGCCGTGGTCTCCGTGGCCGTGATCATCGTGATCGTGGCCGTGGTCATCGTGACTGTGGTTGTGGCCATCGTGGCCATCTCCAGAATGGTCGCCGTCGTGGCTGTCGTCGCCGTGGTCGGTCATACGTCCGCCTTCGGCGCCCGCGTCAAAACACCTCCCGGTCTCGTCAGGGCCAGTCGTCGCGCGCCTGCTCCTCGGGCGCCTCATCGTCCGGCTCGCCCGTCGCGAGCGTCCACCCCGCGGCCTCGGCGGCGTCCTCGACCTGGAGGAACTCCCACCCGGTCGCCTCGGCGACGGCCTCGTCCTCGTCGTCGACGCCGACGAAGACGTGCCGATCCGTGTCGAACTGTCCGCTGATGTTCTCTAAGCTCTCCTCGACGCCGCGCGGGCCGGAGAAGAAGTCCTGTCGCACGCGGTGTTTCCGCGTGAAGTTCGTGACGACGTAGGTGGGCTTCTCGCTGACGACCCCGACGTACTCCGTCCACTGCCGGGCGTTGTTGAACACCGCGTTGGGGTCCGCGAGCGCTTTCAGCGCCTCCAACTCGAACGCCAGCGTCATGTCTGTGGATCCGCCGCTGTCCATGCGCCCCGCTTGCCGCCCGCCGGCGAAAACAACTTCGCTTCCGCGTAGCCCGCCGGCCGCTCACCCCGAGGCGGCCGCCGTCACCGCGACCGGACCAGGTAGTAGTCGGTGAACTTCACCACGTCGCCGTCGTCGAGGTCGCCGGTCTCGGGCGCCGTCCACGGCTCGCCCGCCAGCTCCCGCACGACGCCCTGCTCGTCGTCGTCCAGTTCGTCGTAGTGGCGGACGCGCGCGTCCGACGGGACGCGGCCGGTGCGGCGGAGCCGCAGCCGTCGCCCGGTGTCTCTGAGTGACATGTGATACCGTATAACACGATTAATCATAAGCGTTTCGCGGCGGCCGCCGTCCCGACCGAGGCCGCGGGCTCGGCGGGCCCGTCGTCGACGCCTCACTCACCGGGGAGTCGGCCCTCCCGGCGCGACAGCGTGAGCGTGACCGCCGTGCCGCGGGGCTCCGCGTCCGCGACGGCCGCCGAGCCGCCCGACTGCTGTACGACCCAGTAGACGAGCCACAGGCCGAGGCCGCTGCCGTGGTACAGCGCGTCGACCGCGGTGCCGTCGACGAGCACGTCTCGGTTCATGTCGCTCAGTCCCGGCCCGTCGTCGGCGACGCGGACCGCGACCGAGTCGTCGCTCGTCTCGACCGACACCTCGACCGTCGGTCGGTCCCGGTCGTGGTGAACGATCGCGTTCCGGATCATCTCGTCCACCGCCCGCGAGAGCCACGTCGTCGCGGACGCGACCGCAATCCCGTCGTCCGGCACCGAGACGTCGACGGTCGCGCTCGGGAACTCGTCGGCCGCCGCGGCCGCCACCTGTCGGACGATCCGGCCGACGTCGACGCGCTCCGTCTCCGCCCCGTCGCTCAGTATCTCGGTGATGTGATGGGCCTTCTCGCTGGTCTCTAAGAGGTCGTCGGCCCGGGAGACGACGTACTCCGCGGCGGCGGCCGGGTCGGCGTCGCCAGCCGCGATCTGCTGTGCGCGCCCCCTGACGACTGTCAGCGCGTTCCGGAGGTTGTGCTGGAGGACGCGGTCGACGACCCGCAGTTGTCGCGCGCGGTTCTCGCTGTCGGTCACGTCCCTGAGCACGCCGACCACGCCGGCGGGCGCCTCGCCGTCGGGACTGTCGAGCGGGTAGTACCGGACGTCGAACGTCCGCTTCCCGCGGGTCGGGTGGGTCCGCGTCGTCCGGTACTCGACGGACTCGCCACGGAGCGCCCGCTCCACCTGTCTCTCGACGCGCTCGTAGCTCCCCTCCGGGACGACGTCGGCGAGCGTCAGATCCGTCACGTCGCGGTCGCCGATCCCGTGGTACTCCCGGTACTGCGGGTTGGCGAACAGCAGCCGCCCGTCGCGGTCGACCGCGGCGATGAGGTCCGTCGCCCCGTTGATGGCGCGCTCGTACCGTTCCAGCTCCCGCTCCCGGCGCTTGCGGTCGGTGACGTTCCGGCAGATGGCGAAGGTCCCGGCCAGTTCGCCGTCGGCGTCGTAGTACGGGTACCGCTGCGTGCTGAACGTCGCCTCGCGGCCGCTCGTCGGGAACTCGGGCGAGACCTCGTACTCGACCGTCTCCTCGCGTTCGAGCACCTCCCGCCGGCGCTCGTCTATCTCGGCCGCGGCCGCCGGGTCCATGAGCGCGAACTCGTCGGTGCCGTACAGCGCCTCGCGGTCGACGCCCGCGAACTCGCTCACGGCCTCGTTCAGCAGTTCGAACTCGCCGTCGCGGTTCTGGAGGAGCACCGGGTCGTCGAGCCGTTCGACGATGTCCCGGTACTGCTTCAGCCGCCCCGTGGCGGCCTTCCGCTCCGTGATGTCCGTCTGAATGGCGACGAACCGCGACACCTCCCCGTCGTCGTCGACCACGGGCGCGATCGTCTGGTGGGCGTGATACGGCTCGCCGTCGCGGCGTCGGTCGACTATCTCCTCCTCCCACACCTCGCCGTCCAGCAGGGTCGCCCACAGCGCGTCGAAGTACTCGTCGGGCATCTCGCCGGAGTTGAGTATCGCCGGGGTCTCGCCCAGGGCCTCCTCCGGCTCGTAGCCGGTCTGCTCGGTGAACGCCGGGTTGACGTACTCGATCGTTCCGTCTGTGTCGGTGACGTAAATCGCGTGGCCGGCGTGTTCGACGAGGTTGCGGAACGTCTCCGCCCGCCGGCCGCCGACCTCCTCGACGCCGTCACGGAAGATCCCAGTGTACACCGGATCGCGGCCGTCACGGTCCGCCTCGTCGCCACCGTCGCCTCCCGCCCCGCCGGGAACGTGTTCGTGGAAGCGCACGGAGAACGTCACCGTGTGGCCGTCGGCGTGGCGGATCGGCACCGAAACGCTCCCGCTCTCGTCGAGTCCCTCGACCCGCGCGATCCGGTCCCGAACCGACTCGGCCCCCGCGTCGCCGGCGTCCGGCGCGACGATGAACGCGAGTTCGCGTCCCTGTAGCTCGTTCGGCTTGTAGCCGAACGCCGACGCGGTCGCCGGGTTCGCGTGGACGATCGCTCCCTCGCCGTCGACGGAGACGACCGGGTCCGAACACTCCGCGACGAAGGAGGCGAAGAAGTCCCCGTCGGGAAGCCGTCCAGCGTTCATGAGCGGAGAGTACGCCCCCGCGGGCGAAAAGGTAGTCGGACGCGGCGTCGCGTTCTACTGCTCCGTCGTCGCCGCGAGGTCGTCGACGGAGAAGCCGGGCTCCATGAGGAGGTCGGTCTGTCCGCTCACGTCGCGGCCCTCGCGCATCAGCTGCTTGAACGCGGACTGCGGCGAGAGGTCGCCGATGAGCACGCCGCCGACGACCTTGCCGTCCTTCAGCGCGACGCGGCGCCACTCGGCGTCGCCGGTGGTCGCCTCCACCGACTCCTCGCCGAGCGTCGGGTGGCCGAACGAGAGGAACGGGAAGTCGAAGTGCGTGATCGAGTACGAGGAGACCCACTTGAACGCCTCGCTGCCGTAGTCGAGCATGTTGCGGGCCGCGATGGACCCCTGCTCCTTCGCGGAGCCCCACGAGCCGTTCTTCGCGTGCTCGCCGAGGATGAGGTCGTTGAACGTGGTGATGTCGCCCGCGGCGAACACGTTGTCGACGTTGGTGCGCATGAACTCGTCGACGACGATGCCGTCATCGAGCTCAAGCGGCGTGTCCTCGACGAGCTCGGTGTTGAAGTTCAGGCCGATGGCGACGCCGGCGAAGTCGCACTCGTAGCGCTCGCCGTTCGGGTCGACCGCGGCCTCGACGTGGCCCTCGTCGTCGACCTCGAAGCGGTCGACGCCGGAGTCGAAGACCGGCTCGACGCCGCGCTCGCGCATCGCCTCGTGCATGATCTCCGCGCCCTCCTCGGAGAGCGCGTAGCGCCACCAGCAGTCGCCGCGCATGAGGTACTTCGCCTCGACGCCCTGCGCGCCGCAGATGGCCGCGAAGTCGATGCCGAGGAGGCCGGCGCCGACGATGACGCCCTTCTCGGCGCCCTCCACGCTCTCTTTGATGTTGCGGGCGTCCTGGAACGTCCAGAAGTGGTGGATCCCGTCGGCGTCGGCGTTCTCGACGGGGAGCTGCTGGGGCGTGCCCCCGATGGCGAGCAGGAGGGAGTCGTACTCGAAGGTCTCCCCCTCGTGGGTGTGGACTGCGTCGTTCTCCACGTCGATGTCGACGACGACCGTGTTCAGCCGGAGGTCGACGTCGTGCTCGTCGTACCAGTCCTCCTGGTGGATCGAGATCGGGGCCTCGGGGAGCTTCCCCTTCGCGTACTCCTTGATCAGAATCCGGTTGTAGAGGGACTCACCCTCGTCCGTGAGAACCGTGATCTCGGCGTCGGGCGCTTCCTCGCGGAGCGTCTCGGCCGCGGACGCGCCCGCGATACCGTCACCGATGATCACGTACGAATCGCTCATGTCCGGCCGTTCGGATTCATGGTTAATGTGGGTTGTCATCCGCGTCCGGGGGCATGCGACGGATACGCACGACCGGCGAAAACGGCCGAAGTGACGCGTTTCCGTCGGAAACTCTCACACCGGCCGGCGCTCGGGCTCGCGGCGCTGCGCCCCCTGCGCCGATCGGTGGCTCCGACCGACGACATGGGGTCCTCGCCCCCAGTCAGTGGTCGGCTCCGGCCGGCTCCGCGGGGAAGTCCTTCTCGCCGGCCTCGACGGCGACGTCGAGCCAGTTCTCCGTCGGGACGAGCGGGCACTCGTAGGCGTGGTTGTACGCGCACGTCGGGTTGTACGCGAGGTTGAAGTCCACGACCCACTCGCCGTCGACGCGGTCGCGGTCGGGCTCTAAGTCGAGGTACCGGCCCGCGCCGTACGTCTCGTCGCCGCTCGTCGCGTCGCGGAACGGCACCCAGAACCGGTCCGCACCGTCTGCCGGCCGATACGCCTGGAGCGTCGCCGCCTCGCCGTCGACCTCGAAGCGGAACTCCCCCCACCGGCGGTACGTCTGTTCGCCCTCGGCCGTCGTCTCGACGGTCACCGTCTCCTTTTCGTCGTGCTCGTGGAGCGGCAGGACGAACCGGTACGCCGGGTCCGGGTCGTAGTACGCCAGTCCGGGGAAGCCGTCGCCCCGCATCGAGACCGGTAGCGGCGACCGCGCCGACTCGCGGAACTGCTGCGTCTTCGCCTCCCGCTGCGCCTCCACCTGTGCCGCCCAGTCGTCCGCGTCGTCGTCCATGATTGCCTTAGTATTGCGCCGCGCGCACAATAACAATTCCGACAACGGAACTCTCGACCGCGCCGGCGACAGAAGGCACTTATAGCGTTCTCGGGGACGTTGAGCCGTGAACAGACGAACTGCCCTCTCCACCTTGGCGGTCGGTGGGTTCGTCGGAGTTGCTGGCTGTCTCGGCGACGTGCGCATTGGCGGCGACGACGAGCGATCGGATAGCGACGGGTCGGACCCCGAACTGAACCGAGAGGTCGAAACGAACGGCGCCGAGGACGGCCCCCGGTCGCAGTTCCAGTGGGGACCGGCGCACGTCGGACGCCGCGAGGATGCGGGACCGACAGACGACATCGACGTGTTCTGGCGGCGGACGCCGTTCCGGTACGACCACTCGCAGCCGGTCGTCGTGGGCAATCGGGTGTACGTCTCTTTCTCGGGGACCTTGTTTCGTCTCAATCTCGCGACCGGCGAGGTACAGTGGTCGACGGAGGTCGGTCACGACGGGTCGTCGACGCCGGCGATTCGCGACGGCATCGCATACGTGACGGTTTGGAACGGCGGGGGCGAGACCGACCGCGGACTGGCGGCCGTCGACGCCGAGAGCGGCGAGGTGCGGTGGCGGCGGCTGACCGACACGGAGATCACGACGGCGCCGACCGTGACCGACGACGGCGTGTTCGTGGGAGGCGGCTACGAGACGCAGACCGTCGCGGCGTTCGACCGCGACGGGACCGAACGGTGGCGCAACGACCTCGCTGAGTACGCTTCCGCGCCCGCCGTCGCCGACGGAACCGTCGTCTACGGCGCGGGCGATCCCCGTGTCGTCGCCTACGACGCCGCCTCGGGAGCGGAACTGTGGACGGCCGACGTCGACGGGGACGCGACCGCGACGCCGACCGTCGCCGACGGCCGCGTGCTGATCGGAACGCGAGCCGGGACCCTGTACGCGCTCGACCTCGGCGACGGAACCGTCGAATGGACTGACGACCTCCTGGGACCCGTCCGGCGGTCGGTCGCCGTCGCGGCCGACACGGCGGTGGTTCCGACCGAACTCGGGCTCGTCGCCGTCGGCACCGGCGGAGAGCGGCTGTGGAGCGACGACGAGGTCGCCGGCGCGACCGCGCCGATGGTCGCGGACGGGGTCGCGTACCTCGGCGATGGCCGGACCGTCCGCGCGATCGCGGTCGAAGACGGGACAGAGCGGTGGTCCTTCCGGACTCGCGAGCGCACTTACACCGACGTCTTGCTCCAGGGCGTCCGCGCCGCTCCGACGGTCGTCGACGGCGTCGTCCTCGCGGCGACCCATGCGGGTGACGTGTACGCGCTCGGCGAGACCTGAAGCGGTTGCCGGACCGCGTTTCGAACCGGTTCGACGCCACACATTCAAGAGCGTCCCGACCCAACGACGCGTATGAAAATCCGGCAGAACATCCGCCACTGGGCCGCCAAGAAGGCGTTGACCACGCCGGTCGTCGGCGACGTCGCCAACGACAAGCTCGTCGACCTCCACACGAGCATCTTCCTCAACAAGGCCGACGAGGACCGCCGGGAGGAGCGCCGCGACCACCTCGACAGCTTCTTCGACGCGACGATGGACACGTACGTCGCCGCGTTGGAGGCCGGCTTCCCGGAGGCTGAGGCCCGAGAGATCACCCACGTCCAGGCGAACTTCGACTTCTTCAACTACGGCTGGACGGAGATGATGGAGATCCCCGGCGACGAGCTGGAGCCCCACTACCGCCGGTACGAGTCCTTCTTCACCGAGTACGGGATCACGATCGACGACCCGCTCGGCGACTTCCGCCCGCCGGAGGGGATCGTCGACGCGCCGGAGACCCCGGAGAAGCTCGCCTCGCCGGAGTACGAGAACGCCCTGGCCGGCTTCGCGGACGACGTGTACGTCGAGACCGACGACGGCGAGACGGTCGTCGGCGGCGACACGGAAGAGCCGGACGAGGTCGACCCCGCGGCCGCGCCCGGCCTCGACGAGGACGAGGCCAGCGCCTGAGTCGTCCTCGCTCACGTCGACCGTCGAACTGATCTCACAGCTTGTCCGCGGTGCGTGACGCGCACGCTTAGACGACCGGTAGCGGCGCGGCTGGCAGGCGAACCAGCAAAAAGCGATTAGCGTTCGATGTGGGTCACGCGGAGGGCCTCCGGGTCACCGGGGTCACCGCGCGTCAGTCGTCGTCTTCGTCCTCTTCATCGTCGTCTTCGGCTTCCGCCTCTTCGTCGTCGTCTTCGTCGTCCTCCTCGTCGTCATCGTACTCCTCTTCATCGTCGTCCTCTTCGGCCTCGTCGTCAGCCTCCTCGGCCGCGTCGTCGTTATCGTCGGCGTCGACGTCGCGGTCGTACTCGTACTCCTCTTCGAGGAGCGTCAGCGAGCCGTCGGCGACGGCGTACTTGAGTTCGCCCTCGGCCCCCTCGGTTTCGATCTCGATCTCCGCCTCGTCGTCGTCGGCGACGGCGAACGACGCGGTGCCGTCCGCGCCGGTCTGTGCGGTCTGGTCGTCGTAGCTGACCGAGACGTTCTCGGCGGGCCCGTCGTCGGCCGTGACGGTCACGACGAGGGTCTCGTTATCGATCGCCGCGCTCGCGTCGATGGTTGTGGCGCTCGTCGACTGGTCGTCGGTCTGTGCGAGCTGGCCGGCGCCCGGGGT
Source organism: Halorubrum sp. SS7 (assembly GCF_005435055.1). Classification (NCBI taxonomy): domain Archaea; kingdom Methanobacteriati; phylum Methanobacteriota; class Halobacteria; order Halobacteriales; family Haloferacaceae; genus Halorubrum; species Halorubrum sp. SS7. The sequence goes on from NZ_SGXV01000001.1 coordinate 237,234, forward strand.
GGCGGCACCGGTCGCGCCGGCGACGCCGGCGACACACAGCAGCGCGGCCGCGACGATCGCGGCGATTGTGCTTCGACTCATGCGCTCGTCACGTGGGGCCTGACGGGAATAAACGGGTGAGACCGTTAGCGCCGCTATCGCCGATTTAACCGGATTTAACGTGATTCGTCGCGGGCGATGACCCCAGCGTCCACGCTCATCGAGGGACGAGCGCCCCCGATCGACGTGGTCGCTGGGCGCGCGCACTCCGCGCCGCCGAGAGGCGCTGCCGTCGTTCCGGGGCGGCTCCGACCGGAGTCTCCGTCGGTCGGCTCCGCCCGCCGCGCATATTTATATTCCGGGGGTGACACCGACTTCCATGAACCGCGGGCAATCGTTCCTGCTTCTCCTCATGGGGTCGGTCGCGCTGTTGACCCTCTTCGTCATTCTCCCGTTCGTCGAGTACGTGATCGCCGCGGCGATCCTCGCGTTCGTCCTCTACCCGTTCCACCGTCGGCTCTCGCGGTGGCTCCGGGCCCGCGTCTCGAAGCGCTTCGGACAGATGCTCTCGGCGCTGACGCTCATCTTCTCCGCCATCGTCGCCGTGATCCTCCCGCTCGCGTACATCTCGTGGGTGTTCGTGCGCGACCTCACGGCCATCGCCGCGGGCGAGACCGCGATCAACGTCGCGGCGATCGAAGCGGAGATCGCGGCGCTCACCGGGCAGGACCCCGAGGTCGCCGACCTGCTCCAGACCGCCGGCGAACTGCTCGTCGAGGTCCTGTTCGGCGGGTTCAGCGGCGTGGTCACCACGGGGCTCCGGGCCTCGGTCGGGCTGTCGCTCGCGCTGTTCCTGCTCTACTACACCCTCATCGACGGGCCGGCGTTCGTGCGGTGGATCCGGGACACGAGCCCGCTGCCGCCCGACGTCACGGCGGACCTCGTCGACCGGATCGACGCGATGACGCGGGGGGTGGTGATCGGCCACATCTCCGTCTCGCTGCTTCAGGCCGTCATCGCCGGGCTCGGGCTCTGGGTCGCCGGGATCCCCAACGTGGTGTTCTGGACGTTCGTGATGGCGGTGCTGGCGCTTTTACCGCTCATCGGCGCCTTCTTCGTGTGGGGGCCCGCCGCGGCCTACCTCGTGATCGTCGACCAGGTCACGGCCGGGATCTTCCTCGCGGTGTACGGCGTCGCGGTGATCGCGATGGTCGACAACTACGCCCGGCCGCTCGTCATCGACCAGCGGGCGCACCTCAACCCCGCGATCATCCTCCTCGGCGTGTTCGGCGGCATCTACTCGGTCGGCTTCACCGGCCTGTTCGTCGGGCCGATCGTGATCGGCGTGCTCGCGGCCACGCTAGAGACGTTCCGCGAGGACTACGACGCGATCTGACGGATTTAACCGCTCAGCCCGCGAAGGTCGCCCATGGTGACGACCGCGACCTCTCGGCTCCCGGACCGCCGCGACGCCTTCCTCATCGCCGCCGCGGCGGTCGCGGTCAACCTGATCGGCGCGCTCGGCGTCCCCTTCACCACGACGCAGAGCGCGTGGTTCACGTCGCTTGAGCTCCCCGCCTTCTACCCGCCGGGCTGGGCGTTCGGCGTCGTCTGGCCGATCCTGTACGCGCTGTGCGGCGCCGCCGCGGCCCTCGTATACCTGGCCGGGCGCGACGGCGCGGCGCCGGCGGGGCGCGTCCGGACGGCGCTCGCGCTGTTCGGCGTCCAACTCGCCGTCAACGTCGCGTGGTCGCCGACCTTCTGGGGGCTCGAACGCGCCGACCTCGGCCTCGCCGTCCTCGCCGTCCTCCTTCCGCTCGTCGCCGCGACGATCCGGCTCTTCGACCGCGTCGACCGCCGCGCCGCGGCGCTGCTCGTCCCCTACCTCGCGTGGGTCTCCTTCGCGACCGCGCTCAACTACGCCATCTGGGCGCTCAACTAGGCACCTTTTCCGGAGTTCGTCGCGTCCGCCACCGGCGGCGGCCCGCGCTCCAGTCGCTCCGCGACGAACCGGCGCTCGGCCCGGCTCAGTTCGCCGTCCGTCTCGCGGAACGCCGACAGCCCCTCGCGGTACCGCTCGGGGTCGACGTCGGCGGGCGCCCCGGCCGGGCGCTCGAGTTCCAGTTCGGCGATCCCGGTGCGCTCGCCCGTGTAGGCGAAGCCGCACTTGTGGCACGCCTCGTAGGCGAACGGGTTGTTCACGGCGATCTTCACGCGCTCGAAGCCGGCGACGGCCAGGTCGGCGACGGTCTCGCCGATCAGCTCCGGCCCGATACCCTCCCCGCGGCGCGCGGCGTGGACCGTGACGTACCGCAGCCGACAGCAGTCGGGGTCGGTCCGGTCGGCCGAGAAGGAGACGGCCGCGATCACCTCGTCGTCGAACGCCTCCGGGTCGACCGTGTCGGGCAGCGGTTCGTCCGGCTCCCAGCCCGGCGCCGCCGGGGACCCGTCCGGCGTCCGGACCACCGCCTTCCCCGGCCCGCCGACGACGAACTTGCCGGCGTACGCGAACGCTCGGTAGTCGAGCCGGAGGGTCTCCCCCTCCCCGGGCGGACACACGAGCGCGTACTCCATGGGGACCGTACGGTGGCGAACGGGTAAATAGGGTCGGTGGCTCTTTGTCCGTCGCGGCGGTCGGACCGCTCATGTACGGCCTCGGCGACGTGGACTTCTTCGACCGGACGGCCCCGCTGTACGACCTCGCGATGCCGCCGGCGGACGGCGAGGCGCTCGCCGCCGGCCTCGATCACGCGACGCGCCCGATCGAGCGCCTCCTCGACGTCGGCGGGGGATCTGGCCGCGCGGCGGCCGCGCTGACGGGCCCGGACATCACGGTCGTCGACGCCTCCGTCGAGATGCTCTCGCGGGCGCGCCGCGGCCGCGGGCTTGACGGACTCGCCGCCGACGCCGGGCGCCTGCCGTTCCGCGACGCGAGCGTCGACGCCGTCACGGTCGTCGACGCCCTCCACCACCTGCCCGACCACGACGCCGCGCTCGCGGAGGCGGCCCGCGCGCTCGCGCCCGGCGGCGCGCTCGTCGTCCGCGAGTTCGACCCGAGTCACCCGCTCGGTCGGCTGCTCGTCGCCGGCGAGCACGCGATCGGCATGAACTCGCGGTTCCGGACGCCGGCCGACTTCGCGGCCGCGATGGACGGCGTCGGCCTCGACCCCCGGATCGTCGACCGCGGCTTCGGCTACACGGTCGTCGGCGTTCGGCGCTGAGGTCGCGCCCGAGGCCCCCGGGACCGCGCTCGCGACGGGGCGACACCGACAACACCGACGACACCGCCGACGGATCGGAGACAGCGTTAACCCCGTCGGGTCACGACTTGCGAACGAATGACAGGGAGACACGCGCGGCTCTCCAGGCGCGAGGCGCTGGCCGCCGGCGGCGCGGCGCTCGCGGCGACCGCCGGCTGCCTCGGCGTCCTCGACGACGGACGCCCGGCGGCGTACAGCACCCCCGCGGCCGAGGCGTTCGACGACGTCGTCGACGCCCGCTGGCTCTCCGAGAACCGCGACAGCGTGGCGCTGCTCGACGTCCGCGACGAGTCGGCGTTCGACGCGGCCCGGATCCCCGGCGCCCACCGCTTCTCCACCTCGGCGATGCTCGAGAGCCACTCGGCCGAGACGCCTGACGGGTTCGAGGCCGACCCCGGTGCGGTCGCGCGGACGCTCTCGCGGGCGGGGATCGCTCGGGACGACGACGTGGTGGTGTACGGCGCCGCCTCGGGCCTCTGGGAGACGTACGCCATCTACACGCTCAACGCCGTCGGCCACCGCGGGAGCGTCAGCCTCCTCGACGGCGGGTTCTCCGTCTGGGAGGCGGCCGGCGAGGAGACGACGTCGGCGGCGCCGTCGGCGAGCGAGACGGCGTACGAGCCGGCGATAGACACCGGCGTCGTGGCGACCCGCGAGTTCGTCGCGGAGCGCGTCTCCGAGGACGACGCCGCGGTCCCGATCCTCGACATGCGCTCGACGGCGGAGTACTGGGGGCAGGACCGGCGGGGCGACCTCGACCGGTTCGGGCACATCACCGGCGCGACGAACCTCCACTTCGTCCAGAGCATCGACGGCGAGGCGGGGCGGCTCCGCTCGCGGGCGGACCTCGAGACCCTCTGGCTCGACGACGCCGGGCTCTCGGACGACGGCGAGCCGGCGATCACGTACTGTCAGACCGGCGTCCGCGGCTCCGTCGGCTGGTTCGTTCTCGATCAACTCGGCCGGGTGGACACGCGGAACTACGAGGGCAGTTGGGCGGACTGGGGGACGCTCTCCGAGGCCGACGGCTACTACTACACCACGGGGGAGGGGACGGGGACCGTCGTCGACACGTTCGCCTGAGCACCGCGGCGTCGCTCAGTCGTGCGAGGCGCCGTGCGCGGCGTGGTCGTGGTCGTGCGACCCGTCGCCGGACTCGTCGTGGGTGTGCTCCTGTTCGCCGGAGCTCGTCTCGCCGAGCACCTCGGCGCCCTCGCCGTCGATCATGTCCATGTTCTTCAGGTTATCGCGCTCCTCGAAGTCCTGGACCGCCTCCATCACGTCCGCCTGCGTGATCGTCATCCGGTCCTCGGTGAGCGCGCCGAGGACGGCCTCGCGGAGCACCATCCGGAGGTCAGAGCCCGTGAGCCCGCTGGTCCGGTCGGCGACCTCCTCGGGGTCGAAGTCGGCGATCTGCATCTCCTTGGTCACGACGCGGAGGATGTCCGCGCGCATGTCGCGGTCCGGCTTGGGGAAGTTGACGATCTCGTCGAAGCGGCGCCACGCGGCGGCGTCGAGCTGGTCCGGGTGGTTCGTCGCGCCGATCAGCAGCACCTCGTCGCGCACGAGCGACACCTCGTCGATCGACTTGAGGAGGGTGTTGACCGCGCGCTTCAGGGCGGCGTGCTCGTCCGAGCGGCGGGTCTTCGCCACCGAGTCGAACTCGTCGATGAAGAGGATGCACGGCGAGAGCCGCTTGGCGACCTCGAAGCTCTTCTCGACGTTCTTCGACGTCTCGCCGAGGTACTGGCTCGTGATCATCGAGAGCTTCACCTCGACGAACGGGAGCCCGAGCTCGTGGGCGAGCGCGCGCGAGACGGTCGTCTTCCCGGTGCCCGGCGGGCCGACGAACAGCAGCTTGCCGATCTCGCGGAGGCCGATCTCCGCGAGGTACTCGCGGTGCTCGATCGCCTTGACGATCTTCTGGATCTCGCCCTCCTGGTCGCCGGTCAACACGAGGTCGGCCAGCGTCGTCTCGATCTCCTCGGGCGCCCGGACGTTGACGAGGTCGAGCATCTCGCCGTCCTCGTCCTCGTCGAAGTACTCCGCGAGCAGCGCGTCGATCCAGACGCGGTCGGCCTGGACCGGCCGCACGTCCTCTCGGGCCTCCTCGCGGGTCACCGGCGGTTCGAGGTCCTCGGCGGCGGCCATCGCGGCGACGACCGTCGGGTTCCCGGCGATACGGTCATCGTCCGCGTGATCGCGGTACCACTCCAGCCCCATCGCGGGCTGGGTCAGCGAGATCTCGCCGGAGAACTCCGTGCGCTGGGTGAAGAGGAGGTCCGAGACCGCCTCCCACGGCCGCTCGACGCCGGTCGCGGTGCGGGTGGTCTCGTCGGTCGCCTTCAGCGGTCGCTCCACGCCGCCGGGGGCGTCGTCGGCGGCGTCGGCCGACCAGAACACCTGCCGGAAGCGCGGGGGCAGGTCGTTCTCGTCGAGGTCGCGGTCCTGCGTGTAGAAGTGCGTCGTCAACACGAACTCGACGACGTCGAGCGCCGGGTCACTCATCCGCGCGAAGTAGCGCCGGGACGCGGTTAAGAGCGTCGAAGCGCCGCCGGTCGCGGGCGACCCCGCGGCGGACGCGACCGAACGCCGGAGGGTAGACGGTGGGTAGCGCGGGAACGGGCGTCCGGGAGCGCCGGTTGCCGCGGCGAGGCGCCCTCGGGGCTCGCGAGCGGCCGCGGTATCGAACCCTTATTAGCCCTGGTCCGCGACGTAACGCGCATGAGTTCCGAAGACGCTGCCGCACCGGGGGACCCCGCCGGCGACGGCGCGAGCGAGCCCGAGGACACGACCGACGCAGACCACGAGAACGCGCTTCAGGACGTCATCGCCGTCGACCCGGACGACGTCGCGCAGGGGACGGTGAACCGGCTCGACGCGCACACCGGCGACGGGATCCGCCACCGCGCGTTCACCTGCCTCGTCTTCGACGGGGACGGCCACGTCCTGCTGGCCCAGCGCGCGCCGACCAAGCGCCTGTGGGACGGCCACTGGGACGGCACGGTCGCCTCCCACCCCGTCGAGGGGCAGTCGCAGGAGGAGGCCACCGAACAGCGCCTCGAAGAGGAGCTCGGCATCTCGCCCGACCAGTACGACGACCTCCGGGTGACGGACAAGTTCGAGTACAAGCGCTACTACCCCAACGAGGGCGTCGAGTGGGAGGTCTGTGCGGTCCTGAAGGTCACCCTCGACGACACGACCCTCGACCCGGACGAGGAGGAGATCGGCGGCATGCTGTGGGCCGACTACGACCACCTCCACGAGAACCCCGAGCTGTACCGCCAGCTCCGCCTCTGCCCGTGGTTCGAGATCGCGATGCGGCGCGACTTCTCCTGAGCGGGCCGACCGACGCGCGCCGGTCCCGCGGGCCCGCGCCGCGTTCGAACGCCCGCCGGACCGAAGCAGCGAGTTGAAGGCGCTCCCGCGCCGCGTTCCGATATGACCGTCGTCGCCCTGCTGGCGAACCCGCCCCGCGAGGGGCTCGTCGGAACCGCGATCGCCGAGTCGACGCCGCTGTCGCCCGCCGAGGCGGCCGACCTCTACGAGGCGCAGTTCCGCGACGCCGTCCTCGCGGTCGAGCGCTCGGGCGGCGAGCTCCTCGTCAACTACCCCGACGAGGACGACCTCCCCGCCGAGTACCGGACCGAGACGAGCCCCGAGGCAGAGCTCCGGACGCTCGTCGCGGACACCCTCGGCGGCACCGACGAGGTCCGCTTCGAGCGGCAGGTGGGGTCCTCGTTCGGCGCGCGAGCCGGCAACACCGTCACGCACCTGCTGCGCGAGGAGGGCGCCGACTCCGTCGCGGTCGTCACCCCGACGGCGCCGCTGCTCTCGCGGACCATCGTCGACTCGGCGGCGATGAAGCTCCGGACGACAGAGGTCGTCCTCGGCCCCTCGTCGAACGGCCGGGCGTACTACGCGGGATTCACTCGGCCGATCGACTTCGACGGCGCGTTCGAGGCGCCGGCGCTGCCGACGCTCGCGGAGCGCGGCCGCGACGCGGACCGCTCGGTGGACTTCGTCGAGCCGTCGCCCTCGCTGGAGACCGGCGACGACCTCCTCGACGTGGTGCCGATGCTCCGCGCGCGGTTCGCCGCGGAGCGCGTGGTGCCCGACTACACGGCCGCGTTCGTCCACGAGAAGGGTCTCGACGTGGTCGTCGAGGACGGCGAGCAGCGGTTGGTTCGGGACTGACGGCCACCCGTCCGAGTCCGGCCCGGGTCCGGGCTTCCCCGCCGCGGTGGCGTCGCGTCACCAGTTCGCGGCCCTCGATCCGGTTCTGATCCTCCGCTCGAACGGCCACGAGGTTTATGTTCGTCTATTCGTTACCGATCTGTCACGATGGGGCTTTCGGCGAGCGACGCGCTCCGGCGCCTGCTGTGGGGCGGCGAGGGGGATCGGCTGCGCGCGACGTGGCGGATCCTGCTCGGGTTCGCCGTGGTGCTCGGAGCGCTGCTCACCGGTAGTCGGCTGCTCGGGCGAGTCGACGTCCCGGGCGTGCTGGTCAACGGTCCGGTGGCGCTGATCGTCCTCTTCGCCGTCGGGGCGTACGCGCTGGTGGCCTCGCTCGTCCCCGGCGAGCGACCGGTGCGCGGGTACGGCCTCGCGCTCGACCGCCGCTGGGCGCGCGACTTCCTCGCGGCGGTCGCCGTCGGGTGCGTCTTCCAGGGGCTCGTCACGGCCCTCCTGCTGGCGACCGGGACCGGGCGTGTCGTGGAGACGCTCTCTCCCGGAGTCGCGAGCGGCGGCGGCGCCCCGGCGGTCGCCGTCGCGGTCGCGGCGACGGCCGTCGGGTTCGTCGGCGTCGCGCTCTGGGAGGAGCTGCTCTTCCGCGGGGTGTTCATCGTCAACGCGAGCGAGGGGCTGGCCGCGCGGGGGCTCGAACCCCGGCGAGCGGTCCTGGTCGCCGGCGTCGCGAGCGTGCTCGCGTTCGGCCCCGCGCACGCCGTCGTCGCCGCCCAAGGGGCGAGCCCGATCTTCGCCGCCGGCCAGGCGATGGCCGCGGCGGTGTACTTCGCGGCCGCGTACGTCCTCACCGGCAGCCTCGCGTTCCCCGTCGGGCTCCACTTCGCGACCAACTTCTGGACGGTGTCGGTGTTCGGACTGGCCGACAGCGGGTTCCCGGCGCTCGTCAGGCTCGACCGAAGCCTCGGGGCGGGCGCCATCGAACTGCTGTTGGTCGTCCTCCCGACGCTCGTGATGCTCGGACTGATCGTCGGGTGGGTACGGGTCACGCGGGGGGACGTGTCGGCCGACGAGGCGCTGGCCGAGGCCGTCCGTCGCCGACACGGATCGGCTGCCGGCGAGTAGCCCGCGCCCGTTCGCGCCGGCGTACCGCGACAGACCGCGGTCGTCGAGAGAGGAGTCGGCGAGAGCGATAGCTTCAAACTCCCTCGAACGGATCGATAACCGACGCCGCGTCGCGACGAGTGCCGGCGATCTCGACGGCCCCGAATCGGCTGCGGGACCGACCGGTCGTCGACTCCGGATCGGACGACGGCGTCGGAACGCACCGAGCGGTGGGATGGCAGAGTGGCCCATTGCGCCTGCCTTGAAAGCAGGTAGCCTCACGGCTTCCTGGGTTCGAATCCCAGTCCCACCGTAAGCGCGCGGCGCACTCCGCGCTGCGCGCACCACGTGCGGAATTCGAATCAGAGAGCGACCGCAGGGAGCGACCGTGGTTCGAATCCCAGTCCCACCGTAAGCGCGCAGCGCACATCGCGCTACGCGCGCCACGTGCGCTTTGTGTACGGATTCGACTTCGAAGAGTGGCCCGCCGACAGAGAAACCACTTTCAGTTACGTCTTCGTTTCGGGCGCCTTTCACGAGTGGCTTCCGCGTTCGACGCGCGCACTCGCGGAACCGCAACCACACCGTTGGAGCCCCGAAACTCCCGATAACACTCACGTCCGGTGCCGCGTGGTAGCGCGTGCCGCATTATCTTTAACAGGTTTCCGGCACATGTTCGTGATAGGTGATACAAGCATGAGCTACGAACTCGATCCGCTCCCGTACGAGTACGACGCGCTTGAGCCCCACATTTCTGAGCAGGTGCTCGAATGGCACCACGACACCCACCACCAGGGGTACGTCAACGGCTGGAATTCCGCCGAAGAGACGCTCGAAGAGAACCGTGAGAACCACGACTTCTCTTCGTCCGGCGGCGCCATCCGCAACGTGACCCACAACTCTTCGGGCCACATCCTCCACGACCTGTTCTGGCAGAACATGTCCCCGGAGGGCGGCGACGAGCCCGAGGGTGAGCTGGCCGACCGCATCGAGGAGGACTTCGGCTCGTACGAGGCCTGGAAGGGCGAGTTCGAGGCGGCGGCCTCCGCGGCCAGCGGCTGGGCGCTCTTAGTGTACGACACGTTCTCGAATCAGCTTCGCAACGTCGTGGTCGACAAGCACGACCAGGGCGCGATCTGGGGCGGCCACCCGATCCTCGCGCTGGACGTCTGGGAGCACTCCTACTACCACGACTACGGCCCGGCCCGCGGCGAGTTCGTCGACAACTTCTTCGAGGTCGTCGACTGGGACGAACCGTCGGACCGCTACGAGCAGGCCGTCGAGCTGTTCGAGTAAGCGCGTTCGAGAGGACGCGTTACGCGCGTCGAGATCCGCATTTTTTCGCAGGACGCTACGCGGTTAGTGACCGCTCTGTTCAGGCTGATTGATTCACCGGGATTGTTGACGGAGTGCCGGGGAATACCGCCAAAGCCCCAGCCACGAGGGCGGCGCACGCTCGTTGCGCTCCTCGCTCGTTCACTCCGCTCACCCGCTGCGGTGCTTACGTCGCCTGCGCCGCCCTCGCGGCTGCCCCTTTGAGCCCCACCCCGCCCCGCACAGCACCGCACCTCTCGCCTCCCCAGCCTCGTCGCTGGCGCCGATGGCGCCAGCGACTCCCTCGCGCGTGCGACTCGCGCCCTATCGGGCGCTCGTCGGCACGCGCCACCGCATCGGTTCAGGTAGCGTCGGATCGATTCAGGTCGTATCGGCAGCGTTTACGGACGCGGTCGCGTATCGCCGCGCATGCCCGAACCGAAGTCGGCGTTCGACACCACCTACCCGTGCGACTTCTACGAGCCCGCGGAGCTGTTCGAGCCGGACCAGATGTACACAATCCCGGAGATCGGGCGCCTGCTTCAGGGGTTAGAGCCGGACGCCGAGGTCGACCCGGACACCGAGGCCGTGCTGGTCGACTGGGCGGTCCCGTGGGTCATGGTCCACGCCGAGGAGATGGTCGTCGCCGAGCCGCTGACCGAGGACGGCCCGGGGTACTACGGGCTCGCGACCGACGCCGACCCCGAGCCCGACTCGGACGCCGACGGCGGCGAGGCTGAGCCCGACGACGTCGACGGATCGGCGTGACCGGGGATCGCTCCGACCCGCCGACCTACCTCGTCGCCGGGGGCTCGCGCGTCGACGCCGGGAAGACCACCTTCTCGGCGGGGCTGGTCGCGCACCTCGCCGAGCGCGCGGGCGACGCGGTCGGCGTCAAGCCCCGCGCGGGCAACGACTACTGGTTCGACCACGACGACTACCGGGTCGCGACCGACGCGGGCCGCCTGTACGGGAAGGACGCCCGCACGCTCGCGGCCGCGAACACCCGCCCGCTGGCGGCGGCCGACGACTCGTCGCCGTCGGCGTCGGCGGTCACGCCCGAGTCGATCAACCCGGTCCATCGGCTCTGGAAGCCGACGCCGGGCCGGACCGGCATGCTCGGCGACGCCGACCGCACCTTCCTCTGCGACCGCGTGACGACCGACGCCGGGACGCGGTTCGTCGTCAACGGCGCGGCCGCGGAGGCGGGGCTGATCCCCGACGGACTGACCGACCGCCTGCCGCTGGCGGAGGCGACCCGCGTGCGCGACGTGCCCGAGTTCAACGAGGTGATGGCCGCGGCGCACCTGCCCGCCATCGAGCGCCTCGCCGACCGCGTCGCCCGCACGCCGGTCCCGGTCGTCGTCGAGTCGTACGCCGACGTGGCCGGGACGCTGCCCCGCGACGGCCCGGTCGCGCCCGACGCGGTCGCGGTCGTCGACCCCGGCCGCGCCCGGATCTACGCGGGCGACCGCTACGCGAAGGCCCGCGCGGTCGCCGCCGGCAGCCCGCGCGAGGGGACCCGCGAGGAGCACGTCGACGCGGTGACCGAGATGATCGAACCGCTCGCGACCGAGCCGCTCCCGGCGCTGTCGGGCGAAGTGCGCGGCGACCCCGACCGCGTGGCGGCGGCGTACGAGCCGGCGTACGCGGCGCTGGTCGACGCGGTCGAGAACTGAGAACCCGCCGGCGCGGCCCGCGCTCAGGCGTTCCGCTTCGTGTAGTGTTCCAGCGCGGACTCGATCGAGGAGAGCTCGGCCGTCACGCGGCTGTCCGCGACGCGCATGAAGCCGGGCGTGTACGACGACGAGTAGTCGAAGATGCGGTTGACGGCGCGCTTCGGGGCGGAGACGGCGCTGAAGTCGGTGACCGTGTACACGCGCGTGGTGGGGAAGGCGGTCCAGAACGTCCCGCTCGCCCAGCGGTCCTCGTCCGCGAACGCCTCGCCGACGCGGCCGGTCGCGACGTACTCGTCGTCCGCGTAGAACAGCAGGAGGTCGCCCGACTCCATCTTCTCGAACGTCGACCCGTTGCCGCTGTCGTCGTCGACGGCCCACAGGCGGGCCTCGTCGAGGTCGGCGAGGGGTTCGGGGCGATCCGGGTAGTCGGTGAGATCGACCGGCGTCCGGACCGTTCGGTCGAAGTTCTCCGGGTCGATCGGGACCAGGAAGACGTTCTCGCTCATTACCCGACGTTTCGCCGGCAGGGGTTTAAAGCCGTTCGTTGATGCGTCGGGTCACTCCCCGTAGTCGGCGTACAGGCGGTCCATCCGCGCCGCCATCACGAAGTCGGCGCGCGTCAGGCCGCCGACCTCGTGGCTCCACATCTCGATGCCGACCTCTCCCCACGACAGCGCGATGTCGGGGTGGTGCCACTCAGCCTCGGCGAGCTCGCCCACGTCGTTCGTGAACGAAAGCGCCGTCTCGAAGTCGGGGAACTCGTAGCTCGCCTCTAGGTGGTGCCCGTCGACGACCTCCCAGGCGTCGCCGAGTTCGGCGGCGTAGTCGGCGTACTCGTCTTCGGCGAGCGGCTCTCCGTCGTCGCCGGCCGGCTCGACCGGCTCGTCCGCGAGCGGTGAGGACATACCCCACGTTGGGCGACGAGCGGTTTGTACCTTCCGCGGACGGAAGGCCGGCGTCCCCGACCGCCGAACGGGCGCGCGGCGCTCACCGGAACCGCGAGAGCGCGTTCCGGAGCGCGCGCCGGGCCCGCGAGAGCCGGCCGCCGCGCCCCTCCTCGGCGGCGTCCGGCGCCCCCGGATCGGAGAGCTCCCAGCCGGCCTTCTCGGCTGCCTCGTCGACGCGCAGGAACTCGTATCCCGTCTCGGTCGCGACGCGCTCGTCCGCGCGGGTGGTGCCGACGAACACGTACCGCGGGGCGGCGCTCTCGTCGCGGGCGTCCGCGAGCGTGCCCCACTTGTCCCAGTTCCGGAGCGCGTAGTCGTTCTCGACGCCGTGCTCGCGGGCGAACGCCGCCACGCGGTCCGCCTCGTTCGCGACGACGCCGACGTGGCGGCTCCACCGACGCGCGTCGGCGAACGCCGCGGCCGGGTCGGCGAGCGAGCGCGCGGCCCCGAGCGAGAAGACGAGCGTCACGTCGCCGTCGCCGGGCTCCGTCGCGTCGATTCCCATCTCGGTCGGACGCATGTGGGCACCGGCCTAAACGCTGTGGGGAGGCTTTTGTCGGGGCGCCGCGTCGCTCCCGACGATGGAGCTCGAATCCACCTTCGGCACGGCCGCGCCGCTCCTCGGCATGGTGCACCTCCCGCCGCTCCCCGGAGCCCCCCGGGCGCCGGACGACGGGCGCGAGGCGATGCGCGCGGCGGTCGACCGGGCCGCGAGCGACGCGCGGGCGCTCGACCGCGGCGGCGTGGACGGGATCGTGATCGAGAACTTCGGCGACGCGCCGTTCTACCCCGACGAGGTCCCGCCGCACGTCGTCGCGAGCGTGACCCGCGCCGCGACGGCGGTCGCGGCCGAGACCGACCTCCCGCTCGGGGTCAACGTCCTCCGGAACGACGCCGAGGCCGCCCTCTCCGTCGCCGCCGCGGTCGACGCTGACTTCGTCCGCGTGAACGTCCACACCGGCGCCCGCGTGACCGACCAGGGGATCGTCCAGGGGCGCGCCCACGAGACGCTCCGGCTCAGGGAGCGCCTCGGCGTCGACGTCGGCGTCTTCGCCGACACCGACGTGAAACACTCCGCGCCGCTGACGCCCGAGGGGTACACCGCCGAGTCGTTCGCCGACACCGCCGAGCGCGGCCTCGCCGACGCCGTCATCGCCTCCGGCTCAGGGACCGGCGAAGCGGTCGAGGCCGGCGCGCTGGAGTCGGTCGTCGCCGAGCGCGAGCGTCACGGCCTCGACACGCCCGTCCTCGTCGGCAGCGGCGTCACGCCGGAGACCGTCGCCGACCTGCTCTCGGTCGCCGACGGCGCGATCGTCGGCACCGCGCTCAAGGCGGGCGGCGAGACGACCGCCCCGGTCGACGCCGACCGCGTCGCGGCCCTCGTCGCGGCCGCCGACGAGGCGCGGTAGCTCCCGCCGGCCGGCCCGCGCGCCCGACCCGGTCGCTACGGGCTCCCGTCGGGCCCGAACCCGCGCTCGGCGAGGAACGCCTCGACCTCGTCGCGGGTCGGGAGCCCGGGCTGCGTGAACCGGCTCGTACAGTTGATCGCGGCGACGGCGGCCGCGAACCGGACGCCGGAAGCGACGGCCTCACGGTCGGCCGAGGGCTTCCCCGGCTCGGCCGCTCCCCGCGGTTCCCCCGCGAGCCACCGGTCGATCAGCCCCGCGGTGAAGGCGTCGCCGGCGCCGGTCGCGTCGACGGTCTCGACGTCGAACGCGTCGAACCGGGACGCCTCGCCGCCGGCGACGGCCGTCATCCCGTCCGCGCCGCGCGTGAGGACGGCGCGGGGCCACGTCGGGCCGCGGCGCGACAGGGTCCGGGGCCCGGCCTCGGAGTCGGCCGTTCGACGCTGCGCGGCCGCGACCCGCTCGACCGCGGCCGCCGCCGAGCCGAAGAACGCCCGGGCGGCGACGCCGTCCGCGACGAACAGGTCGGCCCGGTGGAGGAACCGGTGGATCGTCGCCGGCTCGGTGCCGCGCCCGACCAGCTCCTCGACGGCCCCGGAGAGGTCGAAGACGAGCGCGGGCGGGGCGTCGCCCGAGTCGGCCGCGGCCGCCCTGAGCGACTCCACCCGGTCGAGGATCCGCCGCGCCGCGCGGTCGGGCGCGTAGGCGGTGAGGAAGACGACGTCGGCGTCCGCCATCGCCGCGAGCGCGTCCGCGTCCGGGCGGAGCCCGCGGAAGCTCTCGCCCGCGGTGACGATGGCGCGCTCGCCGTCGGGGTCGCGGAGGATGAGCGAGCGCGTGTGGGCGGCGTCGCCGACGGCGACGTGGGTCCCGTCGACGCCGGTCTCGTCGAGGTACGCCAGCGCGCGGCGCCCGTACTCGTCGTCGCCGACGCGGCTGACGAGGCCGGCATCGCGGCCGAGGCGGTCCAGCGCGACCGCGACGTTGGCGCCGACGCCGCCGAACGCGGAGGTGACCTCGTCCGCGAACGCGCCGCCGTCCGGCTCCGGGAGGTTGCTGACCGCGTACCACTCGTCGATGGCCGCGGCGCCGACGGAGAGGACGGAAGGGGTTTCGTCGGCGCCGGGGCCGTCGGCATCGCCCCCGCCGTCGCCGCCCGCGTCCGGTCCCGTCGTCACGACTCGCGGAAGAAGTCGTTGTGGACCGCCATCGCGGACTCGACGGCCACCGGTCCCTCGACGGTCGTGTCGCCGTCGGCGCGCCGGATCACCTCTTCGAGGGGGATCGGCACCACGTCGCCGGAGAGCTCGCCGAGGGTCTCGCCGTCGACGCCGAAGACGACCCGCCCGATGCCCGCGTAGTGGATCGCCGTCGCGCACATCGGGCACGGCTCCGTGCTGGCGTACATCGTACAGCCCGCCAGCTCGTCGGCGTCGAGCTCGCGGGCCGCCCAGCGCGCGAGGGTCAGCTCGGGGTGGGCCGCCACGTCGCCCTCGGTCCGCGTCTCGTTGTGCGCTTCGCCGACGACCTCGCCGTCGACGACGAGCAGCGCGCCGAACGGCGTGTTGCCGGCCTCGACCGCCTCCTCGGAGAGCCTGATCGCTCGCTCGACGTACTCCCGGTCGGTCGGATCGTCGGGGAGGTCGTCGAGGGACTGGAACTCGCCGTCGCCGGACGCGTCTGTCATACGCTCCTGTTCGCCTCCGGGTACCTAACGGTTGGTACCGCCCTCGTCGGGCGGCTTCGTGCGGTCGTCGTCCGGCGCGCGCCCGTTGTCCGCGTCGCCCGCACTCCCCGCGTCCTGCGACCGCCGCACGTCGCGGAGCGCGTCGACCGCGTCGTCGGTGGCGCTCGCGGTGCGCGTCTCGGTCGCGCCGGCGGGGTCGAGCCCGCCCGGCTCGTCGCCGTCGCTCGTGTCCCCGTCGTCGTCGCCGCTCGTTCCCGGCTCGTCGCCCGATTCGCCCGCGTCGGTCGCGTCGTCGTCCGCGCCGAAGAGCCACGCGCGGACCGCGTCGATGAATCCCATGTGTGGTCCTCGTCAGTAGTTCCGGAACAGCAGCGCGCGCACGTCGTCCTTCGTCCGCGCCGTCTCGACGCTCCCGTCCGGGAGGTCGACCTCGTACCGCGCGTCGCCGTCCGCCTCGCGCCACTTGTCGGCGTGGGTGTCGAGCAGGCTCATCATCGCATCCAACTGGCCGGCGCCGCCGTCGTCGCTCCCGCCGGCCGCGTCCTCGCTCGCGTCGGCATCGTCGTCTGCTCCAGTTCCGTCGTCGCCTTCGTCCGCTTCAGTTCCGTCGCCCTCGCCGTCGCCCGCGTCGTCTGCAGCCTCCGCGTCCGCGTCGTCGTCGAGGTCGATATCCACGCGCGAGAACGGGTCCGCGGCGAGGGCGGCCGCCGCGTCGAGGACCGCGTCGATCAGCTCGTCTTTCGTCATCTCGCTGCGGCCGGTGACCTCGAAGGCGGCGGCGATGTCGGACAGGTCCATCGGGTCGTCCGGGTCCGGGTCGCTGCGGCGGCGGTTCCGCGACGCCAGCAGCTCCCGGGCGCGGTCGCGGTCGAAGGGCGCGGCGTCGCCCGCGGCCGCCGACCGCTCGCTGTCGTCCTCGTCGTCGGTCGCCGGCGCCGCGACGCGGTCCGGGTCGTCGACGGCGTCCGCGAGGTCGAGCAGGTACGCGAGCGCGTCCTCGCGGTCGACGGAGGCGTACGGGCCGGCGTGGGCCGCGGCCAGCTCCGCGCGGAGCGCTTCGATCCGGTCGGCGTGGTCGTCGGAGATGTCGAGCGTGGGCATGGTGTGGGTTGGGTCGACCGCTACTGGTTCTCCTCGAAGCGCGCGAGCGCGTCCGCCCAGCTCTCGGCGAGCTCCGGCTCGCCGGAGTGGTCGGCCTCGACGTCGGCGTAGCCGCACTCCTCGCAGGCGACGGCGGTGGCGGCGCCCAGCGACAGCGACGACAGGGCGGCGCCGCAGCGGGGGCACTCGGGCGTCACGGATTCTCGCGTGGAACCTCGTCGCCCGCGGTGAAAAACGCACGGGTCGGCGGGGGTCGACCGCCGACCGCTCCGGACGAGCGCCGCCGCGCGGTCGGGACCGCCGGGGTAACAGTCATTACACTCGGCGGAAACGTTCGCGTATGAGCGAAGCGGACGCAGAGAACGTCCTCATCGAGTACTACCGCCGATACGTCGGCGACCCGGACCGGACGATCGACGTGTACGCGGGGTTCGGGCTGTTCTCCGCCGGAATCGCCCTCGGGGTGATCGGGGTCGTCGTGTTCCTCTACAGCGCGACGCTCGACCCGACCGCGCTCTCGACGTACGCGGTCCGCGAGGTCGCGGCCGTCGCCGCCGCGGCCGGGCTCCCCGCCCTGCTGTTCGGCATCGTCGTCCTCCTCCCGGTCGACCGCCGAATGCTGTACCTCGCGGGCGTCGGCGTCGCGATCACCCTCGTCGGCACCGCCGCGTTCACCTGGGCGTACCCGCGCAACTGGAACGTCGTCGCCAACCCCGACTACAGCGCGCAGATCGTCGCGGGCTACACCCTCGGGCTGGTCGCGGTCATCGGCGCGACGGGCGGCGCCTTGGTCGCCCACCGCGTCGAGCGCGCCGCGGGCGGCGCGGTCGGGAGCGGCGCGTCCGAGGCCGGGAGCGGCGCCGCGGACGCGGGCGGCGGATCGGGGCCGGACGCGGCCGGCGGCGACGGCGAGGCGGTCACCGAGGAGTCGGTCCGCGCCGACATCGAGCGCGAGCTGGAAGACGCGGAGCTGACGTGGGGGGGCGTCGAGCGCTCCGAGACGCGCCGGCTCGAACTGAACACCAGCGCGGTCGACGACGCGGACGTCGACGCCGAGAAGCTGGCGGGCTCCGCGACCGAGACGCGGACGACCTCCGGCGCGGTCAACGACGCGGTCTCGGAGCTGAAGGGGCTCCAGGGCGGCGACGTGAAGACCGACAGCGGCCAGGGGACCGACGACCAGGCCGCGAAGCTCCGCGAGCTGCGCGAACAGCAGCGGAAGGAGGCCGAGGAGGCCGCCGAGGACGAATCGGTCGTCGACAAGATCAAGGGGCTGTTCGGCTGAGCCCGCCCGCGCCGCCGTCGCTGGCCCATTTATATACTTCCCGCCGCGTAGTCCGGGCGTGTCCAGCGTCACCGTCAGCATCGACCCGCACGTCCACTCGGAGGGGAGCTACGACGGCCACGAGCCCGTCGAGCTAATCTTGGAACACGCGGCAGAGATCGGCCTCGACGCGGTCGTCATCACCGACCACGACGTGATCCGGGAGTCGAAACGGGCGGCCGAGATCGCCCACGAGTACGGGCTGATCGGGATCCCCGGCGTGGAGGTGTCGACCGCGCACGGCCACCTGCTCGCGGTCGGCGTCGACCGGATGCCGCCCCGCGGGCGCCCCTACGCCGAGACGGTCCGCTGGGTCCGCGACCGCGGCGGCGTCGCGATCGTTCCCCACCCGTTCCAGCGCTCGCGCCACGGCGTCCGCCAGCGCAACATCCCGACGCCCGGGCCGGCCGACGAGGCGGCGGCGACCCCCGGCCCGGCCGACGAGGCGACGGGCGAGGCGGTCGAATCGGCGGCGCCCGAACCGACGCCGAACGGCGGGGCGACCCCCGAACCGGCGACGGCCACCGAGGTCGACGCCATCGAGGTGTTCAACGCGTGGCTGTTCACCGGGTACCGGAACCGCCGCGCTCGGCGGTTCGCGGCGGAGTACGGCTACCCCGGCGTGGCCGCGAGCGACGCGCACCACCTCCAGTACGTCGGGCGGGCGTACACCGACCTGACGATCGAGGGCGCCGAATCGGTCCGCGAGGTCACCGCCGACGACGTGCTGGCGGCGATCCGCCGCGGCACGACGACCGTCGAGGGACGGCGCGCGCCGATCCGGATGGCGGCGAAACACTACGTCGGCGCGGCCGGGCGCCGGTCGGCCTACTACGCGCGGACCGGCGCCGCGCGGGGCGCGCAGGCCACCAAGCGGACCGCGGTCGACGGCGCCGTCGCCGCGAAGGTGGCCGCGCTCCAGTCGGTCCACCGAATCCGGCGGCTCCTCTCCTGGTTCGCCTGACGGACGGCGTGGTTCGACGGAGCGGCACAGCGACGAAGCGGCACAGCGTCGGAGCGGCGCGAAGCGGTCGGCGGCCGGAGACGACGGCGCCCGCGCCCGCGGAGAACGGGGTTTTTGCCCGCGGCCGCGAATGTGATCCCATGAGCCACGACAGACGCGAGTCCGGGTTCAAGCGGCGGACCCGGGTCGCGGACGCGAGGGCGACGCTGCTCGACGCCGTCACGCCCCACGACCGGACGGAGTCGGTCCCGGTCGAGGCGGCGGACGGCCGCGTCGTCGCCGAACCGATCGACGCGCCCGCGCCGGTGCCGGGGTACGACCGGGCCGCGATGGACGGGTACGCGGTCCGCGCGAGCGACACCTTCGGCGCCGGCGACCGCTCGCCGGCGGTCCTCGCGGCCAAGCCCGCCGAGGCCGACGCCGTCGCGCCCGGCGAGGCCGCGCGTGTCCACACCGGCAGCGCGGTCCCCGAGGGCGCCGACGCCGTCGTGATGGTCGAGCGGGTCGAGGCGGTCGGCGACGAGGTCGAGGTGTTCGACGCGGTCGCGACCGGCGAGAACGTCGGCGAGGCCGGCGAGGACGTGGCGGACGGCCAGCGGCTGTACGAGCCCGGCCACGTCCTGCGCCCCTCCGACCTCGGCCTGTTGCGCTCGGTCGGCCTCGACGAGGTGACGGTCAGGGAGCCGCCCGAGGTGGCCGTCATCCCGACCGGCGAGGAGCTCGTCGAGTCCGACCCCGGCCCCGGCGAGGTGATCGAGACGAACGGGCTCACCGTCTCCCGGCTCGTCGAGCGCTGGGGCGGCGAGGCCCGGTACCGCGACGTGGTCACCGACGACCCGGACGCGCTCCGCGAGGCGGTCGCGGCCGACCTCGACGCCGACGTGGTCGTCACCACCGGCGGCTCCTCGGTGGGCGAGCGCGACCTGATCCCCGAGGTCGTCGACGGCCTCGGCGAGGTGCTCGTCCACGGCGTCGCCCTGAAGCCCGGCCACCCGGTGTGCCTCGGGGCGGCCGAGGGGACGCCGATCGTCTCGCTCCCGGGCTACCCGGTCGCGTGTATCGTCAACGCGGCGCAGTTCCTCCGCCCCGCGCTGAAGCGGGCGGGCGGGACCGACGCCGACCCGTTCCCGACGCGCCGCGCCACGCTCGACCGGAAGGTCGCGAGCGAGCCCGGCGTGCGGACGTTCGCGCGGGTGTCGCTGACGGAGCCGGACGGGGAGGAGGGTGCTGACGGGGACGGCGACGACGCTCTCCCGACCGCGACGCCGACGCGCGCCAGCGGCTCCGGGATCCTCTCCAGCGTCGCGCTCGCCGAGGGCTGGGTCGTCGTCCCCGAGCCGCGCGAGGGGCTCGACGCCGGCGAGACCGTCGACGTCGAGCTCTGGGAGGTGACCGAATGAGCGACCGCAAGGAGTTCCGCGACCTCGCGACCCCCGAGGCCGCCCGCGAGGCGATCGCGTCGCTGGACCTCTCGCCGTCGCCGGAGACGGTCCCGCTGCGGGAGGCCCGCGGCCGCGTCCTCGCCGAGCGCGTCGACGCCGCAATCGACGTGCCGGGCTTCGACCGCGCCTCGATGGACGGGTACGCGGTGCGGGCGCGCGACACCTTCGGCGCCGACGAGGCCGACCCCGCCGAGCTCGACCTGGTCGGCGCGGTCCACGCGGGCGCGGCGCCGAACGTGACCGTCGAGCCGGGGACCTGCGCGGAGATATCCACGGGCGCGGTGATGCCCGACGGCGCCGACGCGGTCGTGATGGTCGAGCGGACGGACGAGGTCGGCGGGGACGACGCGACCGACGGCGACGCCTCTCGCATCGCGGTCCGCACGTCGGTCGCGCCGGGCGACCACGTGATGACCGCGGGGACCGACATCGCCGCCGGCGCCCGCGCGCTCGGCCCCGGGACGCGGCTGACGCCCCGCGAGATCGGCCTGCTGTCCGCGCTCGGGGTTGACGAGGTCCCGGTCGAGGGACGCCCGCGCGTCGGCATCGTTTCGACCGGCGACGAGCTGGTCCGGCCGGGCGAGGAGCTCGACCCCGAGCGCGGCGAGATATACGACGTGAACTCGACGACGATCGCGGCGGGCGTCGAGGAGGCCGGCGGCGAGCCCGTCCTCTACCCGCACGCCGGCGACGACTACGCGGAGATGGAGCGGCTGCTCCGCCGCGCGGCCGACGAGTGCGACCTCGTGCTCTCCTCGGGGTCGACCTCCGCGAGCGCGGTCGACGTCATCTACCGCGTGATCGAGGCGCGCGGCGAGCTCCTCCTCCACGGCGTCGCCGTCAAGCCCGGCAAGCCGATGCTCGTCGGTCGCCTCGACCGGTCGGGCGACGGGGCCGACGGCGACGGACAGACGGGCGACGCCGCCGACGCCGGCGAGTCGGCGTACATCGGCCTCCCGGGGTACCCGGTGTCCGCGCTCACCATCTTCCGGACGTTCGTCGCTCCCGCGATCCGCGAGGCGGCCGGGCGGGACGACCCCGCGACCGCGACCGTCGAGGGCCGGATGGGCGTCGGGGAGCGGTACGGCGAGGGGCGCCTGCGGCTGATGCCCGTCGGCCTGCTCGACCTCGACGACGGCAATCGCCCGCTCGTCTACCCGGTCGACAAGGGGTCGGGGGCGACGACGAGCCTCGTCGAGGCGGACGGCGTCGTCGCGGTCGACCCGGACACGGAGTACCTCGACGCCGGCGAGACGGTCTCCGTCGACCTGTTCTCCCCGGACGTGCGCCCGCCGACGCTGCTCGGCGTCGGCGAGGACGACCCCGCGCTCAACCGCCTGCTCGACCGGCTCGCGAACCCGCGGTACCTCGCCGTCGGCTCTCGCGAGGGGCTCCGCCGGCTCCGCGACGGCGTCCCCGACGTGGCCGTGACCGCGGGCCCGACCGACCGCGACGTCGACGCCGCGGTCCTCGGCGGCTGGACCCGCGAGTGGGGGCTCGTCGTCCCCGAGGGCAACCCCGAAGACGTGACCGGGCTCGCGGACCTCGTCGACTGCAACCTCCGCCTCCGCAACCGGCCGACCGTCTCGGGGCTCCGGCGCAGCCTCGACGCGGCGCTCGACGACCTCGCGGCCGACCGCGACGCCGACCGCCGCGACCTCGCCGGCCGGATCGACGGCTACGAGCGGACCGCGAAGGCGTTCGAGAGCCCGGTCCGCGCCGTCGTCGCCGGCGACGCGGACGCCGGCCTGGGCCTCCGCGAGACGGCGGAGCGGCTCGGCTGTGACTTCGTCTCGCTCGGCGAGCAGTCAGTCGTCGTGCGGGCCGCCCCCGACCGCGCGGACCGCGAGCCGGTCGCGGCGCTGGCGGCGGCGCTCGGGACTGGCGCCAGTGACGACGCCGACGCCGACGCGGACGCCACCGACGAGGCCGAGCAGGCCCTCGACGCGATCCTCGCCGACCTCCCGGGCTACTCGCGGAACAGCCGGAACGAGCCCTGACCGACGACGACCTCCGACCGGTCCCCGTCGCTCGCGTCGTCGTCCGCGGTCGCCTCGCCCCCGTTTCCGGCGGTGGTGACCGTCATCTCGCTGACCCCGATCGAGCCGCCCGCCCGCACCACCTCGGCCTCCGCGCGGAGGTCGCCGTTCGCGGGGCGGAGGTAGTTCGCGTTGAGGTTCACCGTCGCCACGCCGCCGTCGAGCGGGTCCTCGAACGTCGTGCGCTGAGCCACGCCGCCGGCCGTGTCGATCAGCGTCGCCGCCACGCCGCCGTGGATCGTCCGCCCGTCCGCGTTGGTGAGCTTGTCGTCGAAGGGGATAGAGAGGACGACGCGGCCGCGTTCGATCGTCTCGACCGACGTGTTCAGCCACGAGAGGTAGCCGTGCTCGTCCTCAAGCTTCCGCTCGACGAACGCCGTCGCCGCGTCGGGCAGCGGGTCCATCTCGGCGATGTCCGTGCGGTCCATGTTCCCGGGCAGACGCCGGGCCGGCTTGTACCCCCCGGAAACGCGAGACAACCGGCCGGCGATTCCCGTCGCCGCTCACCCGACGCCGAGGCGGATCGGGTCGTCGCTCGGGACGACTTCGACCGTCACCGATTCTCCGACGGCGAACTCGCGGTCCGGGCAGACCACCTTGACGCCGAACCGGTCGGTCCGCGCCGCGAACAGGGACAGTCCGACGACGCGCTCGCCGTTCGCGAGGACGTCGACGGCGTCCCACTCGACGCGCGGCGCGCCGCCCGCCGCCTCGTGGTCGGCCGCGGTGCCGACCCGCGTCCCGAGCAGCGACACCGCGTCGCCCGGGCCGAGCGCTCCGGTACTCGCGCCGTCCGCCGGCTTCGGGGCGCGCGCGAACGTCCCGCCGCCCGCGTAGTGCGTCAGCCCGCCGTCGAGCGGGACGCCCCGGTCGCTCGCGAGCGCGGCGAACGCCGGCCCGGCCCCGGAGCGGCGCGGCCCGTCGAGGACGACGTGGGTCGGCCCGCGCTCGACGACGGCGCCCGTCCCGTCCCAGGCGACCGGCTCGATCGGGGCGTCGACGGCGACCGGGAGGGACCCGCTGGCCCGGAGGGGGTCCGCGTCCGGGGCCCGGAAGCCGAGGTGGACGTGGTCGTCGACCCACTGGCCGAAGAAGCCGGAGCGCGTCGTCGGGCCGAGCGCGTCGCCGACGGCCACTCGGTCGCCGGGTTCCACCTCGGGGATCACGTGGAGGATCCGCGCGACGGTGCCCGGGGGAACGCCCGCCCGCGCGCACCACCCCTCGTCGAGGTCGACGGCGATCAGGTGGTCCTCCGCGGCCGCGTACGGGCGGTCCGGACAGCCGACGGTGCGGACCTCGCTGACGACCCCGGCGACCGGGGAGCGCCCGACGCCGTCGCGCGGATACAGGTCGACGGCGCGGCCGCGGTCGTGAGCCGGGTACGGGGAGTTGAACCGCGAGAACTTCTCGTACTCGCGGACGACCTCGCCGGGGAGCGCGACGGTCGTCCCGGGCGTGTCGGCCCCCTCGGCCTGCGGTCCGGTCACGCGTCCGCCGCCTCCATCCCCTCGATGACGAACTCCGCGCCGCCGGCGTCGGACTCGGCGACCGAGAGCGACCACCCGTGCGCCTCGACGATGTCGCCGACGATGGCCAGCCCCAGCCCGGTCCCGCCGCCGAGCGACACGCCGCGCTCGGTGACGCGCTCGCGCTCCGCCGCGGGGACCCCGGGCCCGTCGTCGCCGACCGCCAGCGCGACCCGGTCGCCGTCGGCCTCGATGGTGACGGTGACGGCGACGTCCTCGCCCGCGTGGTCGACCGCGTTGCGGAACAGGTTCGAGACCAGCTGTTCGAGGCGGTCGCGGTCCGCCAGCACCGTCGCGTCGCCGCCCTCGACGGTCAGGGTCGCCTCGGCGGTCTCAAGCCGCGACCAGACGCGCCGCACCGTCCCGTCGAGCGAGACGCGGTCGAGCTCGTCGACCGTCTCGCCCGCGGTCGCCAGCGCGAGCAGCCCCTCGATCATGTCGTCCATCCGCTCGTGGGCGTTCGCCGCCCGCTCTAGGGCGCCGTCGGGGTCGTCGCCGCGCTG
Source organism: Halorubrum sp. SS7 (assembly GCF_005435055.1). Taxonomy (NCBI): domain Archaea; kingdom Methanobacteriati; phylum Methanobacteriota; class Halobacteria; order Halobacteriales; family Haloferacaceae; genus Halorubrum; species Halorubrum sp. SS7. The sequence goes on from NZ_SGXV01000001.1 coordinate 261,697, forward strand.
GCGGGCCAGTTCGACGCCCGCCGACGCGGCGGCCAGGGGGTTGCGCAGGTCGTGGGAGACGACGCCGGCGAACTCCTCTAAGCGCTCGTTCTGCCGTTCGAGCTCGGCCTCCCGGCGCTCCAGCTCGGCCTGTCGCTCCTCGCGGGCGGTCACGTCGCGGAGCAGGAAGACGTGGCCGCGGTCGGTCCCCCGGGGGTCGGTGATCGGGTTCTCCTGGATGTCGAACTGTCGGCCGCCGATGGCGATCGGGTGTTCGACGCCGACCTCCAGGCGGGGGAACACCTCCGACAGCGAGGACCCGACCGCGTCCGGCGGGAGGATCGCCTCGGCGGCGGGGTTCAGGTCGCGGATTCGCCCGTCGGAGCCGGAGACGATCACGGGGTCTTGCATCACCTCGACGGCGGTGTCGCGCGCGACGACCGCCGCGTCGAGGGTGCCGAGCCAGAAGACGGTCCCGTAGAGGAACACGCCGTGGATCACGAACGCCGTCGGCAGCCACGAGAGGTTCGCGTAGCTCCCCACGTCGACGAACGTCGCGATGCCGGCTAGGAACGGGAACAGCGTGCCGAGCAGGACGACGAACGTCTGGAGCCGGTAGCGGTTCCCCGTCCGCTCGTAGAGGTCGACGACGAGGAACGCGCCGGCGACGCACAGCGCGTACCCGAGGAGGACGAACAGGCCCCCGGCGGGACCGAGCCCGTAGCCGAGCAGCGTGAACGGCCCGTCCGTGACCGGCGTCACCGAGCGGCGGGCGAGCCCGTGGGTGCCGCTCGACCACGCGAGCAGGACCCAGACGAACGCGGGGGTCGCGAGCGCGACGATCCGGTTCTCGGTCCGCCAGCGGTCGCGGCCGGTGAACGCCAGGGCGAAGAGGATCCAGAGGACGGGTAACGCGCCCAGCAGCGGCGTCGACAGGTTGAGCGCGACCGTCATCGCGACCTCGCCTGACGCGGCGACCTGGAGGGCGTACAGGAGCGAGGCGCCGCCGCCGCACAGGAGGTAGAGCGCGACCTCGATCCCCCCGGGCTCGTCGCGCTCCCGCCACGCGACCCGGCCGAGCCAGAGCCCGATGCCCCCCGCCAGCAGGCAGGCGGTCAGGTACGCTTGGACCGGCAGCGCGCCCAGATCGCTCATCGATACCTGTACCACTTCCAGGGCCGACAAAACTGTTGTGTCACGGGACGGCGGCGGGCGGGCGGTCGCCGGCCGCGCAGACCCGCGGGCGTCGCCGCGCGGCGCCCTCGGCGCAAAGGGCTTGTGCGATCCCCCCCTCGGCTCCGTCATGCGCGTCTTCAGAGGGGAGTTCGCGACGCCGGCCGCCGACCGGGAGCCGACGGCCGACCTGCTCGCGTCGGCCGCGGACGGCGTCCCCGCGGTCCGGGTCACCGCGCCCCCGAAACAGGTCGCGTTTGGCCGGCGCGACGCCCGCGATCCCGGGTTCGAGGCGGCGAAGCGGGCGGCCGAGGCGGCGGGGTTCCCGGCCGTCGAGCGCGACGTGGGCGGCCGCGCGGTCGCGTACACCGGATCGACGCTGTCGTTCGGCGTCGCGGTGCCGACCGGGGCCGGCCGCGGGTCGATCGACGCGCGGTACGAGACGGCGACCGAGGCGCTCCGCGACGCGCTCCGCGACCTCGGCGCCGACGTGGTCCGCGGGGAGCCGCCGAACGCGTTCTGCCCCGGCGACCACTCGCTCCGGGTCGCCGACGGCGCGGGCGACGCGAGCGGGGGGAAGATCGCGGGGCTCGCCCAGCGCGTGCGCGCCGACGCGGCGCTCGTCGCGGGCGTCCTCGTCGCCTCCGCGGCGGACCCCGACCCGATCGCTCGGGTCACCGACCGCGTCTACGGCGCGCTCGACGTGCCGTTCGACCCCGGATCGGTCGGGAGCGTCGCGGACGCGGGCGGCCCGGACGACCCCGACGCCGTCGCTCGCGCCGTCGAGGCCGCGTTCGTCGAGGGCGCGTGGGGGGACGGCGAACGCGAGATCGTCCGCGTCGACGGGGCAGACGCCTGAGCGCGCCGCGGCCCGCGGTTCCGACGTTTCGACGTGCTTTTTATGCGCGGGCATCTGGGTTCGCGCATGGCCGAATTCAAAGTCGTCGTCGCCGACCCCGAGACCGGCGAGACGTTCCAGCGAGAGGTCGACGGACAGGACGCCAACCGATTCCTCGGTCGCGAACTCGGCGACGAGATCGGCGGCGACGCGGTCGGACTCCCCGAACACACCATCGAACTCACCGGCGGCTCCGACGAGACCGGGCGCCCGATGCGCGAGGACGTCTCCGGCACCCGCCTGAAGGAGCTCCTCTTAGAGGGCGGCGTCGGCTTCGAGCCGTCCCGCGAGGGCGAGCGCAAGCGGATCACCGTCCGCGGCCGCGAGATCGACGACGACATCGCGCAGATCAACGCCAGCGTCGTCGACGGCGACGGCGACGTGGCGGCCGCGCTCGGCGAGGGCGACGACGACGCCGACGAGTAAGGCGCCCCGATGCCTCGCGTTCCCTCCGACGGCGAGGACGTTTCCTCGGTTCGCGTCTCGCTCGCCCGCAGCGGCGGCACTCGTCGCCCCTGCGTCAGGCTCCCGGACGACGACGCCCTCGACGGGCGCGTCGAGTCCGGCGCCTGCGACGCGCTCGGCGTGAGCGCGGGCGACGTGATCCGCGTCGCGATCGACCGCGAGGAGTACCACGCGCGGGTCGCGGCCGACTCGAACGGGCGGCTGCTGCGCGGCGCGTACGACAACCGACGGCTCGCGCGCGAGGCCGGCGAGGGGACGAACCGCCTGGTCGAGTGGCTCGACGCGAACGGTCGGGAGCCCGGGGACAGCGTCGTCCTCGACGTGGTGGTGCCCGGCGAGCTGTACGGGCTGCGGATCCCCGGCGAGCGGACCCTGTACGACGCGAACCGGGGGCCGCGGTCGTCGCTCGCGGACATCGCCCGGGACCTCGACGGGTAGGCCCGCCGCGGCGTCGCGGCGACGGGTCGAACCGCTTATTCTCGCTCGGGTCCGAGATCGGTCCATGCAGGAGGTCGACGCGGATCTGACGGCGCTCGACCGCGCGATCATCAACGCGTTCCAGGGCGGCTTCCCGGTCGCGGAGCGCCCCTTCGACGCGGCGGCGGCCGCGCTCGGGGAGCGCGGCGTCGAGGTCACGGGACCGGAGCTCTGCGAGCGCGTCCGCGAACTCGACGAGGAGGGGATCTTATCGCGGTTCGGCGCGCTCGTCAACGCCGAGGAGATCGGCGGGGCGGCGTCGCTCGTCGCCATGCACGCGCCGGAGGACCGCTACGACGAGATCGCGGAGACGGTGAACGACTTCACCGCGGTCGCGCACAACTACGAGCGGGAGCACCCCCACCTCAACATGTGGTTCGTGGTGAGCGTCGCCGACCACCCGGACCCGGACAAGGACGGCCACGACCGCGTCGAGGAGGTGCTCGCGGAGATCGAGGCCGCGACGGGCCAGGAGACGTACAACCTCCCGAAGCTCCGGGAGTTCCACGTCGGCGCGAAGTTCCTCGTCGACGGGCCGGTGCCCGACGGCGACGTGGACCTCTCGGATCTGGGCCCCGAGGTCACGCCCAGCGACCGCGGGACGCTCACGCCCGACGAGCGCGACCTCGTGGTCGAGATCCAGGGCGGCCTCCCGATCACGGAGACGCCGTACGCCGACGTGGCGGCGGCGATCGGGGCCGACGTCGACTGGGTGATCGAGACGATCAAGCGGTTCGAGCGGGAGGGGAAGGTGCGCCGCGTCGGCGTCATCCCGAACCACTACGCGCTCGGCTACACGGAGAACGGGATGACGGTCTGGAACGTGCCCGAGGAGGTCTTAGACGAGGTCGGGCCCGCCGTCGCGTCGCTGGACTTCGTCACGCACTGCTACGAGCGGCCGCGCCACGCCGGCGTCTGGGAGTACAACTTCTTCGCGATGACGCACGGCCGCACGGAGGCGGAGAGCGAGCGCCGGATCGCGGAGGTCAGGGAGCTCATGGACGACCACTGGGACGTGGGCGCCGACGACTGGGACACGCTGTTCTCGACGCGCATCCTGAAGAAGACCGGCATCCGCATCGCGGACCGGGCGGACAGCAACACGGCGTGACCCCGCTGTACCACGACCTCGCGGGCGAGACGGTCGCCGTCTTCGGCGGCGGCGCCGTCGGCTCGCGCAAGGCGCGGGGGTTCGACGAGGCGGCCCGGATCGTCGTCGTCAGCCCCGAGTTCGACGAGCGACTGCGAACGTTCGCAGACGGGGACCGGTCGGAATCCGCCGATGGGCCGTCGGTCGAACTGGTCCGCGCCGCCCCGGACCCGGAGGCGGTGCCCGACTGGATCAACCGGCTCGGCCCGGCGCTCGCGGTCGCCGCGACCGACGACGCAGCGGTCAACGCCGCCGTCGAGTCGGCCGCGCTGGACCGCGGGATCCTCGTCAACCGGACGGACGTGTCGGGCGGCCGCGACCCCGGGAGCGTCGTCGTCCCCGCGACGGTGGAGGACGACCCCGTGACCGTGGCGCTCTCGACGGGGGGCACGAGCCCCGCGCTCGCGAAGGCGCTGCGCGAGCGGATCGAGGCCGAGATCGAGGGCGCGGGCGCGATGGCGACCCTCTCGGGCGAGATCCGCGAGGAGCTGAAAGCGGCGGGCGTCCCGCCGGCCAAACGCCGGGAAGCGGTCCGGCGCGTTGTCAGATCCCGGGGGGTTTGGAAGGGTTTACAAAAGGGGAGATCCAACGGACGGCAAGAGGCCGACACCGTGATCGAGGAGGTACTCGACCGATGAGAGAGACGGGTGCGATCGCCGGCGTGAGCGTCGCCCACGCCGACGCGACCGTCGACGAGATCGAGGCCGCCGGCGGCGACGGCGTCCGCGCGACCGTCTCCGACCTGCTCGCACGCGAGGGAGTCGAAGAGGCGTTCGCGGTGCAGACGTGTAACCGCTCTGAGGCGTACGTCGTCACCGACCGGACCGTCGACGGGACGGAGGCGCTGTCGACGTTCGCGCCCGACGTGCGCGCCGGGGCGGTCCGCCGACTCGACCACGAGGAGAGCCTGGAACACCTGATGCGCGTCGCCTCCGGGCTGGAGTCGCTCGTGCTCGGCGAGGACCAGATCATCGGCCAGCTGCGCGAGGCCTACGAGGAGTCGAAGTCGGCGGGCGGCATCGGGCCGGTGCTCAAAGACGCCGTGACGAAGGCGCTCCACGTCGGCGAGCGCGCGCGGACGGAGACCGAGATCAACGAGGGCGTCGTCTCGCTCGGCTCCGCGGCCGTCCGGCTGGCGGCGGGCGAGATCGACCTCACCGACGGGACGGCCGTCGTCGTCGGCGCCGGCGAGATGGGGACGCTCGCGGCCCGGACGCTCGACGACACCGCCGTCTCCGAGATCGTCGTCGCGAACCGCACCGTGCCCCACGCGGAGTTCGTCGTCGAGGAGGTCGACACCCCGGCGGAGGCGGTGTCGCTCGCCGACCTCCCCGCGGTGATCCCCGAGGCCGACCTCGTGGTCACCGCGACCGGGAGCCCCGACCTCGTCGTCCATCCCTCCTACGTCGACGGCGCCGGCCGGGTCGTCTGTATCGACATCGCGCAGCCCCGCGACGTCGACCCCGCGGCCGGCGCCCGCGAGGGCGTCACCGTCTACGACATCGACGACCTCGAAGACGTCACCCGGCGGACCCGGGAGAGCCGCGCCGAGGAGGCCCGGAAAGTGGAGTCGATCATCGACGACGAGCTCGACCGCATCCTGGAGGCGTACAAGCGCAAGCGCGCCGACGACGCCATCTCGGCGATGTACGCCGGCGCGGACCAGGTGAAGGCGCGCGAGCTCGACCGCGCGATGTCGAAGCTGGAGGCGCAGGGCGACCTGACCGACGAGCAGCGCGAGACGGTCGAGGACCTGGCGGACGCGCTCGTCGGCCAGCTGCTCGCCGCCCCCACCCGGTCGCTCCGGGACGCCGCCGGCGAGGACGACTGGGAGACGATCCGCACCGCCCTCCAGCTGTTCGACCCCGAGTTCACCGCGCGGGCGGAGGGGCCGGACGAGGCGGACCTCACCGAGGCCGGGGCCGGCGGCCCGGACGCGATCCCGGACTCCGTCGCCGAAGAGCTCGACGACTGATTCTCGCCTCGGCCGCTGCGTCACAGGCCGCTCGCGGTTCCGACCGGGCCCGGTCCCCGCGGACCGCCGCGCTTTATTCCCCGGCCGGTCCACGGGTCGGTATGAAGCTCTCCGAGTACGTCGACCGACTCGACGACCGACTCGACACGGCCGCGTACGCCGACGTCGACGCGAGCGCGAACGGGCTCCAGGTGGGGCCGGAGGAGGCCGAGATCGAGCGCGTCGCGTTCGCGGTCGACGCCGCGCGGGCGACGATCGAGGCAGCCGCGGACGCCGGCGCCGACGCCCTCGTCGTCCACCACGGACTCTCGTGGGGCGGCATCGAGCGCGTCACCGGACGGGTCCACGACCGGATCGCGGCCCTGATCGAGCACGACATCGCGCTGTACGTCTCGCACCTCCCGCTCGACGGCCATCAGGAACTGGGCAACGCCGCCGGCGTCGCGGACGCGGTCGGGCTCGCGGACCGCGACCCGTTCGGCGAGATGGGGCCGGTGACGATCGGGACGATCGGCGAAGCGGCGGAACCGCGGTCGGCGGCGGCGATCCGGGAGACGCTCGACGGCTTCGAGGGGCAGCCGGACGGCGAGCCGTCCCCGACGCGGGTGCTCGACTTCGGCCCCGACGAGATCGAGCGGGTCGCGGTCGTCACCGGGTCCGGGGTCGACTGGCTCGACGAGGCGGTCGCCGCCGGCGCCGACGCGCTGATCACCGGCGAGGGGAAACAGCAGGTCTACCACGACGCGCGGGAGGCGGGCGTCACGGTGTTCCTCGCCGGCCACTACGCTACGGAGACGTTCGGCGTCCGCGCGCTCCAGTCGCTGACCGACGACTGGGGCGTCGAGACGACGTACCTCCCGCACCCGACCGGGCTGTAAACGGGGGCGCGACCGCGCTCTCCGGCGGCGCGCTCGCCGCCGAACGCAACCCTTACCGCTCGCGTCCGCGCAGTCGGGGTATGCGCGATCACTTCGAGATCCGGGACCACGACGCCGCCGGGCGGATTGGTCGGCTGGAGGTCCCGCGCGCCGACGTCACGGTCGAGACGCCGGCGCTCCTGCCCGTGGTCAACCCCAACGTTCTCACGATCGAGCCCGAGCGGCTCCGCGAGGAGTTCGGCGCGGAGATGCTGATCACGAACTCCTACATCATCCGCAGCACGGACCGCATCCGCGACCGCGTGGTCGACGAGGGGCTCCACGAGTTCCTCGGGTTCGACGGCGCGATCATGACCGACTCGGGCTCCTTCCAGCTGGCCGAGTACGGCGACATCGACGTGACGACCGCGGAGATCATCGAGTTCCAGCGGCGGATCGGCAGCGACGTGGCTACCCCCGTCGACGTGCCGACGCCGCCCGACGCGGACCGCGAGCGGGCGGAGCGGGAGCTGGCGACCACGAAGCAGGCGCTCGCGGACGCGGAGGACGCCGACACCGGCGAGATGCTCGTCAACGCCCCGGTCCAGGGCGCGACGTACGCCGACCTCCGCGAGGAGGCCGGCCGGCACGCGGCCGCGACCGACCTCGACGTGTTCCCGGTCGGCGCGATGGTCCCCCTGCTCAACTCGTACCGCTACGCCGAGGTCGTCGAGGCGGTCCGCGCCGCGAAGCGCGGCCTCGGCCCGGGCGTCCCGGTCCACCTGTTCGGCGCCGGCCACCCCATGATGTTAGCCCTCGCGGTCGCGGCCGGCTGCGACCTGTTCGACTCGGCCGCCTACGCGCTGATGGCCCGCGACGGCCGCTACCTCACGGTGTCGGGGACGGAACACCTGGAGGATCTCGACTACTTCCCCTGCTCGTGTCCCGTCTGCGCGGACCACGCCCCGGCCGACCTCCGCGGCTTCGGCGACGGCGAGACGGAGCGGTTGCTCGCCGAGCACAACCTCCACGTCACCTTCGAGGAGCTGCGCCGCGTGAAGGAGGCGATCCGGTCCGGGAACCTGCTCGACCTGGTCGACCGACGCGCCCGCGGCCACCCCGCGATGCTCGACGGCTACCGCGCGCTGCTCGACCACGCCGAGGAGCTGGAGCGCACCGACCCCGGCTCGAAGGACGCGTTCTTCTACACCTCCCACGAGGCGGCGCGCCGGCCCGAGGTGCGACGGCACCGGGACCGCCTCGGCCGGCTGGCGGCGCCGGACGACCTGCTGCTCACCGAGTCGAAGGCGCCCTCCGACCACGCCTACGACGCCGTGTGGCGCGTGAAGCCGCCGTTCGGCCCCTACCCGCCCGCGCTCTCGGAGACGTACCCCCTCACCGCCGAGGTGCCTGAGCGGACCGACGACGCGGCGCAGGTCGCGGCCGCGGCGGGCGTGGCCGCGCTCGCGGACGCCAATCCGGAGACGACGCTCACGCTCGGCCACGACGCGTGGTGCGACGCGGCGCTGGAGCGGCTCCCGGACCGCGTCGCGACGGAGAACCTGCGGACGCTCGGCTGACGGATCGGCGGCTCGCTGGGGAGTGTCGTCGCGCCGAAAAAGCAGCCGTGACCCCGTCGCCCGGTCGGTCGGGACTGGGGCCGGCTCAGTCGCGTCGGTGCCCGAGCGGCTTCTTCTGGTCGACCTCGACCTCGACGTGGATCGAGTCGGGGAAGTCGCGGCCGACCACGTCGCGCGCGATGTCGTCGGCGCCGTGGATCTCCATCGAGCGGCGGTACACGTCGTAGCGCCACGGCGAGAACTCGTCGCCGGGCGCGAGGTCCTTGTACAGCGGGACGGTGACGCGCTCCGAGGGGCTCGCGTGCGGGCCCTTGCACTCGGCGCCCTTGCGTTCGAGCGTCTCCTTGAGCTCCTGGACGGTCTCGACGAGCACGTCGCGGTCGCCGGACGCGAAGTCGAGTTTCGTGACGAAGGTCATGGCTGGGGGTCGTCCGCCAATGGCCGCCCGAGCGGTAAAAACGCATCTACCCGCGATTCCGGCCCCGAATTCGCCCCGGCCGCGACGGTCGCTGGAGCCGAGCGTAGCCCGCGGTATCCGCACCGCCGCGCGCCGCGGCCGCGTTCGGCTCGAACCCCGAGTTACGGCTTCGCGTTTAGCCGGTCCGCGGAGTCGTCCCGCTCGCCGGACGGTCGGCGCTGCGTCGGACCAGTTCCCTGAAGACGGCCGGCCGGAGCGTTCCCTCGGTCGACCTCGCGTAAGCGGATGATCCGCCAGCCGTCGCCCCGACAGCGGACGGATTCGAGGACGACTTCGACCGCGTCCCCGAGGCGTAGGTCCGCCAAGCGGTCGCGGGCGTCCTCGGTCGCGTCGATGGCGTGACACGTCCGGCCGTCGACGCCGTGGAGCGTCACGCCCCTGTCGCGGTGCGGTTCCGTCGCGAGCCGACACCGCCGCCGAACCTCAGCGGTCGCTCCCATTATTCCGGGCCACGTGCGACGCAATCATAAAACGAACTATGAGACCGACGGAGTGCTATTGACCGGTACCGAGAGCGGTGTGGCGCCGTTTCGACCGTCCGGCGATGCTCGGAACCCCGCCGTCTCGTCTTTCAGCCCGCACTGACACGACCGTTCGGAAGTCCGACACGCTCTTTAGGGGTGATCGCTTACCTGCGGCCAATGACGGTCGAAGCGACCAGTGCCGGAGCCATCCTCTTCCGCGATACCCGCGGCGAACGGGAGTACCTGCTCCTGAAGAGCCGACCGGGGGACTGGGAGTTCCCCAAAGGCGGGGTCGAGGGGGACGAGGAGCTCCAGCAGACGGCGATACGAGAAGTCGGCGAGGAGGCCGGAATCGAGGATTTCCGGCTGATCGACGGGTTCCGCAGGGAGTACGACTACGTGTTCGAGGCGAACGGGAAGACCATCCACAAGACGGTCCACCTCTTCATCGCCCGCTCGTTCGAGGCGAGCGCGGAGCTCTCGAAGGAACACCGCGACCTCCAGTGGCGCGACTACGACCAGGCGATCAACACGATCACGCAGGACGGCCCGCGCGATATCCTAGAAGAGGCCCACGAGTACCTCGACGAGCGGAAAGACGAGGAAGACGGGAAGTACGTATAGGCGCCCGCCCCGAGCGGTTCGCTTTTGTCCGCCCCGCTCGACTGGTCGACCAGTGACGCCAGACGCCGAGTTCGGCTACGAGCTTCTGGTCTGTCGGTACGCCGAGCTGGCCTGGCACCCCAGCGAGGGGCTGCGCCCGGCGATCGTCGCCCGCCAGCTCGGCACCAAGGAGCGCCGCTGGGACACGGTCGTGATCGAGGTCGACCCGGCGGCGTTCGCGCGGCGGCGCGCGTTCGGCGACCGGACCATCGACTCCGACCTCCTCCACGTGGTCCGCGGCGCGCCCGCCGAGTGGGCGTGGTACCGCGACGCCTTGCCCGACCCGGGCTACCCGTGGCGCTACGTGCGGCAGGCGGTCCACCGCGCCGCGGGCCGGGACCTGATCGAGAAGCGCCGCGACGGCAACCGCATCGAGATCCGGCGGGTGCGCCCGTACCCGGACTGGGTCGAGCGGATCGTCGCGGTCGAGAACAAGCCGGACCTCGACCGCTCGGCGGCCGACCGGCTCGCCGACCAACTGGCCCACGACGTCGAGGCCGCGCTCGCCGACGAGGCGTGGCTCGCGACGGAGACGACCGGCGAGCGCGTCGAGCCCGCCCTGCTCCGCGAGATGCCCGTCGAGGCCGGCATCCTCGCGACCGACTTCTCCGCGGGCGTCGACGCCGACGCCGCCGACGTGGCGTGGCACCCGAGCGACCTCGCGCCGGGCGAGGGCGAGCACCGCGATCCCGAGACGGAGACGCTGCGGCTGGAGATCGCCGAACGCGCGTACGGGAAGGGGTGGCGCTCGTTCCACGACACGATGCGTCCCGACTGCCGGCACTTCGAACTCCGGCGCGAGGACCGCGCGCTCGTCCCGCACTGCGCCGCGAAAGGGAAGATGCCGACCGCGCGGGAGTGTTCGGGCTCCTGTCCGGAGTTCTCGCCGGAGCCGCCGCAGTGGCGCACGCGGGGGTGGCCCATCGAGGGCGGCCCGGGGAAGGGGATCGAGCGGCTGCTGGCGCGGCGCCGCGAGCGGGAGCGCGACCGGGTCGAAAGCGTTGAGTGAGCGGCGGTCCCACCCTGCCGCGTGCGCTTTCCGACCCCGCCGCTCTCCGAGTACGCGATCAACACGGCGGTCGTGGTCCTCACGCTGGCCGTCCTCCAGTACACCGGGTGGCTCTCCGACGACCCCGCCGGGCTCGACCCGGCGTTCCTCGTCGTCGTCGCGGCGACCTTCCCGGCGTTCTCGTACCTGATCGCCGTCGTCGGAGCGAACGTCCGCTCGAACGCGGAGTAGGCGCCGCACCGATCCGGACGGAACCGACCGCTGACGCACGGCAGTCGGCGTCTCCGCCTGGCGGCCGCCGCCTACGCCAGCGCGGCCGCCAGCTTCTCGATCGGGTGCGTCGGCTCCGGGACCTCGCCGGGGCCCTCCTCTAACTGCGTCCGGCAGGAGGTGCCCGGCGCGACGAGGGCGTCGCCGCCGCTGGCGTCCACCTGCTCGAACAGCGTCTCGCCGATGGCCTTGCTCATCGCGTAGTGCTCGGCCTCGTAGCCGAACGACCCCGCCATGCCGCAACACGAGGAGTCGAGCGGGTCGACGCCGTAGCCGGCGCGCCGGAGGACGCCGACCGCGTGGTGGTCCTTCTTCGTCGCCTTCTGGTGGCAGTGGCCGTGGTAGGTGAGCGACTCGGTGGGGGCGTCGAGGGCGAGTTCCTCGTCGAGCCGGCGGGCGTCGACGTACTCCATGACGCCGTAGGCGCTCTCGGAGACGGCGGCCACGTCGGCGTCGGGCACGTCGCTGGCGTCGCCGTCGAGCAGGTCGTGGTAGTCGGACTGGAGCATCACGGCGTCGGAGGGCTCGACGACGACCACGTCCCAGCCGTCGCGCACGTCGGGCGCGAGCGTCTCGACGACGTCTCTCGCCGTCGCGCGTGACACGTCGAGCAGCCCCTTCGAGTGGGGCGGCCGCCCGCTGCCGTCCACGTCGGGGATCCGCACGTGGCAGTCGGCGGCCTCCAGCACGCGAACCGCGGCCTTCCCGGCGCCGGGGTTCGTGTAGGTGGTGTACACGTCGGGGAACAGCAGCACGTCGCGGGCGGCCTCCTCGCGCGGGACGCCCGCGCCGCCGCGGGCCTCGAACCAGTCGACGAGCGTCTCCGAGCGGAAGGTGGGCAGGTCGCGCTCCCTGGCGATGCCGAGCGCCTTCTCCGCGATGAGGCCGCTCCCCGGAATCTTGTTCGGGAGGTTCGAGAGGGGCGCGAACCGCGACGCGAGCGGCGCGAGCGACTCGAAGCGGCCGAGCAGCCGCGTCCGCAGGTCCGCCCCGTGTTCCTCGTGGTGGGCGTGCTCGACCTCGGCCTTCAGCTTCGCCATGTCGACGCCGCTCGGGCAGTCCACCTTACAGCCCTTACAGCCGACACAGAGGTCCATCACCTCGGTGACGAACTCGTCGTCGGTCGGGTCGTCCGGGAGCTCGCCGGTCATGGCCCCGCGGAGCATGTTCGCCCGGCCGCGGGTCGCCTGGATCTCCTCGTCGGCGGCGCGGTAGGTCGGGCACATCACGCCGCCGGTCGTCTCCTGCGGGCCGCGGCAGCCGCCGCAGCCGTGACACAGTTCGACCATCCCCTGTATCCCGTTGTCGACGGCCCACTCCATCGCGGGGTCGAAGCCGGCGTCGTACTCGTAGTCGGCGTCGAACCGGAGGTTCTCGCGCATGTCGACGTCCCCGCAGACGTTCCCCGGGTTGAGCAGCCAGTCGGGGTCGAACGCGGTCTTCAGCTCGCGGAACGCCTCCCAGAGGTCGTCGCCGTACAGCTTCCGGTTCCACTGGGTCCGCGCGCGGCCGTCGCCGTGCTCGCCTGACACCGAGCCGCCGAGCCGGACCACGGAGTCGGTGACGCGGTCGGCGATGTCGAGCATCGCCTCCACGTCGTCGACCTCCTTCGTGTTGATCAGCGGGCGGACGTGGAGGACGCCGGGACCGGCGTGCGCGTAGAAGGTCGCGAACGTGTCGTTGTCGGCCAGGATCTCCTGGAACTCGCGGGTGTACTCGGGGAGGTGCTCGGGCGGGATGGCGCAGTCCTCGATGAAGGAGATGTGCTTCTCGTCGGTGGTCCGCGAGAGGAGGATCGGGAGGCCGGCCTTGCGCATCTTCCAGAAGCGGTCGCGCTTCTCCGGGTCGTGGGCCTCCATGGCGTGGGCCGCGCGGCGGGGGTGGCTCGTCGTCTCGGCGGCGCCCGCGCTCGGCTCGACCGCGGTGTCGACGCCCCCGTCCCCGTCGGCGGCGCCCACGCGGTCGGCGATGAGGTCCGCGACCTTCCGTTTCCCCTCGGCGTCGCTGTCGGCGTAGAACTCGACGAGGAGCGCGGAGTCGGTCCCGTCCGGGAGCATCCCGACCACGTCCTCGAACTCGGGCGTGTCGGCCGCCAGCCCGAGCAGCACGTCGTCCATCACCTCGACGGCGGCGGGGTCGTGTTCGAGGCACGCCGCCACGTCCTCCATCGCGTCCAGCAGGTCGTCGTAGGTGAGCAGCGCCACCGCCTTCGTCTCGGGGATCTCGACGAGCGAGACGGTCGCCTCGGTGACCGTCGCGAGCGTCCCCTCGCTGCCGGCCATGAGCCGGGCGAGGTTGACCACGCCCGCCTCGCCGTGCTCGCCGCGGTACTCGGCAAGGAGCCGGTCGAGGTTGTAGCCGGAGACGTTCCGCTTCAGCTCCGGGTAGCGCTCGTCTATCCGGTCTGCCTCCTCGTCGAGGACTCGGACGACCTCGGCGTGGATCCGGGGGAGCAGGTCGTCGCTGTCGGCGTCGGCGGACTCGCGGAGCTCCTCGACCGCGACCTCGCCGAACGTCGCCACGGTGCCGTCGGCGAGGACGACCTCGGCCTCCTCGACGTAGTGGTCCGTCTTGCCGTACTTCAGCGAGTGCGAGCCGGTGGAGTTGTTGCCGATGGCGCCGCCGACCGCCGACTTGTCGCGCCACGCCGGGTCCGGCGCGAACTTCAGGCCGTCGCCCTCGACGGCGGCGTTGAGGTCGCCCACGTACGCGCCGGCCTGGACGCGGGCCGTCTCCGCGTCGGCGTCGGTCTCGATCACCGCGTCCATCTCGGCCGTGAGGTCGAGGACGACCGCCTCGTTGACGGTCTGCCCGGCGAGGGAGGTGCCGCCGCCGCGCGGGAGGACGGGGATCCCCTCCGCGAAGCAGTACTCGTGGACGGCCGCGACGTCCGCGGTCGACTCCGGGATCACGACGCCGATCGGGGTGACCTCGTACGCCGAGGCGTCGGTCGCGTACAGCCGCTTCGAGTAGTCGTCGAACCGCACGTCGCCGTCGACGCGGGCGTCGAGCGCGTCGACGAGATCCGGTCGCTCCACGGACCCGCCGGTGTAGTCGAAGTCCCCGCCGTCCGTCGGCTCCGGCTCCGGCGTGTTGGTGGCCATGCGAGACCCTCGCGGTCGAACCATGAAAAACCTCCTGCCGCCCGCGCGTCGCGGGAACTCGATCCGCTCGCCCGGCCGCATCCGATCGCGCGGCCCGGTTCGCGTCCGCGAGAAGCGCCGCAACACCCTTATGCCGACCGGCGAAGTGACCACCATGTCGCTCGCAGACACGTCGACGTTCACGGGTCGACTCGACGACCTCGGCGTCGCGGTCTCGGCGGGGCCGCCCGCGGAGTGCGCGGCCATGGTCGAGGCGGCCGCGGGCGAGCCCGCGGTCGGGGTCCCGCTCGACCGGTCCGGGCCGGCCGCGTTCGCCGACTCGCCCGCGACCCTCCCGGAGCGAATCGAGACGGAGCCGACCACCGCCGACCTGCGCGGGGCGCACACCGGCGTCACGGCGGCGTCGCTGGGCGTCGCCGAGTACGGGAGCGTCGCGCTGGAGGCGGACGCGGCCGGCACGGAGCCGGTGAGCCTGTTCGTCGACCGCCACGTCGTCGTCCTCCGCGAGGCGGACTTGGTCCCCGACATGCCCGACGCCTTCGAGTGGCTCGGGCCGCGGGCGCGCGACGAGTCGGTCGACGTGGTGTTCGCGACCGGCCCGAGCGCGACGGCGGACATGGGCGGGCTCGTCCACGGCGCGCACGGGCCGAAGGAGGTCCACGTGGTGCTGCTCCGCGAGGACGACCCCGGCGAGGGGGAGCGATGAGCAGCGACGCCGACCCCGGCGCGGGGACGGAGGACGCGCGTCCCGCCGAGGCGCCGGGCGACCTCGACCGGGAGGCGAAGGCCGACCGGATCCGCGAGCTGCTGGCGACCGAGGGCGACGCGGTCGCGGCGAACACCCGCGGCTTCAACGAGGGGCGCTACGAGTCGACCGCCCGCCTCGACGGCTACGAGGCGCTGAAAGACGAGGCGCGGGCGATCAAGGAGGACGCGATCGAGCGCCTCCCGGCCCTCATCGACGAGGTGACGGAGACGGTGGAGGCCAACGGCGGCACCGTCTACCTCGCCGACGACGCGGCCGACGCCAACCGGTACATCCGGGAGGTGGCGGCCGAGTGCGGCGCCGAGCGCGCGGTGAAGTCGAAGTCGATGACCTCCGAGGAGATCGAGGTGAACGACGCGCTCGCGGACGACGGCGTCGAGGTCGTCGAGACGGACCTCGGCGAGTGGGTGCTCCAGCTGGCCGACGAGGAGCCGTCGCACATCGTCGCGCCGGCGATCCACAAGTCCCGCGAGGCCATCGCCGAGCTGTTCGCGGAGCGGTTCGACCCCGACGACCCGCCCGAGACCGCCGAGGAGCTCACGATGTTCGCCCGCGAGCGGCTCGGCGAGCTGATCGAGGACGCCGACCTCGGGATGACCGGCGCGAACTTCATCGCGGCCGACTCGGGCACCATGCTCCTCGTGACGAGCGAGGGCAACGCCCGGAAGACGGTGACCGCGACCGACACGCACGTCGCGGTCGCGGGCGTCGAGAAGCTCGTCCCGACCGTCGAGGACTTCTCGCCGTTCGTCGAGCTGATCGGCCGGTCGGGGACCGGGCAGGACGTGACCTCCTACATCTCGACGCTTACGCCGCCCGTCGACTCGCCGGTGCCGGACTTCGCGGCCGACGAGGGCCCCCTGGCCGACGGCTCGGAGTCCGACCGCGAGTTCCACCTCGTGCTCATCGACAACGGGCGCCTGGCGATGCGCGACGACGAGACGCTGAGGGAGACGCTGTACTGCATCCGCTGTTCGGCCTGCTCGAACGCCTGCGGCAACTTCCAGAGCGTCGGCGGGCACGCGTTCGGCGGCGAGACCTACTCCGGCGGCATCGCGACGGGCTGGGAGGCGGGCATCGAGGGGCTCGACACCGCGGCCGAGTTCAACGACCTCTGTACCGGCTGCTCGCGCTGCGTCCCGGCGTGTCCGGTCGGCATCGACATCCCGTGGATCAACACCGCGGTCCGCGACCGGATCAACCGCGGCGAGGCCGACCCGAGCCAGCTCGACTGGGCGTTCGAGGAGCTGGTCCCCGACGAGGAGCCCGGCGGCCTCGACCTCGGCACCCGGCTCGTGGGCAACTACGCGACGCTCGCGAAGTGGGGGCACAAGACGGCGCCGCTCGCCAACCGGCTCGCGAACGTCGGCCCGCTGCGCGCGGTCGCCGAGCGGGTCGCCGGCATCGACCGCCGCCGCGACCTCCCAGCGTTCGCGCGCGAGTCGCTCGTGGAGTGGTTCGAGGCCCGCGGCGGCCCCACGGTCCCGGCGGACGAGGCGGCCCGCGAGGCGGTCGTCTACCCCGACACCGCGACGAACTACGTCGACGTCGCGCGCGGCAAGGCGACCGTCAGGGCGCTGGAGGCGCTCGGCGTCCGCGTGCTGGTGCCCGACCTGCCCGGCAGCGGTCGCCCGCCCCTGTCGCAGGGGATGGTCGCGACCGCCGAGGCGGCCGCCGAGGACGTGTACGCCGGGCTGGCGCCCCACCTCGACGCCGGCCGCGACGTGGTGGTGATCGAGCCGAGCGACCTCGCGACGTTCCGCCGCGAGTACGAGCGGTTCCTCCCGACCGACTCCCACGAGCGGCTCGCGACCGCGAGCTACGACGCCATGGAGTACGTCTTCGGCCTGCTGGAGAACGGCGCCGACCCCGCGGCGCTGCGCGCGCCGAGCGAGGGCACCGGCCCCGTGGCGTCGGGCAGGCGGATCGCCTACCATCCGCACTGTCAGGCGCGCACGGTCGAGGTGGGCGAGTACGCGACCGCGACCTTCGAGCGGCTCGGCTACGACGTGCTGGTCTCCGACACCGAGTGCTGCGGGATGGCGGGCTCGTTCGGCTACAAGACGGACTACTACGAGCTGAGCGTGGACGTGGGCGAGCCCCTCGTCGAGCAGTTCGGCGACACCGACCGGACCGTCGTCGCGCCCGGCACCTCCTGTACCGAACAGCTCGACGCCCTGCTGGAGGCGTCGCCGCTCCACCCGATCGAAGTGATCGCGCCGCGGGAGTGACGGGCGCCGGGAGTTGCGGGGTTCGGACGGCGGCGACCGGACGGCGTCCGACGCGCGTCGTTCGACAACGAACGCTTATTAGGCGCGCTCGTGACCGTATTGTGTATGAACGCAGCCCCCGAAGAGATCACGTCGCTCGTCGGCCGCGAGGTGTACTCCAGCAACGGCGTCTTCGTCGGCGAAATCGAGGACATCCAGCTCGACTTGGACGCCCGCGCCGTGACCGGCCTCGCGCTCGCCGAACTCAACCACGAGCTGTTCGCCGGGCAGGTGAGCGGCTCGACGGGCGTCATCGTCCCGTACCGCTGGGTCCGCGCGGTCGGCGACGTCGTCCTGATCAACGACGTCATCGAGCGCTACGACGCCGGCGAGTCCGACGAGGAAGCGAGCGAGATCGCCGAGTCGCGGTGAGGGGTCTCGGTCGGGCGGACCGCGCCCGACCGGCTCAGAAGGGTAAGGCGTCGCGGAGGCTGGCGATCACGCCGCGCTCCTCCCGGCGGGCCTCGTCGAACACCGGGTAGAGCGCGTCGAGGAACGCCGTCTCGTTTTCGAACTCCCGTTGCGGCACGCGGTCGAGCGCGTCCGAGAGCGCGATCGAGCGCCCCTGCGCGTCGTAGGGCACCTCCTGATCGCCGAGCGCGTCGCGGAGCTCCGCGGCCGTCGCGGGGAACGACACGTCCGCCTCGTCGAGCCGGGCGTCGAGCGCGGCGATGCCGAACTCGATCGCCTCCGGTTCCTTCGTATCGCCGCCACCGGGTGGCCGTGCTGCCATTAGAACCGGATACTCCCTCCGACGGCTTGAAACCCCTGCTCTCGGCTCACTCCGGCACGGACTCCGTCGGCGGGACGGCGTCGACGACGGCGAGCTCGACCCCGTCCCCGGCCCGGTCGAAGGCGGCGACCGAGTCCGCGTCGTACGGCGGGACCGCGACGATCACCACGCCCGCGAGGTCGTCGGTGCGGGAGACGCCGAGGAACCCGTCCGGGTGCGAGAGGAACCGCGCGCCGCCCTCGCCGGCCGGCGTGCCGAGGTCGACGCCGAACACGGAGCTGACCGAGCTGCCCACCGACGGGAGCGTGAAGTGCGTCACCACCGGCGTCGCCGGGTCGAGCCCGAGGTCCGCCTCGAACTCCTCGGCGGGCGTCGCCGAGAGCCGGACGTTCACCTCGTCGGGGTCCTCGCTCGCGGCGCGCTCGCGGAGCACGGTCAACAGGTCGCGGGTGACGTAGATCACTGGTCGGCCGTCGCTACGGGACGCATTGGCAAAAGGTCACGCACCGCCCGCCCGACGCCGCGGGCCCGGAAAGCCGCCGCGGCGCCGCGGCACCGCCGTTCCCGCTCAGAACGGCAGCGCCGACGCGAGCGTCTTCGCGTACAGGCCGGGCGCCTTCGACCGGGAGTCGGAGAGGGCGTCCTCGACGGCGACGGCCGCGCGCTCGTGGACGCCGACGCCGTGCCCGGTCAGGACCCGCTCGGGATTGAGCCCCGAGAGGGCGGTCGTCGGCGGCGTGAGCCGCAGCATCGGGTGGACGCCGAGGCGCTCGCGGTCGCCCCGGAAGTACGACGCGGTGCCGAGCGACTCGGGGACGATGAGCGTCTCGCCGTCGAAGAGCCCGACCTCCTGCCACGGCGGCAGCGAGGAGTCGCGGATCCTGATCGCCTCGAAGCCCGTGTCGGCGAGCCGCGAGCCGAACCGCTCGACCTCGACGTCGGGGCCCAGCTCCTCGGCGACGCCCGTCATCCACTCGGGGACGTACACGGGAACGCCGTGGCGCGCCGCGACCTCGCCGCTGTCGCGCACGTGGCGGTCGAGCCCGACGACGACGCCGGCCACCTCGCCGAGGTCGTCGAGCAGCTCGTCGACGCCGGGCGCGTCGACCGGGTCGACCACCCACACGTCGGCCGCGCCCGTCTCCTCGTTGTCGACCGCGAACGCGTGGCTCGCGCGCTCCATCGTCTCGTCGGGGTACGCGATCCAGCCGACGCCGCCGTCGTAGCGATCGATCTCGTGGAGGTCCGGCTCGTCGCCTTTCATGCCCATGCCCTCCGTTCGGCCCGGACCCTTGTTAAGGCGTCTCCGTCGGAACGCCGTTCCGGCACCGGATCGCGCCCGGGCGCTCCGTCGTCGGCCGCGCCCCGTCCGCCCTCACTCCTCGGGCCACTTGATCGAGCAGCCCCGCGAGGGCCGGTCCGGGATCTCGACGTCCTCGCCCGCGAGGACGGCGTCGACCGCGTCGCGGACGTAGCACTCGGTCGGCTCGTCGTCGGGGTTGAGCGCGTCGTCGAGGCGCCCGTGATACCGGAGCCGCCACGCGCCGTCCTC
Organism: Halorubrum sp. SS7; assembly: GCF_005435055.1. Classification (NCBI taxonomy): domain Archaea; kingdom Methanobacteriati; phylum Methanobacteriota; class Halobacteria; order Halobacteriales; family Haloferacaceae; genus Halorubrum; species Halorubrum sp. SS7. The sequence goes on from NZ_SGXV01000001.1 coordinate 281,560, forward strand.
GCGGCCGAAGAGGAACGGGTCGGGCGTACAGACGGCGTCGTAGGCGGCCGCGACCTCGCCGGTCTCGTCGCGGAGGTACGCGTCGTACGCGACCGTGCCGTCCGCGACCGCCTCGCGCATCGCCTCGAACGAGTCGTCGGGGTACTCGTCGGCGTCGTTCGGGTTGATCCCGACGACCGAGAGGTCGTCGTACTCGGCCGCGAGGTCGTTCAACAGGTCGACCTTCGCCTTCGCGTACGGGCAGTGGTTACAGGTGAAGACGACGAGCAGCGCCTCCGTCGCGAAGTCGTCGAGCGCGTGCGTCTCGCCGTCCGCGCCGGGCAGTTCGAAGTCGGGCGCGGCGTCGCCGCGGTCGAGCGCCGAGTCGGATTCCATCTGAACCATAATCGGACGTACGACCGGGAGCGGAAAAGGCGTTGCGCGGGCGGGGCGGCCGGTGCGGGCGGTGCGGGCGCGGCCGGAGGGGCGACCCGTCGACTCAGTACTCGATGGTCGCGGAGTAGCGGTTCAACAGGGCGACGAGCCCGGCGCCGACGAGCGCCGCCAGCGCGAACCGCGGCGCGGCCGCCCGCCACGGCTCGCCGCTCTCGGCCAGCCGCGCGGACACCTCCACCAGCGGCGCGCGCAGCGCGCCGACGACGAGGCTCACGAGGAACGCGAGCGTGGCGGCCCGCGCCCGCGACAGCGCGTAGCGGACGGCGTGCGCGATGGTGAAGAGCCCGCCGACGCCGCCGAGGAGGAACGCGGCCACCGGCGGCAGCGTCTCGACGACCGCGTCGGCGCCGTTCCCGAGCGCGGCCGCGCCGACGCCGTCGACGAACCGCGCGACGACGCCGGACATGTACTCGTACTGGCCGAGGACGATGAGCAGCAGCGACCCCGAGATGCCCGGCAGCACCATCGCGCTGACGGCGACGCCCCCGGCGAGGAAGACGACCGGGAGCGGGCTGCCGAGCGCGGTCGCGGCGACGCCGGACGCGAGGAAGGCGAGCGCGAAGCCGGCGACCGCGGCTGCCTTCCGGCGCGGCGTCGAGAGGTCGACGTCGCCCAGCAGCACAGCTGCGCTCGCCGCGATCAGCCCGAAAAAGAACCCGTACGTCGCGACCGGCTGCGTCGCGAGCAGCCGGTTCACCGCGCTCAACACCGTCACCACCGCGGTCCCGATTCCGGCGCCCAACACGAGGAGGAAGCCGCCGTCGACCTCGCGGAAGGCGGCGCGCGCGTCGGCGCGGCCGCCCGTTCGCACCCCGCCGAGCACGCGGCGCGCGCGGTCGGGGTCGACGGCGGTGACCGCCGCGATCAGCCGCTCGTAGATCCCGACGATGAGCGCGATGGTGCCGCCGGAGACGCCCGGGACGGCGTCGGCGCTTCCCATCGCGACGCCCTTCAGGTACAGCGTCGCCCATTCGCGGAGGTCGGCCATCTGCTCGCCACAAACGGGGCCGCGGTAAAGAAGCGTGTGATCGGACGGCCGCGTCGACCGCGGGCGCCGAGACCGCGATCGGATTCCGTGGTCAGTTGGGTGCGGTCGCCGCCGTCGCGGTCGTCGCCGCCACCGGTTCGACGCCGATCAGCGATCCGGCGTCGGTCGAGTTCGTCGAGTCGCCGCCGTCGCTCCCGCTGTCGCCGTCGACCGGACACTCGGGGTCGCCGCTGGGGCAGTCGATGATCCGCTCTTCGAGTTCGACCGTCGCGGCCGCGTCGTCGGCGCCGACGACCTGCCCTTCGGTCACCTCGACCTGCCCGAACCGCTCGGTGGTGTAGAGGTCGTCGTCCGTCGTCGCCGCCGTGGTGACGTTGTACGGGCCGGTCGCGCGGACGCTCGTGTTCGTGTACCCGTTCTCGGGGCCGAACTCGTCGTACCCGGTCGTGGAGTACGGGAGCGTGAACTCGAAGTTCCCGTCGTCGTCCGCGGTCGCGTACTGCGTGTACTCGAACGTCTGCCCGTTCGGCTTCCGGAGTTCGACGGTCGCCTGGACCTCCTGGCCGGGCGCCGCGCCCGACCCCTCGACGGTCGCGCCCGGCACGCGCTCGAACGTCTTGACGAAGTCGTCGCGCAGCGCGCCGAGGAACGACTCGCCGAACGTCGCCCGGAGGTCGACGCCGAACTGCTGGGCGAGGATGCTCGCCTGCTGGGCGTACGGCGACCGCCCCGGCGCCTCCGTGGCGTGGACCAGCCGGTAGTGTTCCAAGGCGTCGAGCCGCTCCGTGGGCACGCCCATCACGCCGCCGACCTGCGCGGAGCCGTCCTCCTCGACGTACGACCGCGCGGCCGAGAGGTTATCGAACCGGCGGATCGCCTGCCCCTCGCTCGGGAGAACCTTGATCTCGACCTGCTCGCCCGAGGCGGTCTGTGCGGTCTGCGGCTCCCAGTCGAGGACGACCGGCTGCGGCTCGACCGCGCTGCCGTAGTGCTGGTAGAGCCGGATCATTTGGCTCTCGTGGTAGCGCTGGGTGCGCGTCTGGAGCGCGGGGCGGAGGCCGCCCTGCTGGCCCTGCGGACCCTGAACGCGCTGGTAGAGCAGTTCGTTGAAGTCGCGCACGGTCTCGTTGCCGCTGTAGAAGGTGACCGGCGCGTTGAACTTGGAGTTCGGCGACGCCATCTGCCAGTCGACCATCACGTAGCGCGTGTTGTTGCCCTCGGTGCTCTGGCTCGCGAGGACGTCGGCCGCCTCTTCTTCACTCGGCGCGAGGAGGTAGTCGGCCGCCTCGCCCGCGTTCTGCTGGAACGGGTTGGCGTTCGGAATGCGCTCGGCGCGCGTGGTGATCCAGTGGCCGTAGTCCCACCACGACTGGACGCCGTAGGCGCCCTCTGGGTACTCGAAGTCGCCGTCTGCCGGCCGCTCGTAGGTGCCGTACAGCTCCATCGGGTTGTCCGCGCCTTCGAGCTCGCCCGGCTGAGGCGTCTCGTCGTTCATCCACTGGAGGCTCTCGTCCCACTGGACGACGCTGCCCGGCTGGCTGGAGTTACCCGCCTGCCAGACCGGCGTGGCGACGCCGACCAGCGGGACGATGAGGATCGCGATGACGGCGGCGACGGTGAGCACCTGCCACCCCTCGATCTCGCGGACGGCGTCGAGCGAGTTGAGATCGAGAGCGTCGAGCGCGACCTGGAGGAAGTACGCCGTGCCGACCGCGACGACGACAGCGAGGTAGTAATTGAACCGGACCTGCGTGAACGCCGCGCTGCCGATGAACGCTGCCCACACGACGAAGTACAGTTCCTCGGCGTCGTACTCGACGAGCAGCGTCGCACCGACGAGGAACCCCGCGGCGATGAGCAGGCCGATCACCTGCCAGTCGACACCGACGGCGCCGCCGATCGCGCCGTACGCCTGCGGGACCGCGTAGACGGATCCGACGACCGCGAGCGCGGCCGGGATGTAGAGGGTGTGGTTGGTGTCGTCAGAGCGGTAGAGCGGGCGCGCGAGGATGTAGAGGATCGCGGCGAGCGCGAGGAAGAAGGCGAGCCCGTACTGCGAGAGGACGAAATTGGAGAAAGAGGCGCCTTGGAGGGGAGGTTGGGCCTCACCGATGGTGCGAGCCCCGGCGCTCGCCGAGAAGGCGACGGTGTTGAGGAGGTTGTTGACGATCGTCGACCACAGTGACGGGATCGCGAGCCAGACGACGCCAGCAGAGGAGAGAATGAGGCCGCCGACGGCCGCGGGGTAGGTGTTGGTACCGAGGTTACGTGCTTCCCATTGGCGGGCGAGCCACGCGAGGAAGACGGCGCCGACCGCGACGGCGAGTGGCGCAATGATCTGGAGTAACGAGTACTCTGTCGGATTAAAACCGAAGGTGTCCAGCGGGACGACCTGCATCAGGCCCGCAACCGCCATCGCGACAGCGCCCGCGAACGCCACCGGTTCCGGGCTCTTTCCGTGGTAGGTGTCGCTCGTGAGCTTTACCGCGAGGAAGATCCCGGTAAACCCGGCCATCAGGATACCGGGTTGCCACGTCCACATGTAGAGGCCGAGCGCGACGCCGGCCGCGGCGGCGTAGGCAATCGGTTCACGGAGCGCGTCCCAGTCCCGATCTATGACAAGCTCCCACACCGGCTTCTCGCGTTCGGCGACCCCGAGCGCGACGAGGAACGCGAGAATCGCGGTACTCTGGAAGAAGACCTCGGCTGCGCTGTGGTCGGGGAACCCGACGAGGCTGTACCGGAGGAACGTCCCGGAGAACAGCGCCAGTGTCGCCGCGCCCACGAGCGCGGGCACGCGGTCAACGAAACGACGCGCAATAAAGTACGTCGGCACCGCGACGAGCGCGCCGATAATCGGCGACATGACGAGCATGACCTCCTCGGTACTGCCCATGATCGGTCGGGCGATCCAGATGCCGACCGCCATGATGTGATCCCAAAGGGTCCCGAACTGCCCCGCGTTCGTCCCGACCGGGAAGCCGGTCCAGACGTCGTACGGGAGCGTGCTCGGATAGTTCTCGAGGAGGTAACTCGTCGTCCGGAGGTGATACCACGCGTCGTTGCCACGGAAGTACACCTCGCCGTTCTGGATGAAGTTCCCGTACGAGCGCAGCCGCGTCCACAGCATGAACGCGAATATCCCGAGGAGGACGGGAACATGGTACCACCGCGCGAGGAGATCGGACGGGGACGAGTCCGATTCAGCCGGCGGATCGTTCAAATCGCTCATTACCGCAAGGCACTGTCAAAACGCGCATAAGGCTTGTCATATACCCGCGACCGCTCCGCGTTTTCGGGTGGTCTTCGACCGCGAACACGCTCCGGAATTCGGCCAAAGGCGGAAACGATAAGCCCGCGCGTCGAAAGCCTCACGGTGTGAAGGTCTCGGTCGTCGTCTGTACGTACACCCTCGACATGTACGAGCACTTCCGCGAGGCCGCCGACAGCGTCCTCGCGCAGACGCACGACGACGTCGAGCTCGTCGTGGTCGTCGACGGGACGCCGGAAGTGTACGACCGCGTCGTCGAGGACTACGGCGACCGCGAGGACACAGTGATCGCGTGTAACAACGAGAACGTGGGGCTGCTGGCGAGTCGCAATCGTGGCGCAGAGTTAGCGTCCGGCGACGTGGTCGCATTCATCGATGACGACGCGGTGGCGGACGAGGTATGGTCCGAGCGGCTGGTCTGCGCCTACGAGGAAGAGGACGCGATCGCGGCCGGCGGGAAGATGACGCCCGAGTGGGTCGCCGGGAAGCCGTCGTTTCTCCCGGAAGAGTTTTACTGGCTGGTCGGAGTGACGCATCGCGGCTTCGCGGACGGTCCGGGTGAGGTGCGGAACACCTTTGGCTCGAACATCTCGTTCCGGGCGGACGTGTTCGCGGAGTTGGGCGGGTTCGACGTCGACATCGGCGGGCGGAAGGGCGACAAGAACCTCCAGGGTGGAGAGACCGAGCTGTGCGCGCGGATGCGAGAGGCGTACGGGCAGGGCGTGTGGTACGACCCGGAGGCCGAGGTAGCCCACAAGGTGTTCGAGTACCGGACGGAGTTTCGGTGGTTAGTCGACAGGGCATTCTGGCAGGGATACTCGAAGCGAGCAATGGAGTCGTTCGTTGACGACGAGGGCGGGGAAGAGGGAGCGTTTCTCACAACCTTGGCGACCGATTCGGTACCGACACGGACTGCGACGCTGATTCGAGACCCCTCGCTGGCCGGCCTGCTTCAGTTCCTTTCTCTCTTTCAGTTTACCGCCGCCGTCGGGTGCGGATACGCGTACGCCCTCTGGGACTGGGATGACGACACACTTTTTCGATGACTCGTCTTTGGGCCAGATATGGACGCGTCGGCCGCTGACGAACCCATGGACTTAGACGACTTCGACGTCGCAGTCGCCCACTGGCACGTCAACGCGTGGGGCGGCGCCGAGTACCTAGTCACGAAGCTCGCAGAGGCTGTCGACGCGGACCGCGTCTACACGCTCGGCGAGCCCGATCCGGACGACTCCAACCCGTACGGATCAGTGACGTTCGAAGACGTAACCCCCGGTCTCGATTACCCGGTCGTCCGACGATTTCAGCGGCGGGCAGGTCGCCTCTTCGAGTACTCACAGTGGGAGGACATCGATTGGCGCGAGTTCGGCGATCCGGACGTGTTGGTCACGTCGGGCGCAACGACGCGGGCGGTCATTACACCCGACGACACGCTTCACGTGAACTACTGTCACTCCCCGCCGCGGTGGTTCTACGACCTCTACCACGACCGCAAGGACTCGCTGTTCGGGGCACTTTCGCGACCGATGATACGCTACCTCCGGACGCGGGACATGGCGGTCGATCCGCGCGTGGATCACTACTTCGTCAACAGTCCGATCATTGAGCGTCGCCTCTGGAAGTACTACAAGCGCGACTCAGAAGTTCTATATCCGCCCGTCGAACTGGACCGGTACTACGATGACGGCGATCACAGGTTCTTCCTTCATCTCGGCCGGCTTGATGAGGAGAAGGGCGTCCCCGAAGTCGTCTCGGCTTTTGAGGACTTGGATGAGCGGCTGGTGATGGTCGGTGGGGCTGGTGATGTCGACGATTCGGTTATGGATCGGATCAAGCGGACTGAAAACATCAAATGGAAGGGATTTGTTGATGAAGATGAAAAACTCAAAATTTTGTCACGATGTACCGCCGTCGTATTTAATGGACACAATGAAGACTTCGGTATAGTGCCAATTGAGGCGAATGCGAGTGGAAAGCCGGTAGTTTCGATAAACGACGGGTTTCCTGGGGCATTCATCACTGAAAACGAGAATGGCACGCTCCATGACGGAACAAAAAACGGAATCAAGCAAGCGATCGTTCGGACAACCCAGACAGAATTCTCAAAACCACTGGAGACATACGTGTCAGAATTTTCATATATGCGGTTCTCTGAAAACATCAGAAAAAACATAAAATTATATTATGATAGTTTCCAAACTATTCAGAGGTAATAAATACACCGAGGAGTAAAATGGTTGGGAGAGACTAGGTTTATTGGCAAAATTTTCAAATAGTTTATGAATTAAGGCATTATCTATAAATATTGAACATAATTATATAGAAATAAACCTCGAGTCGACATATTCACCACCCACCGCTGTTTGTTTGTCTGTCCTAATAGCGTTATTCGACAGTTCGTTACGATAAAATAAGTGAGGAGGGCACTACATATCAGATAATATCTAGAAATCTAATAAGATACGATTGACACATCTGGTGAGTAGTATTAACTTCATACATATAACTTAAATATACTTCTTGGCCATCACATCTATCAAAATATCTATATCAGACCAAAGGCCAAACATTCGTACAATTCCTCCAACTGCTTCGTACAGCGGGTACAATAATAAGAACGATCGGCGGCCAGAGACGGAGGCAGCAAGGGGTGCGTCGCGGACATACTGATGGAAGGGCACAACAAGAAGGATTAGTGATAATAAGGCCAGAACAGGCAGGACAATCGAGGTGAGCCCTACTACAACAAATGTGGTCCAAAACATCGGTCCTCGAACTTCCCAGAGGTTGAATTCCTCCGGATTGTTCTTGTACTGGCGGATGTGTGACCGTGTTGAGTCGTACTTCCTATAAAGAACAGGTCTGAGCGCTGTCGGGAAGTTTGATTCGACGCCGGCCTCGTCGAGATACGCGACCGACCAGTCCAGTCGCTGTGCTCGCTGTTTCAGTTCCTGAACTTCGGCACCAATCATCTCCTTGTCGAACGCACCCGAGTCGACGAATGCCTGCGTGTCGCACGCGAAACAGGCACCACCGTACCATGTACTTCGTCCCTTGAGCTTCCCGACCTGTGCGGCGGCGGGATGAAGATAGCTCGTGTTTTTCACCTCAATCTTCCCGAACACCAACGAGTAGCCGCCTATGAGTTTTGATTGAATCCGCTGAAGACTGTTTGGAATAAGTCTCGAATCAGCGTCGATTCGCACAAAGTATTCCCCTCTAGCGGCTTCAACTAGCCGGTTACAAGTTCCTATTATCCCCCGGTTCGTGTCGTTCTTAACCGTTCGCAATTCTGGTATCATCTGATCTAATTGTTCGAGGATCTGTGGTGTGGCATCCGTCGAACAGTCGTCACATACCACTATTTCGTACCGAAAAGACGTGTCTTGACTCAGGATGCTTTTAATACAACCCTCTATGTATGCCTCCTCGTTATACGCTGGGATCAGAATTGAAACCGTTATGGCCTCCTGCATCAGAGGTATCCCAAGTCTGAGAGACGCTCTTCAACGTCTTCTTTGTTTTCTGTCGTAGTTGTCGTTTTAGGTCCTGTATGAAGCGGTTCACGTGAAGCGACTTCACGTTGTGCCGGTGCCCCCGTGAGTGTGTCCATGAGTACCTTTCCGTCGTAATTCGACGGGATATGTGAGTCACATATGTGGAGTAGGGTCGGCGGGAGGTCAAGGAGGGATGCCGTTTTCCGTTCGGGATCTTGTTTGATATTCGGTCCTGCCATCATCAATACTCCCTCCCTAGCGGCATCGTGCATCCCTTCGTTCTCCGATCCCGGGAATAATCCGAAAATATGGTTGTTCGGGTTGGTGTTGACGTTGTAGTCCGGGTTCGGAAGGAGGATGATATCCGGAAGATCTTCCAGATACTTCCCCTCATACAGATCTTCTTTACGGTAGACCCCTCTGAACACCTGGCTACCGGTTTCAGGGTCGGTCAGATCGCAAAGCTCGGTGATCAGATCTTCGATTACTTCTTCTTCGTTTGGCAGATCCACATGAATACCGTCGATATTTCGGTTTGCGGCGCGAACAGGCGAGTTTGAACCTTCTCCGGTGCCGGTTAACCAAGTTTCTAAGCGGTCAGGTACGAGGTCACGGAAGTTGACGCCTATGTACTGTCGAGCGTTGGAATAGCCCCACTTCGCAACAGTATACTTCAACGAAGTGTCCGGACTTCCCTCGGTAGTGTCGTTCCGAGACGCGAGCCATCCGTTGAGGAAGAAATCTCGCTCGGGTGGTGAGGTGAAACCGTGGTCGGAAAACAGAATGACGTTCGCTTTAGGATACCTCTCTCGAATCCACCCAATGAAGTCATCTATCTCTTTATACACCGGTAGGATCTCTTCGGGGGTATCCCAGAGCTTGTGCTGTGCTCGATCGGTCGCGATGAACAGACCGAAAAAAAACTGCCAGCTGTGTTCCGTCATCAGGTTCTTCGCGACGGTCGCACGCTGTTCCGCTGACTCGATACAAGCATCCCTGACCGCCCTCCGGGAACCATCGAGCGACGGACCGAACTCGTAGTCGGGTACGATTTCCCGGATTCTTTCGGAAACGGACCCTGGCTTTGTGAATACCTCCGCCGACTCGGGAGTCATCGGGCCCGAGACCTCGACGCCGTTTTGTACCTCGCGAGGCGGGTATGTCAATAGACCACCGAGTGTAATAGGAGAGACGCCATCTTCAGCTAGCACGTCCCAGAACCGAGTACTTCGGAGGTTTGTTTGATCGACGAGCTTCTCACTATCGGAGTCAAGGTCACAATTGAAATCTAACAGACCGTGAACTCCCAGATTGGTACCGGAATTAAACGAGGGCCATGCGGGGATAGACCGCGTTGGAATGGTCGTTTCGAGAGTCCAGTCTAACCCCTCGTCGGCGACCGATTCGAAATTGGGGAGTTCCCCGGCCTGTATCCACTCGTCGAGGAGATCATAGGTCGCTCCATCGACCCCCAGCGCTATAGTGCGGGTGTCCATCGGCATAATCGGACTCACCGACGACTAATGGGACTATCGGTTATTGGGTTCCGACATCCTATCGTCCATAGACGTTCATCGCTCCTTGACGAATTGATCGCCGAGCGTCATCTAGGCTGACGTTCAGAGTCTCAGACGGTAGTATCCCGCTCTCATCAAGAGCCGCGTGTAGAATGAGACCCTATCCAGCAGAGTGGGAGACGTTTTTTCGAACAGTATCGGCCAGTTCGCGAGCCGGTAGTGGTGATATGCTTTGAGGTCTCGTTCCGACTCCGGATGGTAGTGTTCAAGGACGGCCTCCGGCGTATAGACCACGTCGTAACCCGCTCGATGTACTTTGTACGTTGCGTCGGTGTCTTCGTAATGGGCAGTGCCTTCATACGCGGGATCAAAGCCGCCGAGTTCGCGGAGTAAATCAACGTCAAACGACATGTTCGTCCCGCGGAGGTGATGGACTAGGCAACGATCATCCGCATCGAAGTTCGAGACGATTTCTCCGTTGGGTTGGATCCGTCCCACAGTCTCACGATCTTGGAGGGAGTCGCCGGGTTCGAGAACCGGACCACCAACTGCGCCGACCCCATCAGTGTACTCGACGGCTAGAGCCCCGAGCCAATCGGAGACCGGACGGGCGTCGGGGTCACAGAAGGCAACAACGTCTGTTTCATCAATATAAGTGACGGCCTTGTTTCGCGCACGAGGGAGGCCGTTCCTGCGCATCGACAGCATCTCAACTGCCAACCGGTCGGAGAAATCATTAACCACATCCCTGTTGACTCCTGTTCCCGAATCGACGATTAAGACATCGAAGTTGTCGTAGTACTGGTTATTGAGACAATCAAGACATCCGCGCAGCTCCTCGGGCTCGTCAATAGTAGGAACGACGACTGTAATCTGTCGTGTCACTGCTGCCCCACCTGTTCGTAGAACTCTCCCATCTGCTTCGCCTGTTCGTCCCAGCCGAACTCTTTCGACCGTTCCAGACCGTTCGCGGCCAGTCGATCGCGGAGATCCCTCTCGCGGACGGCGCGCCCAAGGGCATCCACTAGACCGTCCACGTCACCAGGTTCGAATAGGAGCGCTTGCTCACCGTCGGTAACTTGCTCCTTGACAGCGTCCAAACGTGTAGTAACCAGTGCGCACCCGCTCGCCAGTGCTTCCATATTCACCACCGGGAATCCCTCGTGGTACGAAGGTAGACAGAACACGTCTGCGGCAGCGTAGTAGCGTTGTATCTCATTGTGAGCAACTGCGCCGACGAACGTCACGGAGTTCTCGATACCGAGTTCTCTGGCCCTTGCTCGCAGGTCGTCCTCTAGGACTCCGCTTCCGACAATGTAAAGTCTGGCTTCGTCGGTGATTCTCGCGTATGCGTCTAGAAGGTCGTTGAGACCCTTTCCCTCGTCGAGGCGACCGACGAACAATATGGAGACACGGTCAGATGTGAATGCGGGTTCGGTATTTGGGGAGAACTGGTCGAGGTCGACACCGGCGTACACCGTTCCATCGACATCTAAGTCGAGCCACTCACGCAATCGTTCGGCTGTTGCTTGGCTGTTGGAGAGGTAACACTCGGGCGAGGCGAACTTGGACATTGTTTGCCACCGAACGGATGGGTGCTTTATTCCGGGAAACCGAAAAAGCGTAGATATGGGAGTGCTTCGGGAGACGAGGAGATTATCCAAATAGTAGTGAGTCGAGAGGACATCAACCTCATCAGACAAGCGATCGAAGACCCCGCGACGTCTCGCATGCCAGTACATAGATATCGATTCGACCTCTGCGGGCAGTAGGGGAGTGTTTTCAGCGAGCAGTTCGTTTCGACGCGATTCTTTTTTCCAGAGAGGTATAGTAGTTATTTCGATGTTAAGCTCTTTAACCTCGCTTAGTAGTTTATTCTCCCCACAGTATAGGTGTATTTCGTAGTTGTTCTGAAGCCGACGCATCATCTCCCGGAGGAACGTCTCAGTGCCGCCCGCACGAGAGAAACCAACACGTGGATTATAGATGCCGATTCTCATATGTTCGCAGAGAGCAACGACCCGTAGGGCTTGAGGAGTAGATCTCGCGGCCGCTCGTTTTGGTAACGGGTCCATCCGCGCAGCCGATGGCTCTGCCACGTGAGTCTGGTATCGCCGAACTGTCGACCGAATTCTCTCAGGGGTACCATATTCTAGATACTCATTCGATCTCTCTTGAACAAATATCCCAGGGAATCTGTCTCCTGTACAAGACAAACTCGTCATCGGCATTGGTCTTAATAAGTAGAATGGCGGAGTTGTAAGTCACACGTAGGGCTTTCTGACTTAATGACGGCCCGAGAACCGCCGTAAGATCACGATCACGTTGCGATCGCGGAAACCCCCTCAGTTACGCCTCCTATAACCCGTAGCGTGACTATGGGCTCAGTTCTCCTTGCGTTTTATTTTAATCGCTCTTCGGTAGTAATGCCGTGATTCTGTCCAACACTAGTGCGAGAGGTTGGTTATCCTTCCAGACAGGATAGTCGGCAATGGTTTGGAACTAAGACAGCGGCAACTCTGTCAGAATGGCCAGTATGACTGTGAGACAGGTTGCCTTTTATCACTTGGACTGTGAATTAAATACAATTTTTCCCCCGCCGACGACGCATGTATCCGCTAGGCCAAAAAAATGGAACGAAATGACGAACGTTCAGCGGTCTCACACTATTTGCTATTCCATTATAAAATACTATTGGCAATGGAAGACTCTAATAATTATATATAGGTAATCACTCCGGTTTTATAACGCTATTTGCGGCCAACATCCACTTCCATCCGTTAAAATATTTCTCTACTGACATTGTACACATGATTAGAATAAAGTTCTGATCTTAATCAAAACGTGACTGTTGAGTAGACTGAACTCTCACGCAACCGAAATTCACAGTACCCTCCCCAGACAGGATACCCCATGGACGACGAGGACGCGCATCTCCTGAGTAACCTACTCAAGGGTAGTGGGTTGGTTTTCCTCGGTATGCTCCTTGAGGTCAGCATCGCGTTCGCCGGAAAGCTAGTCGTTGCAAGAATATTTGGTCCGGTCGAGTATGGCGTTATTTCTGTCGGCACGACACTGCTGACGTTCTCTGGAATTGTGCTCGTCCTAGGCTTAAATAGCGGTATCGGGCGCTATGTCCCTCGTTATGACGACGCTTCCCGCATTCGCGGAGTCCTGGTATCAGGCTTTCAAATTGCAATTCCGCTCTCGCTTGCCGCCGCACTTGTGCTGTTCGTCCTCTCACCAAGGTTGGCCGACATTATCGGTGCTGATGGTACCACGGTCCGCGTGCTACGACTATTCAGTGCTGCTATTCCGTTCGCCGTCTTCATCCGGATGGTTAACGGAAGTATGCAAGGGTTCAAACTTCCCGTCCCACGAACTGTCCTCCAGAACGTATCGCTCCCAGTCGTCCGCATCATCGGTATCGCAGTCGTAGTTGCGCTTGGTTTCGATAGTGCGTCGGTCGCTTGGGCGTATCTAGTCTCTTACTTAGTTACCGCGTTTCTCGGTCTCTGGTTCCTCCACTCCCGAACACCAATATTTAATTGGTCGGTTCAGTATACTCCGGTACGCAGAACGCTGCTAACGTTTTCGGCACCACTAGTCGTCACGGCTGCGATGAGCGCTGTCTTCTCCGATATCGATATTTTTCTTCTCGGCGCCCTAGCCGGCGCGGGTCCCGTGGGTGAGTACAACGCTGTCTACCCCCTCGCGCAGTTCCTCACGATGACCGTCTCCGCATTCGGCTTCCTCTTCGTCCCTGTGATCTCTGAACTCCACGCCGACGGAGATCACGACGCGCTCCGTCGTCTGATTCGCACAATCACTAAGTGGGCCCTACTGGCGAATCTTCCGCTTACCCTCTTGCTATCTCTTTTCCCTGAAACAATTGTATCTATTACATTTGGCCCCAAATACGTTGCCGCGGCGCCAGTGCTTCCGATTCTGGCAGTCGGATTCTTTGTTCATACTGCGGCGGCCCTAAGCGGTAACACACTGACCTCGATCGGCAAGACTCGACTCATCATGTACGACAACTTCCTCGTTGCGGTACTCAATGTGGTGGTTAATGTGGCACTCATCCCTGATTTTGGGGCTTTCGGTGCCGCACTCGCCACGACGGCTTCGTACCTGACCTTAGGGGTATTGTACATCTACCAAATATGGAATAAAATTGACGTTAATCCCATCTCGATGGGTCTATTTAAACCGGCAGTCGTCGCCACCATAGTTGCCGGTCTCGTCTACCTGCCGGTCGTCGCGACTCTCCAACGATCGGCCTTCTCACTGGTGGTTGCCTGTGTGCTTTACGCGCCGCTATTTATTATCGTCGTGCTTCGCACTGGGGGGATCGAAGCTGAGGAGGCTCGTCTTGTCCTCATGTTCGAAGAACGCTTCGGAATCGACCTTGGTCCATTCAAAACTCTCGCTAATAAGCTCATTAATGAAGAATTTTAATTCACTCAGCCGTGTCAGTTCCGTCGGATTTATACATCTGTCTGCTGAGTCAGCTATGAAATGAGCGAAGCGTACCACGACCGATTCCAGCGGAACTACGGTCCGTTTCTCCCAGAAGAAACTGAAGGGCGGGTTCTTGATTTAGGCTGTGGCGACGGTAAGTTTCTCGAGTGGGTCCGTTCGAAGGGCTACACGGAGGTGTACGGATGCGAAGTCTCTGACCTTCGCGTGTCGCAGGCTCGTAGTCGGCTTGACGACCAAGCCACGGTGTCCAACGAAGACGGTCTCTCTCACCTCGAAGACTGTGAAGACGGTGCCTACGATTTTATACTCATGCACGCAGTCATCGAACACTTGGAGAAAGAATACGTCGAGCAGCTACTGAACACGGCGCGGCGAAAGCTGACTGACGACGGGGTCATATCAATACTAACCGGGAATCTCGCGAACCCCCTCTCAAACTCAATAATGTTCGGCGACTTCGACCACAAGTTCGGTTACACACCGGCCGGCCTCTCGACGCTGCTCGAAAACCATGACTACGAGATAGCGGCCGTTTCGGGATTCGAACACGCGAAGTATAGCGGCACGGTTCGGTACTTCGCAGGTCAGGCTATGGAAGCCGTCCCAAGGCTGATACTGCGGCTCGGCTATGTCATGCTCCGACTGCGCCGACCAGCGACACTTGCGCCACTGATGTTCGTCGTCGCGACGCCGGTGGTGACCGAATAAATAGATCGTCGACACTCAAAATAGCATCTGTCAGATGAATATTGATACCTCAAGCAGCTAACTACGAGGTTTTAGCCCAGAGACTAGAAACTCCGGTAATAGAAGTCGCGCTCTTCGGCGTCATCGCTGTCGAAACTCCCCCGCACATCCACTAAAACGGGTGCGTCCATGGCTGTCTGAAGTGTGTCCAGCGTGATGTGCGAGAGGGTTTCGTGGGGTACTGCATTCACCACGCCATCGATGGCCGAGAGATCGTCTAAGTCTGAGAGCGGTGTATACCCTAGCTCTTCGATACGCCTCTCCCCAAGTACTGGATCCAGGACTCGGACGTCAACTCCGTACTCTTCAAGTTCGCTGATGAGCGGTTTGACCTGGGAGTTCCGTGCGTCGTTCACGTCCTCCTTGTATGTAAGGCCCAGCACCACTACGGTAGACTGCTTGGGGACTTTTTCAAACTCATTAAGACCTTTCAGTACCATCTCAACGACCTGTCTGTACATACGGTCGTTGATTGAGCGTCCGGCCAAGATCACCTGAGGGTCATGGCCTTCCTGTTGGGCTTTGTAAGTAAGGTAGTACGGGTCCACGCCGAT
The DNA here is from genome assembly GCF_005435055.1 of Halorubrum sp. SS7. Taxonomy (NCBI): domain Archaea; kingdom Methanobacteriati; phylum Methanobacteriota; class Halobacteria; order Halobacteriales; family Haloferacaceae; genus Halorubrum; species Halorubrum sp. SS7. Next base: position 297,054 of record NZ_SGXV01000001.1, read on the forward strand.
ACAGTGGCCGCCGACCAATCCCGGATGATACTCGTGGAAGTTCCACTTCGTCGCCGCCGCATCAATCACCGCGGCCGTGTCAATCTCCATCGTAGTGAACAGCTGACTCAGCTCATTCATCAGCGCGATGTTGAGGTCGCGCTGTGTGTTCTCAATGACTTTCGCCGCCTCCGCGACCCGTATCGTCGGCGTTATGTGCGTCTCTTCGGTCAGAATCGACTCGTAGAGAGCGGCTAATTCCTCCTCCTTCTCGGGGTCACTAGCGGAGAGAATCTTCGTCGTTGAGCGGAGCGTGTGGGAATCATCTCCGGGACTGATTCGTTCCGGGCTGTACGCGATGTGGAAATTTCCGAGTTCCATCCCCGAGTGTTCCTTCAGTATCGGGAGACACTTCTGCTCCGTCGCACCGGGGTAGACGGTGCTCTCGTAGACGACTGTGGTACCAGGTTGTATGTGCTCACCGATAGTCCGTGATGCAGCTTCGAGGTAAGATAGATTAGGTCGCTTGCTGTCGTCCAGCGGGGTCGGGACACACACGAACACGAAATCGGCATTCTCAATGGCAGTGCTATCGGATGTGAACGTAATCTCTTCCCGAATAAGATCGTCTTCCGACAGCTCTCCCGTCTCGTCACGCCCACTATTTAATTGAGATATCTTCTCGTCGTCGACATCAAATCCAGTGACCTGATATCCTTCTTCAGCAAATGCGGAGGCCAAGGGTAGGCCGACATATCCGAGACCAACGACGCAGATTTCCATCATAAAGGGACCTGATCGCTCAAAGAGTTAGTTCTTTGGAAAGCGCTACTCAGAACTCTTCCGGGTCTTCCCACTCGTCGACTTCCCAAATTTCACCCGTCTCATCAAGCTCCTCGCGTGCGAGGAACTCAATGAATCGACACAGCTTCTCTGGGTCTGTCGTCTCACCTTCCTCGACTTTCTCGGTCAGCCGTTCCGCGTACTCGTCGGAGAGTCTTTCTCCGTACCTGATCTCGTCGATGAGATCTGTCGCGACCACACCTGGGCCCACACCGTTCATCCGAACATTCGTTCCTTCGAGTTCTTCACCGACCGAGGTCGTGAATCTAAGCGTCGCCGCCTTGGAAGTTCCATAGCCCGACAGCGTTGGTCTGGAACTCCGTGCCCCCCCGCCGAGGATGTTCACGATACGCCCGTAGCCTTGGTTCTTCATACTAGGTAGAATATAATATGTGTAGTGTACCATCCCAAATAAGTTCGTTCGGACAGTTCGTTTCCAGTCCCTAAGATCGTTTGTGGGGAATTCTCCGACTGGACCTACCCGACCAGCATTGTTCACCAGAATGTCGATACCGTCGAAGGCGTCATTCACCGCCTCGATAACCCGCCTTACCTCGGACGCTTCGGAGCTGTCGGCGAGGAACCGCTCGGTACGGCCACTTTCGGAGAGGTCAGCCAGTTCTTCGGCGGTTTTCCTAAGTTCTACCTCGTCAATAGCCGTTATCGCCACGTCGTGCCCCTGTTCCGCGAAGTGAGTTGCGACGTATCGACCGATACCCCGACTCGCACCAGTGACCAAAACCGAGTTCATTCTTCGACCTCTGATATCGTGTGTCGGAACTTTCCGGTACGGATCATTTCCATGTCGTCCATCATATTGAACCGAATTTCCACGTCCCCGACGTGCTTGTGTAGCCCCCGACGGAGTTCTGGTTCGATCTCTTCAAACGCTTCTTCACTCGTCACCATAAGATTGATTTCGATGGATTCTCGCTCTTTCTGGACGACCTGCCACTGTTGTATTACATCGAAGTAGTCCTTGAAATAGTGGTCGAAGAAGGTACCGGGGAGCTGCTTACCCCGCTTCGTCACGATAACCGACTGTTCGCGACCAACAATTTCACCTAATTTCGGCCAGTCCATTCCACATCCACAGGTCCCCTCTTCAACCGGATACGCGAGGTCGCCGATTTTGTACCTGAGCAGAGGAGTCGCCTTGTTATGGAGATCCGTCACGACGATATTTCCTTTTTCACCCTTCTCAGGTTTCTCGCCGTCATCGTTCAGTACTTCGACGACGTAGAGGTACGAATTTATGTGTTTGCCGTCATGTTCCACGCACTCCTGTGCGATGCCGCTAAACTCTCTCGCGCCGTATCTGTCGAACACATCTGCGCCGAGATAGTTTCTGATCCCCTCTCGTGTCGAGGGATGGAGTTGCTGTCCTGAGCTGACGACCCGCTTCCAATCTTTCTGGAGGTCGTTGCGCTTACAGTACTCAACGAGAATATTATATGCTTCGGCGTAACCGTCGATGAGATCCGGATTGTATTCGTCGATTTCATCCAAAATCTCTCCGAGGTTGTCGTCACCCATTTTGAAGACCGGGATGAATTTCTCGCGAGATAGGAACGCCTCAAATTGTTCTTTAATCCACTGGATTGTGGACATCCCGATCTTCTGATGCCATAGACGCACGCTCTTGTCCCCCCACTCATACCCCATCCACTCACGATTGCGTAGGTTCATGGCCAAGCGCTTCTCAAGTTGCGCTTTATTCGCCCACATGACTAACGGGGTGCCAGTTGACCCCGAGGTCGTGATTTTATGATCGGCATACTTCTCGTTCGTGAACCGGTCGGGATCGTCACGGAGCGTCTGCTTGTCGAGAACCGGAATTTGCTGAAGTAACCCGTCTAGATCGTCAATATCGGTGTCAACATCAGACAGCGACTTCGCGTAATGTTCTGTGTTCTCGCGAGCGTATTCGACCATTTTTTGTACCCGTTCGCGCTGGAAATTGCGAATTGCTCTTCGGTCCTTCCGTTCGAATTTCTTGATATCCTCATAGTAATCGAACATATCATTCCTGACAACCCAGTGGTGAAGGGGGAAGGTATGTTTATAAACGAACTTCCGAACGTTCATGCCGCACTATTCTTATGAGGGTAGGATAAACGTTCCGTCTATCTATAAGGCGGTGTTAAAATAAGGTCGAAGGATGAGGCGGTCAAAAGATTGAGTGATTCATGCTTAGTTTCGACCGTCTCAACGGCGATAGCGGGTGTATCGAGTTAGATTTTCTGAAGCGAGAGAGACACCCGAGTCGGTGATGAAGCTCGGTATCCGACTCCATTTGACTGGTCTATCACTTTCAGATACAGTCTCGAATCTTTAGAGGTTGGGTGTCGATCGCCATCGAACTTCCGTCCACCGGTGGGTACAAAAAGCGGATCTACAGCCGACAGACGGTACCGATCCGAATCACGTTGCGGTCGATGAAACCGTGATTCAGCTCAATTCTGAACGACATTGGCTGTATGCTGCTGTCTATCCCGACACGAACCGCCTTCTCCACGTTTGTCTCTATCCAGCGAGAATGAACGCGATCTCCTCGATGTTTCTCCCAGAACTGCGTGAGAAATATCAGGTCGACGACGAAGTCTTTCTCGTCGATGGTGCTCCATGGTTACAGGCGGCCTGTCATCGTCACGGGCTCCGATTCCAACACCTTACACATGGGAATCGGAATGCCATCGAACGTGTCTTCGTGAAGTAAAAAGACGAACAAACCAGTTCTCAAATACGTTTAGCCGTGTCAAGCCGAGTACTGCTGAAGATTGGGTTCAAGCGTTTGCCTTCGCATAGAATCAGCTTATCTAAACACTACCTATATAAATCGACCTGATTTACAGAACAGGATCTCGGACACATCTACTGTTGAATCGATGTCTTGAAACGTGTAGTCGGCGACATTCACACAGCAATCGTATGACAAAGAAGGCACTCGTCACTGGCGTCGGAGGATTCATCGGTTCATCGCTCGCGAAGGCCTTGCTTGAGTCGGGCCACGAGGTTCGAGGTATTGATAACTTCTCGACTGGCAGTCGAGACAATCTCAAACGGCTACCCGATGAGAACTTCGAATTCATCGAGGGTGATATCTGCGACCCGGCGGTCGCTCGACAATCTGTAACAGACGTAGATTGGATATTCCATCAGGCTGCCATTCCTTCCGTCTCGCGCAGCGTTGAGGACCCTCGGCGTTCGACCCTTGCCAACTGCGTTGGGGCGGCGACACTGGTCGATGCGGCACGCGATGAAGACCCGGAAAAAATCGTCGCTGCGTCCTCTTCCTCGGTCTATGGATCCGACGGGAACCTACCAGCCAGAGAGAGCGACCCGACGAATCCCGAGTCACCGTATGCCCTCTCGAAGTACTACACAGAACGACTCGTCCAGCAGGCGTCTGACATCTACGGTATCGACACGGTGTGTTTACGATACTTCAACGTTTTCGGACCTTGGCAAGATCCAAACGGAGAATACGCTGCTGTTATTCCAAAATTTATCAGTATAATGATGGAAGGAAAACGACCGACTATTTTCGGTGACGGTGAACAGTCGCGAGACTTTACTTTCATCGACAACGTCATTGCGGCGAACGTCGGTGCTGCTGAGAGCGACGCTAGTGGTGTCGTCTGTAACGTTGGCTGTGGAAATCGTGTGACGGTGAACGAACTCGTCGAGCGGATCAACGAACACCTCGGTACTGATATCAGCCCGATTTACGACAGCCCCAGACCCGGCGACGTTCGCCACTCTCTGGCCGATCTCGAATGGGGGAGTCAAACTATCGACTATGAACCGATAGTCCATTTCGACGAGGGGCTACGCAGGACTATCGAACACTTCGAAGAACAGAACTTCTAGCTCCGCTGTATACGATTAATTGTATCGGCTTTCCAAGTCTCGTCGAACTTCGGTTTTGATCCCCGTCCGAGACACCATTGGTACAACTGTTCGTATCGGTCGGCGAACGTTTCTAGGCCGTGGTGCCGGACGACGTGATCTCGTGCCTGTCGTCCCAACTCTTCTCGGCGCTGAAGTATTTCGGCCATGCCGCTGGTGATCATCTCCTTTGAAGCTGATGGCGACAGGTAGCGTCCGTGTTCTCCGGTTCCGACTTGGTCGAATGCTGTCGCCGTGAGGGCCGGGAGACCGCAGGCCATCCCCTCATAGACGACGTTAGAGATACCCTCCGATCTTGATGTGACAAGGTTGAGGTCGGCAACACGGTAGTAGTCATGAACGGCATCGTGGTCGATAAATCCCAAGCAGTGCGCGTCTGATATATTCTCGGCCATCTCCTCAACTGCCGCCCGTTGAGGCCCATCACCAATCATGAGGAGCGATACGTCGTCTCTCTGTTGTCTAAACTGCTGAAAGGCTTGGAGCGCCAGGAGTGGTCGCTTGTGATCGTTGAGGTGGTTCACCCAAATAATGATATTCTCTGCCAATGAGAGTTCGTGTCGATCGCCGAGGATTCGGCGGATTTCCTCTCTTTTCTTCTGGCCCGGGGGGGAGAAGATATCGGTGTCAATTCCGTTGGGTATAAAAAACGTTCTGTCACGTCGGTAGCCCATCTCGCTGATGGCGGTCTCGAAGGGTTCGACGCTAGCGAATACCGCGTTCGGTCGGTAGAGACGTACCGCGATTCGGTGCGGGAGTGCGCGGAATGTCGTCGACGTTCCGAGTAGTACGGGAGTTCTTGACAGTCCCATGATTGCCAAGACGATGCGCCAGTTAGCTGCGAACACGTGGACTAGGTCTACCGTTCGGCAACATTCGAACACTCTTTTTAGCGAGGCGAACGGCTGGTGGGAATCAAGTACGTCGGCAGTACTGATATTCGATGATCGGTAATCAGGGCTCGCTCCATCTTTACATATGACCGTAATCTCATCCACCGTATCCGTACACGTATCGAGGGATTTCAGAAGATTATTAGCTTGGGTATCGGGCCCCTTAGTGGAGGCGGGATCTTCCACGACCAGCGCAAGATGCATTTGATCTCCGTCTTCGGTCAGCGATTATAACGGTTTGGGACCAGAAGACTTCTAATTACAGACCAGCGACTAACTAGGATTGTGAGTCGGGCAGCCAAAATGAACAAGAAAGGAAATACCTAACGGGAAGTAAGTGGTTAGTACTATCTCATGTCAGTAATAAAATCAGTCGATGACCGAATGGAAAACCCGTGTGCCGACTGCGCACACCTCTACAACCTCTCGTAGTAATACCTCGGAACTAGTACGTGCCGTTATCACGCTTCAAATTTCGAGAATACACTTGAATAGGCTTTACCCGATGATGAGATCGACCGGTTCTTCGGCGGCAGACGTAGACTTCGAACACCACAGTCATAGTAACCCGCGAGTAAAAACTCTTGATGGCTGCGGTGCCAGTCCCTGATCCACGAAACTGATCCAAGCCCTGTCGACTTCAGTCATAACTGTTTCTTTCGAAGAGTCAAAAAACACCACGCGAGAGGCCGTTTTTTGTCGAATCGCTTCTTGCCGATGTCACTTACTCTAAGAGTTCTCGAACCGCTCCCTCGACTCCATCCTCTGTTCCCCACCCAAGGAAATTACTGGCGCTCGAAATATTCACTTCGAACTCTTCTACCATAGTCTCGGCACTTCGTGGATTCTCCATCAACTCGATGTTCACCTCGATCCCGCGCTCCTCGCGTACAACCTCCCGAACGATCTCGGCCACGCGCATCACGCTCATATCCTCGTTACTCGCGATCTCGTACGTCTCAGCCCCCGTCTCGCCGTTCGAAAGCTGCTCCACCAACCGCTCCGCGCTTCGCACGTACGCCCGCGCCACGTCTTTCACATGAACGAAATTTCGCGCCTGTGTCCCGGGCTCGTACACCGTCAGCGTCTTGCCGGCGAGCGCGCGATTCACGAAGAAGTTGATAACGGTCGGCTTGCTAACCTCCGTCTCGTCGACCACGTGTTCGCCGTAGAGGTTCGACTTCAGGAAGAGGTGCGCCGGGAACGCGCCGTCCGCGAACGCCTCGATCGACCGTTCGCCGAGCAGTTTCGTCCGCCCGTACCAGTTCAACGGATCACGCGGCTGGTCGGCCGTGATCGGGAACTCTTCCGGATCGCCCAACACGGCCATACTGAACGGGAAGGCCAACGCGGCACCCGTCTTCCGACAGAACCACGCCACGTTGTTCGTCCCGGTGACGTTCACCTCGTAGGCCAGGTCCGGATTCTCTTCGCAATCGTCGACGCCGCTAATCGCCGCGAGGTGACACACCACGTCCGCGCCCGCGAGCGCCTCTTCCAGCCGATCACGGTTTCGAATATCGACGTGCTCGATGTCGACATCGCCGATCGTATCCACCTGCCCGCGGTACTGGTTGTCGATCGCGATGAGCTCCCAGTCGGGATACGCCTCTTGGAGCTCTACGACGACGCGGCTACCGATGTAACCGGCCGCGCCCGTGACCGCGATCGTCGGGGTGTCGATCTCCCTGCCGTCGTTTCCGCCGTCCGTCTTCATCTGTGTCGTGTCCGTCATGCGTTGAACACCTCTGTGCCGGTCAGCTCATTCGCGATATCCCAAACCCCCTCGCGAAGCGTCCACTCCGTCTCGAAGCCCGTCTCGGCCAAGCGGTCAAAGTTCACGTGATACGAGGGGCCGGGCTGCTCGTCCTCTAAGTACGTCACGTCCAGATCCCGATCGAGTTCCTCCCGGACTATCTCCGCGATCTCCGCGATTCGGTAGTTCCCGTCGTTCGAGCCGACGTTATACACGCGCTGGGGCCATGTGTCGGGATCCAGGGCGGCGTCAAGATACGCCCGCGCGGCGTCGCGCACGTGGATGAACGGCCGCCAGTTCGACCCGTCGCCGTACACCGTCAGCGGGCGGTCCGTCAGCCCGCGGAACACGAAGTGGTTCACCACCAGATTAAACCGGACGCCCGGCGACCAGCCGTAGTTCGTACTCATCCGGAGCGCCGTCCCCTCGAAATCGTACGCCTTGAGCGCGTCGTTCAACAGCCGCTCGCAGGCCACCTTCGACTCTGCGTACGGATTGAGGGGATTCTGTTCGGTCATCTCGTCGATATCGCGGCTCGCCGCGCGGCCGTAGTTGTTACACGAAGAGGCGACGACGACGCTGTCGACGTCGAACTTCCCCGCGGCTGTGAGCACGTTCTCAGTGCCGTCGCGGTTCACCGCGAACGTCTCCTCGCGCCGTTCGTGCGTCGACGCGGCGCCGGTGATCGCCGCGAGGTGGATCACGGCGTCGACGCCGCGGGTCGCGCTCTCGACGGCGCCGTACTCACGGACGTCGCCGCGGCGAAAATCGAGATCCGGGCCGACGCAGCCGGCGAGGTGCGCGGGTGAACCGTTGGCCAGTGAATCGAGGACGACGACCTCGCTCACGCGCGCGTCGTCGAGCAGCCGCGGAACCAGGGCGCTGCCGATGTAACCGCAGCCGCCCGTAACGAGGATCCGCTGGCCGTCACCCTCGTTTCCGCTTGCGTCGCCGTCCGTCTCACTCATCGGTCAGCACGCCCGGCAGGAACCGGTCCTCGTGAGCCGCGATCCGCTCGCGCTCGTCGACGAGCGTTCCGAGCACGTCGCGGATCCCGGACTCGAGGTCCTGACGCTGGCCGCCCACGAGCTTGAGGAACCGCTCGTTTTCCATCTCCATTTTGTGTTCCTCGTCCTCTTCGCGCGGGTTTTCGTAGTGTTTCACTTCAGCGTCCAAGTCGAACTCCGCGCCGACCTCGGCGATCGTCTCCGCCAGCTCGACGATCGCTATCGGCCGGGTGACCTGATTGTACACGTCGATCCCGTCGTCGCCGGAGTGGCCCTGTTCGACCAGCCGCACGAGACTCTCGACGGCGTCTTCGAGACTCACCATCGGCTTGCGCTGCTCGCCTTTGCCGTACACCGTGATCGGGTAGCCGGCGACAGCCTGCGCGCAGAACCGATTGACGACCGTCCCGAAGTAGTAGTCGAAGTCGAACCGCGTCGGGCTCTCGTGGTCGCGCGTCTCCGCGGTCTCAGTTCCGTAGACGATGGCAGTCCGCACCTCGCTCATCGGGAACTCGAACTGCGACTCCGCGAGCCGCATGTTCGCGGCGTCGAATGACTTCGTCTGGTGATACCAGCTGCCGCCCATCGCCGGGAACGGCACCTCGTCTGAACCGCCCTTCCGCTCGACTTCCAATCCGCCTTCGGGGATCGGGAAGTGCGGCGCCCCGTAGATGCCGGTGGTCGTCGTCTCGATGAAGTGCGTGTCCGACAGCCCCGTCTCGTGGAGTCCGTGGAGCAGGTTCAGCGTCATCGAGACGTTGTTGCGCTGGGTGTACAGCGCGCGCTCGCCGTTAATCGACGAGTACGGTGCGCTTGGCTGGGCGGCCGCGTGGAGCACGGTGTCGGGCTCGTGGGTGGCCAGCAACTGGAGAACAAAGTCGCGGTCCGCGAGGTCGCCCTCGATCAGGCTGAGGTTCTCAACGCGCTCGAAGCGCGCTTCGGGATCCTCTATCTCCGTCGCGGAGACGCTCCCCGACTCGGCGACCCAGTCGCGCCGCGAGAAGTCGTCGACGCAGACGATTCGCTCGTTGAGGCGGTCTGCCAGTCGCAGCGCAGTCGGCCAGCCGAGGTAGCCGTCAGCACCAGTGAGTAGGACGGTCATCGTTACTCGGCAATCGAGTAACTACGAGTAAAGGCTTTGCGGTTAGCTTCGGCCGCTGATAATGCCTCCGTACGGAGTCGCTCCGTCTCGCTACTCCCCAACTCCGTCACCGTCCACCGGACCTCGGCCCGGGTCCGGGTCAGCTGGGACGCTCTCGTGGCGCCACAGTAGGTCGAAGTACTGCCACATCCCCGCCACGAACGAGGGGTTCTCCGTGACTGCGGCCTGTCGGTGGTGGTTCGGCACTTCCTCCTGTTCAACCATCAGGAGTCCCTGCCCGGATTCGTACGACAGATCCGGATCGACGAACGTGCCGCGCCAAGGCAGCACGCGGTCGCTGACTCGCACGCTGACCGACGGGTACTCGTCGGCGAGCGTTTCGCGAATTTCCGCCTGCCGCTGTCGGTTCTCCGTCGAGAGCGAGTCGGGGTGGAGGAGTAGCACGTCAACGTCCACGCCGCGGTCGACCGCGTCCCGGATCGCTGTCCGCACGGCATCGATGTATCCGAAGCTCTTCGAGAGCACGTACACACCCTCGTCGGCCTCGCGGAACAGGCGTCTGGTCTCCCGCTCGCTCGGTTCGCCCACGTCGACGACGTGGAACAGGTCCTCGGTCGGGCTGAGCTCGTTGACGCCGCGGTCGCGGACCGGCGCGTACTCCTCGACGAACGCCTCCTCGACGGCTTCGACGTCCTCGCGGAACCGCTCGTAGGCGTGTCGCCGGTTCTCGACTGCCCGCTCGGCGATCGCCGCCGGCGCGTGGGGCTCGTACCGCTTCGGCCGGCCCGGGATCACCTTCACGTATCCCGCCTCCGACAGTGCGTCGAGCACGCCGTAGATCCGCGCCTTCGGAATCCCCGTCGCCTCCGCGAGATCCGGCGCCGTCGTCCGGCCCAACAGCAGCAGTTCCTCTAAGGCGTCGGCTTCGTACTCCGTCAGATCGAGCAACGAGAAGAGGTCCTCACCGGAATCGGGCATGTACGCCTCTCCTCGTGCGCTCCGTAAGTACGTACTGGTAGGGCCGGAAGGGTTATTAGGCGGGCGCCTATACGGTTACTCAGAACATGAGTAACTCGGATGCCGCTGACGACGCCCACCTCGCCGATGTTCCCGATGGCGCGGGGTGTACGGAGATTTGGGAGCGCCTCTCTGAAGGCCGCGACGAGGAACTGGACGACGAGTAGCCGCTGCTTTCCCGAGTTGGTCGCCGCTGCGGACGTCGCAGGCCTCATCGAGCGCGGGCGGCGTCGGTCGTCGACGAGCGCCCGCATCAACGGGCGCGGCGAGGGGGTCGCGAAAGCCGGTCCGGCGGAGTGCCGCCTGGCACGTAATTATCGACTTCGTCCCGGTCGCTGGCTGCGCGTGAATGGAACTGACGGGGCAGTTGTCCCGACGTGCGTTGGTTCACCCGTTGATTTCAAATTCCTCCTGCGAAATCCGCTATTATGCCGAAATTGGGCCGATTGACACCCGTTTTTCCCGCCGCAGTCTTCTCCGTGTCAACTGGTGTAACACGCGCCCGAAGTTTCGACCAAGCGCACGTGGCGTTGAACGGGGGTGCTCTCGCCGCTGGACCAGCGGGCGCTGATCGTGAAACTGCCAGCCGGCAGCGGGATTCCACACCTCGGGAAGTAGGATGTCTCCTGACGCGTGGCCCGGATATCTGATGACGTTTCAACACGCCGATTTCACAGATCGGCCGTATCACCCCGGTATTCCCGGGGTGTTCCGGCTATGCGAACCGATACTATATTCACATTGATAGATACTCCGGTCTCATGGTTTGCGTCGGGCCACAGCCTCGCCTCACGCATTTCTGGGACGGCAGCGCGCTCCGCCGACTGAGATGGTGGTCGACTCCTAGATGTCTCGGCAAGCCGGCCTGCGAGTTCCGTATCTCCAACAGCGTTTCACCCGTTGTCACCCGTACGACTGCGGCGGGGCAAACCAGTGTAGCTCGATCTGAAAGCCGCGCTGAATCCCCAGGTACCCGTCCAAGCAACCGATCGTCCGGAAGAGGTTCGCCGTCACTCGTGGATCCGTTCGGCAACGATCGGTCACGCGGCCAGCGGTGTCATATCGGACGTGATAACCAACAGAATTCGGTCCACCATACCCTCCTGTTGGTTAAACGATTTCCAGCCGCCCACGGGACCGCCGCGGACGACGCGGCGCTATTCGACCGTGACGCTCTTCGCGAGGTTCCGCGGCTTGTCGATCGACCGACCCTTGTCGTTGGCCACGTGGTACGCGAACAGCTGGAGGTAGACGTTCGCGACCAGCGGCTCGACGATCCCCACGTCGGGCACCGGTAGCGACACGTCGAGCGTGCCGTACTCCTGGCCCGCGGACACACAGCCGATAGCGGGCGCGCCGCGGGTCTGCGCCTCGGTGACGTTGTTCATCGTCTCGTCGGCGCGCGACCCGTCGGTCAGCACCGCCAACACGGGCGTCTCCGGCGTCACCAACGCGAGCGGGCCGTGTTTGAGCTCCCCCGCGGCGAACCCCTCGGCGTGGTCGTAGGAGATCTCCTTGAGCTTCAACGCGCCCTCCAAGGCGACGGGGACACCGAGCTGCCGCCCGACGAAGAAGAACGCCTCGCTGTCGCCGTACTCGGTCGCGGCTTCGCGCACCGCGTCCTCGTTGTCGAGCACCTGTTGAACGGCTCCCGGGAGGTCGCGGAGCCCCTCCAACACCGGCCGCGCGTCGGCGGCCCCCAGCGCGCCGCGCTCGCGGCCGATCGCTACCGCGAGCATCGCGAGCGTCGCCACCTGCGAGGCGAACGTCTTCGTCGCCGCGACGCCGATCTCGGGGCCGGCGCGGATGAACGCGGTGTCGTCGACCTCGCGCGTCACTGTACTCCCGAGCGTGTTCGTCACGGCGAACGTCCGCGCGCCGGCGGCGTTCGCTCGCCGCACCGCGCCCAGCGTGTCGGCGGTCTCGCCGCTCTGCGTCACGGCGACGACGAGCGTGCGGTCCGGGCTGCGGCCGGCGCCGAACTCGTACTCGCTGGCGATCTCGACGGTCGCGCGCACTCCCGAGAGCTCCTCGAACAGCTGCGCGGCGTACCGGCCCGCGTAGTTCGAGGTGCCGCAGGCGACGATCTGGATCTCTTCGAGGTCGGCGAGAAAGCCGGGCGGGAACGAGACGTCGAGGTCGACGCCGCCGGCGTCCACGTCGAGGCGCCCCGCGATGGTCTGCCGGAGCGCCTCGGGCTGCTCGTGGATCTCCTTTCGCATGTAGTGTTCGTAGCCGCCCTTCTCGGCGGCGTCGGCCTCCCACGTCACCGTCTCGACGCCGCGGTCAACGAGATCGCCGTCGGCGTAGATTGCGACGCCCTCGGCCGACAGCGCCGCCACGTCGCCGTCCTCGAGGTACGTCACGTCGCGGGTGTGTTCGAGGAAGGCCGTCACGTCGCTGGCGACGAACGTCGCGTCGTCGTCGCGGCCCAACACGAGCGGGCTCCCGCGCCGCGCCACGACGATCCGGTCGTCGCCCTCGCGGACCGCGCAGATCGCGTAGCTCCCCTCGAGGCGGTCCTCGACGGCTCGGACTGCGTCGAGCAGGTCGTCCGCGCCGCGCTCGGCCGCGAGCTCTTCCTCGATCAGGTGCGGGATGACCTCGGTGTCGGTGTCGCTCGTGAACTCGTGATCAGCTAGCTCGGCTTTGAGCGCCTCGTGGTTCTCGACGATCCCGTTGTGGACGACCGCCACGTCGCCGACGCAGTCGGTGTGCGGGTGGGCGTTCGCGTCCGTCGGCGGGCCGTGCGTGCTCCAGCGCGTGTGGCCGACGCCGAGCGCCGCGTCGGGCACGTCGGGCACGGTGAGGTTGTCGACCTCGCCGGACCGCTTCGCGACCGTGAGCCCGCTCGTCTCCCCGACGAGCGCGACGCCCGCGGAGTCGTAGCCGCGGTACTCCAAGTTACGGAGCCCCTCGTGGACGATGTCGCCGACGCCGGCGACCCCGCCGTCGCCCGCGGCGCCCTCCGCGTCGTCGTCCAGCGCGATGCCGTCGCCGATGTAGCCGGTTATCCCGCACATGATTACCCCCTCCGCACGACCGCGCCCGAGTCGACGCGGTCGTCGATCACGACCCCCGCGTCGGCCGTCACGTCGTCGCCGACGACCGCGCCGTCGGTGAGCGTCGCGCCGGCGCCGACGGTCGCGTTGTCCCCGACCACGCCGGCGAGTTCGACGCCGTGGTGGACCGCGTCGCCGACGACGACCGTCGCCGGTTCGCCCGCTATCGTCGCGTTCGGGCCGACTCGTGCGTTGCCGGCGACGATCGCGTCCCGGACCACGGCGCCCGCACCGATTACGGCGTCCGGAAAAACCACGGCGTTCTCGACGACTGCGCCCGCCTCGATCGTCGCGTTACTGCCGATCGCGGTGCTCCCGCCGATCGTGACGTTCGGCCCGACGCGCACGTTGCCCGCGAGCGCCACGTCGTCGGCAACGGTCACCGACTCGCCGCGGCTCGCGCCCGCGGCATCGGGCGTCGCGGCCTCGTCGACCAGCCCCGCGTTGACGATCAGCAGGTCCCAGAGGTTCGACACGTCGAGCCAGCGCCCGTCGTACCGCACCGCCGACAGCGTCTCGCGGCCGGCGAGGTCGTTGAGCGTCGCCGTGATCGCCAACTCACCGGGGGCGTGCGTCTCGCGGATCGCGTCGAACACCGCCGGCGAGAAGGCGTAGACGCCGGCGTTGATCTGGTTGGTCTCGACCGGCCCCTCCGGCTTCTCGTCGATGGCCCTCACGCGGTCGCCGTCGAGCGTGACGACGCCGTACTCGCGGGGCCTCGCCGCGGACGTGACCGCCATCGCCGGGGGGGCACCGTCGAGCGCCCGGTCGCGCATCGCCGAGACGATCGACGAGTCGACGATCCGGTCGCCGTTGAGCACGACGAACGGGCCGTCGACGACCGGCTCGGCCTGGAGGACGGCGTGGCCGGTGCCCAGCTGCGTCGCCTGCTCGACGTACTCGATCGTGACGCCCCAGTCGTCGCCGTCGCCGAAGTGGTTCCGGATGCGCTCCTGCTCGTAGCCGACGACGAGGACGATCCGATCGATGTCGGTCGCCGTCACCGCCTCGACGACGTGTTCGAGTAGCGGCCTGTTCGCCACGGGGACCATCGGCTTCGGCCGCCGGTTCGTCAGCGGCGCTAGCCGCCGGCCCTCGCCCGCGGCGAGGATCACCGCGGTTACCGAGTCGGTTGCCATACCGTCACCGTCGCCCGCCCGGGTGTTAAATCGCTCGCGCTCGGAGCGGAGCCCCGACCGGTGGAGATTGCTCTCACTCCGAGAGCCGGTCGCGCGTCAGCGCCTCGCCGGGCCCCGTCGTCTCACCGGTGCCCAGCACGACGCCCGCGTTCAACGCGGTGTTGATCCCGGTCTTCGCGCCGTCGCCGACGATCGCGCCCAGCTTGCGGCGCCCGGTGTCGACGCGGTCGCCCTTCACCGTCTGCCGGACGTTCTCGCCGTCGTGGCGGAGGTTCGCGACGTTCGTCCCCGCGCCGAAGTTGACCCCGCGACCGAGGACGGAGTCGCCGACGTACGAGAGGTGACCGACCGAGGCGTCCGCCATCAGCACCGAGTTCTTCACCTCGACCGCGTGGCCGACGTGGACTCCGGGCCCCACGACGGTCGCCCCGCGGACGTAGGCGTTCGGTCCCACGTCGGCGCCCTCGCGGATCAGCGCCGGCCCCTCGACGTACGCCCCGGATCGGACCCGCGCCCCCGCCTCGACGACCACCGGTCCGTGAAGCTGGGCGTTCTCCTCGACGGCGCCGGCGATCGCGCGTTCGTCGTCGAGCGCCGCCAGCGCCAGCTCGTTCGCCTCCAGCAGCTCCCACGGGCGCCCCACGTCGAGCCACGTGCCGTCGTAGCGCGCCACGTCGATCCGGCGGCCGTCGCCGAGCAGCATGTCGATCGTCGTCGTGATCTCGTACTCGCCGCGCTCGCTCTCGGGCGTGCGGTCGATGTACTCGAACACCTCCGGTTCGAACGCGTAGCAGCCGACGTTCGCGAGGTTCGTCGGCGGGTCCGCCGGCTTCTCGACGATGTCCGCGAGCGCCCCGTCCGCGTCGGTCGAGAGCACGCCGTACGCCCGCGGGTCGTCGACTTCGGTGGCTGCGACCGCCGGCGCGCCCGCCTCGGCGAGCGCCCGCGGCAGCGACGCGTCCACGACCACGTCCCCGTTGAGCACGAGGAAGTCGTCGTCGACGACGGGCGCGGCCTGCGCCACGGCGTGGGCGGTGCCCAGCGCCTCCCCCTGCTCGACGAAGTGGACCGGGCGGTCACGGTACGACTCGCCGATCGCCTCCCGGATCGCCTCGCCGCGGTAGCCCGTCACGACGACGAACTCGTCGACGACGTCGCGGGCCGTGTCGAACACCCGTTCCAGCAGCGAGCGGTCCCCGACCGGGAGGAGCGGTTTCGGGCGGCGGTCCGTCAGCGGTCGCATCCGAGTCCCGCGGCCGGCCGCGAGCACGACTCCGTACATGGCCGGGGCGACGGCGGGGCGGGGCTTATCGGCTGCGGTCGGCTCGGTCGATGTGGCCGTCGGGATCGATCTCGGAAGGGCGGTCAGATGCTATATTTCTGCTACCAAAGATATATGCCTTGTAGACCACGACTGAACGGTATGTCGGACGATACCACCGGCGACTCGTCGTCGGACGAGAGCGGTGAGGCCCGACGTCAGTGGGAACGGGACCGAACCACGTTTCAGCGGGTGTACGACGTGATGACCGGGGTGACCGAACACGCGTCGGCGAGCGAGATCGCCGAGCGCGCGGCCTGTTCGCCCGACGGCGCGCGAAACGCGCTCACTCAGCTGGTCGAGATGGGCATTGCCGACCGGCGCGGGAGTCGTCCCACCGAGTACCGCCGCAACGAGTCGTACTTCGAGTGGAAACGCGTCGAGACGCTGGCCGACGACCACACCGCCGCAACGCTCCGCGAGCGCTTGGACGACCTCCTCGCCGAGGACGCCGACCTCCAAGAGTCGTTCGGCGTTCCGGATCCGGACGCCGCCTCAGTCGCGTCAGTCGAAGGCGGCGACCACGCCGCGGTCCACGACCGGCTGGAGTCGCTGTCGCGGTGGCGAACGGTGCGGCACGACATAGAACTCCTTCAGCGGGCCGTCTCGCGGGCCGAGGCGCGCGGCCGCGACGGGACCGACCTCCGCGGGTCGGCCTGAGGCCTCCCCAGCTACATGTCGGACGATGACGACGCCGAGACCGCGGCAGACAGCGGTCGGCTCGACCGGACAACGATGGAAACGATCGGGCGCCGGGCGGCGACAGCCCCGCTGGTCGAGTCCTGGCAGTTCGAGCCGGATCGGATCGCTCCCCGGTCGCTGGTGCTCACGCTGGACGCGACCGCGTATCCGTCCGCCGTCGACGCCGCCCGGATCGACGTCCACTGGTTTGTGACGGGCGACTACTACTTTCATTACGTCGAAGAACGGGGCTCGTCTCGGTTCCAGTGCCGCTGGGACCGCCACCCGAAGGCCGACGCGCCGAGGAACCACTTCCACCCGGCGCCGGACGCGGGCGGCGCGGAGCCGTCACCGCTCGGCGACCACCACCTCGACGTCCTGTTCTCGGTTCTCGACTGGGTCGCGGAGCGCGTCGAGCAACGCTACGATGAGTCGGAGCGAGGTTAGGACGCGTCCTTTGCGGCCCGGTCGACGAGCCCCCGCGCGGTCTCGAACAGCGCGTCCGCGTCGCCCTCGTCGCGCGCCTCGGCCGTGATCCGGACCAGCGGCTCGGTGCCGCTCGCGCGGACGAGGAACCAGCCGGCGTCCGTCTCCACGCGGACGCCGTCGAGCGACGACACGTCCTCGTACTCGACGGCCGCGGCCTCGGCGACGCGCTCGACGATCGCCGACTTCGCGTCCGTCCGAACCGAGTCCCGGCGGATCGGGTACTCGGGGAGGTCGTCGACGAGCGCGGCGAGCGAGCCCTCGGCGCCGACGAGCGCAGTCAGGATACACGCCGCGAGCGGGCCGTCCGGGCAGGGCGTCCGGTCCGGCCAGATCCACGCGCCGCTGGGCTCGCCGCCGAACGCGACCCCCGGCTTCGACGCCTCCGCGGCGACGTACGCGTCGCCGACGGGCGTGTAGGTGACCTCGGCGCCGACCTCGGCGAGCGCGTCGGCGACGAGCAGGCTCGTGTCGACCGGGACCGCCACGCGGTCGCCTGCGCCCGCCTCGCGGCGCGCGAACAGCGCGAGCAGGGCGTCGCCCGCGACGAACCGCCCGCGCTCGTCGATCGCCATCATGCGGTCCGCGTCGCCGTCGTGGACGATCCCGAGGTCGGCGTCGGTCGCGGCGACGACCTCGCAGGCGGTCTCGCAGTTCGCCGCGGTCGGCTCGCTCGGCCGCCCCGGGAACCGCCCGTCGCGCTGTCCGTTGAGCGTCTCCACGTCGCAGCCGGCCGCGTGGAGCGCGTCGGCCGTGACGCGCCCGACGCCGTTTCCGAGGTCGACGACGACCGAGAGGTCGTCGGGCAGCGGCACGGTCTCGCGGAGCGCGCGCTCGTGCCGGCGTCGGGCGTCGCCGCCGACCGCGACCTCCCGCTCTTCGACGGCGCCGATCGCGTCGTGCCCCGCGAACTCGAACGCCTCCGCCTCGACGATCTCGGCGATCCGGTCGTTGCGCTCTTCGCCGAAGGCGCGCCCCGAGGCCGTCCAGAGCTTGATCCCGTTGTCGGGCGCCGGGTTGTGCGAGGCCGTGACGACGACGCCGGCGTCGGCGCCCTCCCGGGCGACGGCGCGGGCGACCGTCGGCGTCGCCTCCACGCCCACGTCGATCACGTCTGCCCCGCATTCGGTGAGGCCCGCGACGAGGGCTCGCGTGAGCATCCGGCCGCTGTCCCGCGCGTCGCGCCCCACCACGACCGTCGCCGCGCCGTCCGTCGCGAGCGCGCGCCCCACGTCGAGCGCGAGGTCCGCGGTCACCGCCTCGCCGACCGGCCCGCGAACGCCGCTGGTTCCGAACATACCACGGTCATCACCGGGCTCCGCAAAGACGGTTCGGGATGGCGAGTCGGAGCGCCCGGACCCTGCGCCAGGGGGCGGGTCGACACAGGTGAGGAGCGATCGCCGTTAATCGGTCACCGACCCCGCGAGCGCCACGAGGCCGACCAAATGCGCCACCGTGACCCCGAACACCGTCGCGGCGTCGGAGAGCCCGAGGAGCGGCGTCACGGCGTACGCGATCACGTACGGGAGGACCGCGATACACGCGACGCCGACGGCCAACAGCAGCATCGTCCGGCTCCCGTTCCGGCGGCCGCCGTCGTACGCCAGGTACGCGACGTACGTGCCGAGGCAGGCGGTCGCGACCCCGCCGGCGGTCGCGACGACGGAGAGCGTCACCGGTGGACCACCCCGAGGACGAGGAGCAGGCCGCAGAGCTTGCTCGCGGTCACGACCACCGTGCGCTCGGTGGCGGTCACCCACGCGACGTTGCCGAAGGCGAGCCGGAGGAACATCGGGAGCGGAGCCAGGAGCAGGAGCCCGAGCGTGAGGAACAGCAGCGGCCGCCGCCGCGTGCGGAAGTAGCCGCGGGCGAAGCGGTAGGTGACGAACACCGCGAGCAGCACCGAGAGGAAGAACGCGGCGATCGTGATCGCGGCGAGCCCCGCGCCGCCGCCGACCACGTCGACCTGCGCCGCGAGATTCGACCGCCCGACGAGCGGGACGCTCCGCTGGCCGACCGCCGCGAGCGCCGTCGCCGCTGCGCGCGTTCCGATCATCCCGAGAGCTCCTCGTAGAGCCGCGTCAGTCGGTCCGCGGCCGTCTCGTCGACGTAGTCCACGCTCACTTCGAACCCGCTCGCGGTCAGGTCCACCGACACGCGGTTGAGCCGTGCGGCGTACACCTGCTGGGGGCCGCGGTCCGGGTCGACCTCCTGTACCGTCTCGACGAGGTCCTGTTCGCGGAGGCGTTCCAGGCGGCGGTAGACGGTCGCCTCGGAGGCGTCGCAGGCCTCGCTGAGCGCGCGCGCCGAGCGCGTCTCCTCGTAGGTCTCGATGAGGATCTGCCTGGCGTACTCGTCGTCGAGCAGCGAGTACACCTCTCGTTGGTCGACGGACGCCTCCGAGGCCATCCGGCTGAACGTCGCCGGCGGGAAACTTAATTTCCCCGGCGGCGGCGTCACGCTCGCTCCGAATCGATCCCCCGTTCGCGCTCCGCGGACGAACCGCTCGGGACGGTGACAGGACCGAAATTTAATACGAGCGGTGGCAGACGGTCCAGACGGCAGATGGCCCTCTCAGACGCGATCTCGGTTCCCTCCGCAGACAGCGGCGTCGTTCGCGCGGTGCTGTTGACGCCGTTCCGGCCGCGAACCTACGCCGCCGCCGCGTACCTGGCCCTCGCGTTCCCGCTCGGTATCGCCTACTTCGTCGGCACGGTGGTCGGGATCTCGCTCGGGCTCGGGCTCTCCGTCCTCGCGGTCGGCGTCCCGATACTCGCCGCGACGCTCGGCGGCGTCGTGGCGGTGTCGATCGGCGAGCGCGCGCTCGCGGAGGCCCTCCTCGGCGCCGACATCACCCCGCCGTCGTGGAAGGTCCGTGAGGCGTCGGGCGTGACCGACGGCGCCGTGGCGGTCGTGACCGACCTGGCGGTGTGGGGCGCCGTCGCGTTCGTCCTCTCGAAGCTGGTCGTCGGCGTCGCCGGTTTCACGCTCCTCACGGTCCTCCTCAGCGTCGGCGGGTCGCTGCTGGCGACGCCGCTGTACTACGACGCCCCGGGCGCGTCGGTCGGGCTCATTCTCCCGGAGCCGATCCGGCGGGAGCTGTCGCTCGTCGTCCCGTGGGAGCAGTTCGAGGTCGGCGTCTCGTTCATCGTGCGGCTCACGTCGTGGGAGGTGTCGACGCTGCCGGGCGCGCTGGCGATGTCGCTCCTGGGCGTCCTGGCGCTCCTCGTCGGGCTCAACGTGCTCTACGCCGCCGGTTGGCTCTGTGCCCGGTGGGCCGAGCTCACCCTGGGGCAGGGCGCGCCGTCGATCGGAACGGACTGAGTTCCGGGCCGGCGTCCAGGACGGTCGGCGCGAAACTCATATTTATACTTTTGGTGATGTTGCCGGATCAGCAGCGCTCGATTCTTTATATGTCGACGGGGCGGCAAGCCGTAAGCGCACTATGAGCGACCACAGTTGGTCTCCGCGCTCGCCGGGCGAGGCGCTCGCGCGCTTCGTCGGTGTGCCCTTCGACGGACAGACGTATCGCAACCTGGCGTACCTCCTGCTGGCGTTCCCGCTGGGGATCGCCTACTTCACGGTCGTCACCACCGGCCTCTCGACCGGCATCGGCCTGCTCGTCACGTTCGCGGGCGTCCCGGTCGTCCTCCTGACGCTGCTCGTGACGCTCGGGATCGGGTCCTTCGAGCGCCGCCTCGCGGACTGGCTCCTCGACGTCGAGGTCGACGCCGCCCCCGCAGAGGTCGACCTCGCGTTCGGGTCGGTCGAGGAGGCGCTCGGGACGACGAAGCGGATCCTCACGGCCCCGACCACTTGGACCGGCCTCGTGCTCGTCGGTCTCAAGTTCGTCTACGGCGTGGTGGCGTTCACCGCGCTCGTCACCGCGTTCACGCTCTCGGCCACGCTGATCAGCATGCCCGTCTTCTACGACGCCCCCGGGGTGACGTACACGCTCGGCCCCTACGTGGTCGACACGCTGCGCGAGGCGGTCGCGGGCGCCGGCCTCGGCGTCCTCCTCGCGCTGGTGTCGCTCCACGTGCTCAACGGGGTCGCCAGGTTCGGCGGGTTCCTCACCGACGCGCTGCTCGGCGGCGCGGCGCGGACCGCGGGGGGCGCCGATGCCTGACGGGTCGTCCGACGGCGCGTCGGCCACGCGGCGGGGCCTGCTCGGGGCCGTCGGCGTCGGCCTCGGAACCGCGCTGGCCGGCTGCGCCGGCGTCGTCGACGTCGAGCGGCGGACGGAGACGGAGCGCCGGACCGTCGACCCCGCGGCGGTCTCGACGCTGGTCGTGACGGACGTCGCCGGCGACGTCTCGTTCAGCGCCGAGCCCCGCGACGACGTCGAGGTCGTCGCCCGCAAGCGCGCCGTCGGCGGCGTCTCGCTCGACGAGTTCGACGCGACGGTTCGGGTGACCGGCGACCGGCTGGAGGTGACGACCGACGAACCGCGGATCGTCGGGCTCGGCGGCGGGGGCGTCGACGTCGAGGTCACCGCGCCGCCGGATGTCGACGTCGACCGACTTCAGACCGCCGACGGCGACGTCCACGCGGAGTCAGTTCCCGACGGTGCGGCGCTCGTCACGGCCGACGGCGACGTGTCGGTGACCGATGCCCGGGGCGCCGTGCGCCTCGAGTCCCGTGACGGCGACGTCCGCGTCGACGGGGCCGCCGGGGCCGTCACGGCGACGACCGCGGACGGCGCGGTCCGCGTCCGCGACCCCGAGCGCGTCGACACGCTCCGGACCCGCGACGGCGACGTCGTCGCCGACGTCCCCGCGGTCACTGCGGACGCGACGGTCGAGTCCTCGGACGGCGACCTGCTGCTCCGGCTCGGCGACGACCTCAGCGCGGCGCTCACCGCTCGCACGTACGACGGTGACTTCGCACTCTCGGGAGGCGGCCCCAGGTTCCGCGTCCGCGAGCGCACCGAGACCCGACTGCGAGCGTCCGTCAACGGCGGCGACGGCGCGCTGACGGCGCGGACCAACGACGGCGACATCACGATCCGAGCGTGAGCGCCCCGGACCGTCCCCGCTGACGCCGCGTTTCCGCCCGGACCCGCCTCGCTTTTCGGCCCGCCTCGCTTTTCGGCCCTCCTCGCTCAACCCGGACCGCTGAAACCACGCCCGTCACCGCCCCCAGGGGCCTCCGCGCCTCGTCCTCCCGTCGAGCGCCCATCGGCGCGAAACGAGGCGTCGATCGGCACAGGTTCGGAGACGGACCAGTCGAGTGCGCCGCCCCCGACCGGTCGGTATCGGTCGCGGGCCACTACGAGCCGGTGGCGCCGGTGCGCTGGCCCCGCGAGGCCCGCCTACAGCCGGTCGAGCGCCTCGTCGAGGTCGAACTGCTCCGTCGTCTCCTCGAACGACTCCCCGTCGCCGCGCGCCTCGGTCTCGTCGTCGGTCTCGCCTTCCGCGGGCGCGGGGCGGACGCTGACGAGGGCGTCGTCGACCGCGTCCGTCGTCACCGTCGCCGCGAACCGCTCGCGCTCGCTCGCGGGGCCCTCGAACGGTTCGATCCGATCGACGCCGTCGACAGCGCACTCGACCGCGAGACAGACCGCCGCGCGGAGGCGGTCGACGGTTCCCCACCCCGCCGGCGGGACCCGCGGGAGGTCCCGCTCGCGGAGGCGCCACGTCTCGATCACCAGTTCCGCCTCGCGGGTCGACATCTCTGGTCCCACTTCCGGCGCCGCGAGCAAGTCGCTTTCGCCGCGTGCGGAGCCGCGAGTCCGCCCGCCCGCCGCCTCGGTCATCCTCGCGAAACCGAAGCGCTGAACCGTCGGCTCTGAGGACACTCGTACATGAAGGACAAACGCGTCCTCGTCACGGGCGGCGCGGGATTCATCGGCTCGAACCTCGCGAACCGCCTCGCGGCCGACAACGACGTGATCGCGGTCGACGACACCTACCTCGGCACGCCCGAGAACCTCGACGACGGCGTCGAGTTCGTCGAGGCCTCAGTCGTCGACGGCGACTTCCCCGTCGACGTCGATGTCGTCTTCCACCTCGCCGCGCTCTCCTCGCGGAACATGCACGAGAGCGACCCCCAGCGCGGCTGCCGCGTCAACGTCGAGGGGTTCGTCAACACGGTCGAACGCGCTCGAAAGGAAGGGTGTGACACCGTCGTCTACGCCTCCACCTCCTCCATCTACGGGAGCCGCACCGAGCCCTCGCCGGTCGACATGGACGTGGAGGCGCGCACGGCCTACGAGGCCTCGAAGCTCGCGCGCGAGCGCTACGCCGAGTACTACGCCAACCACCACGACATGAACATGGCCGGCCTCCGCTTCTTCTCGGTGTACCAGGGGTTCGGCGGCAACGAGGAACACAAGGGCGAGTACGCGAACACGGTCGCGCAGTTCGCGGACGCTATCGCCAACGGGGAAGCCCCCGAGCTGTTCGGCGACGGCTCTCAGACCCGCGACTTCACGCACGTTTCCGACGTGGCCCGCGCGTGCGAGCTCGCCGCCGACCACGAGCTGACGGGCGTGTACAACGTCGGCACCCAGGAGGCGTACTCGTTCAACGAGATGGTCGCGATGATCAACGACGCGCTCGGCACTGACGTCGACCCCGAGTACATCGAGTGCCCCTTCGACGGCTACGTCCACGACACGATGGCCGACTACTCGACCTTCCACGAGGCGACCGGCTGGGAGCCCGAAATCAGCTTCGAGGAAGGCGTCGAACTGGTCTGCGAGCCGTATCAGTAACCCGAACGAGAAGCGGGACGGCGGTCAGGTCGCGTCGACGGCGCTGCCGGCGGCGACGAGGAAGCCGATGATGGCGGTGATAAGCCCCACCATCCCGATGGCGACCGCGCCGATCTGGAACGCGTCGCCGGACAGCCGCTGCGCCGTCAGGAACAGGAAGACGGTCGTGACGAAGCCGACGAGCGCGAGGATCCGCCCGAAGCGGGCGGTGTCGATCCCGGGTTCGCTAGACACGGTTCAATATCTCCTTGAGGACGCCCTGGTACTCGTCGTCGGTCGCGGCGTTGCCGAGCGAGTGGATCGACTGCGAGATCCACAGCCCGGCGGTGAAGTTGATGAACGCCGCCATCGAGACGGTGCCGATCTGTCCCTCGACGAACAGCCCCGTGTACACCGCCCCGATGAACCCCAACACCATCAGGCTGTGCGTGACGAGCGAGCGGGTACCGAAGTCGGCGAGCTGTAGTGACAACCGAGTGCCAACGGCCATACCACTGTGTACGGCCCCGGCGTTAAAGAGGTAGCGCGTGTCAGAACCTCGTGACGCCCCGATCGCCGGCGGTCGCCGCGCGGTACCGCACCAGTTTACCGACGCCGCCCCCTACTCCCTCCCGAATGACTGACGCCGAGCCGACGCACGACATCGTGGTGTGGGGCGCGACCGGGGTCGCCGGGCGGTTCACGGCCGAGTACCTCGCCGAGCGGTACGGCCCCGACGAGCTCTCGCTGGCCGTCGGCGGACGGAACCGGGCGAAGCTCGACGCGCTCGCCGACGACCTCGCCCGTCGCAGCGACGCGCGAGACGATGTCGCCGTCGTCGTGGGCGACGCGACAGACCCCGAGAGCCTGCGCGCGGTCGCCCGAGACGCGGAGGTGGTGTGTACGACGGTCGGCCCCTACACCCGGCTGGGGACGCCGCTGGTCGAGGCCTGCGTCGAGACCGGCACGGACTACTGCGACCTCACCGGCGAGGTGAACTGGGTGCGCGAGACCGTGGACCGCTTCCACGAGGCGGCGGTCGACGCCGACGCCAGGATCGTCCACAGCTGCGGGTTCGACTCGGTCCCGGCGGACCTCGGCACCCTGCTCGCGCAGTCGTACGCGCGAGAGGCGCACGGCGCGCCCTGCGAGACGGTCCGGATCTACCTCGACGGCGGCAGCGGGAGCGTCAGCGGCGGGACGCTCGCGAGCGCCGGCGAGCTGTTCGAGGCGGCCGCGACTGACCCGCTCGCGCGGGAGACGCTCCGCAACCCCTACTCGCTGGCGCCGCGCGGCGAGCGGAGCGGCGTCGATCCGGGCGCACAGCGGTGGCCGCAGCGGGACGCGCTGCGGGGCGAGTGGACGGCGCCGTCGCCGATGGCCGCGGTGAACGAGCGGGTGGTGCGCCGGAGCAACGCGCTCCTCGGATACCCGTGGGGACGCGAGTTCCGGTGTTCGGAGGTGGTCCCGACCGGCGATGGGGTGCGGGGCGCGGCGACCGCGGGCGCCGTCGCCGGCGGCCTCGGCCTGTTCACGGCCGCGATGTCCGTCGGACCGCTGCGTTCCGCGCTCCGCCGATACGTCTTCCCCGATCCGGGCGAGGGGCCGACGCGGGAGGAGGCCGAGGCGGGCCACTTCCGGATCCGCGTCCTCGGACGCGGGACGGCGGCGGACGGGCCGTTCACCGTGGAGGCCGAGTTCGGCGCCGACCGCGATCCGGGCTACGGCGCCACCGCGCGGATGCTCGGCGAGTCGGCGGTCTGCCTGGCGCGCGACGAGGTCGACTCCCAGTTCGACGGCGGCGTGTTGACGCCGGCGTCCGGGATCGGCCTCCCGCTCGCGGAGCGACTCCGCGAGGTCGGCTTCACCGCGTCGGCCGGCGAGGCGAGCGCCGACGGTCGCTAACGCTGACCGAAGGACGAAGGAGCTGCTGCGTCAAGAGGGTCGGTCGGGGCTATGCCCCGGCGGCGATCACATGTAGCCGAGGTCGCGCAGGCGCTCCATCAGGTCCTCCTTGTCCTGGGCGCGGCCGGCGCGCTCGGTCGTGTCCTCGAGGTTCTGGAGCCACGCGGGCTCTTCGGTCGTCTTCTCGGTCGAGACCTCGCTGCCGAGCGAGCGGAACCCGGCGAAGTACTTCGGCGAGATCGGGATGTCCTCCTGGGTAACGCCTTCGGGCAGGTCGTCGTCGGCCTGCG
Source organism: Halorubrum sp. SS7 (assembly GCF_005435055.1). Taxonomy (NCBI): domain Archaea; kingdom Methanobacteriati; phylum Methanobacteriota; class Halobacteria; order Halobacteriales; family Haloferacaceae; genus Halorubrum; species Halorubrum sp. SS7. The sequence goes on from NZ_SGXV01000001.1 coordinate 323,144, forward strand.
GGATGTACCCCTCGTCGGGGAACGCCTCCACCGTGTCCGGCACGACGAAGTTCCAGAACGCCTCCCACACGTCGGCCTCGGCGAACTGGAGGATGGGCTGGATGCGGTCGTGCGGCGGGAACAGGTCGGGGTCGTGCCGCGGCGAGAAGAACGTCTCGTCGGCGCGGGCCTCCTGTTCGTCCCAGCGGACGCCGGAGATGACGCCGTCGATGTCGTGCTCTTCGAGGGCGTCGTTGAGCGCGACCGTCTTCAGCAGGTGGTTGCCGACGTACGTGTCGAGCAGGAACGGGAACGAGTCCTCCTCGAACTCCAGGATCTCCCGGATGTGGTGCTGGTTGTGCTCCGAGAGGGCGTCGACGGGGATGTCGTCGCCCGGTTCGAGGCCGTGTTCGTCGACGTAGGCGCCCACGTCCTCGTTGCGGGCGTACACGAGGTCGATCTCCCACTCGTCGGCCCAGTGCTCGACGAAGTCGGTGATCGAATCGAAGTGCTGGAAGTGGTCGATGAACACGGCGGTCGGCTTGTCGTAGCCGTACTCCTCGGCGACCTGGTTGATGAAGTACAGCGTCAGCGTGGAGTCCTTCCCGCCGGTCCACATCACCGCGGGGTTGTCGTACTGTTCGAGCCCGCGGCGGGTGACCTCGACCGCCTTCTCGATTTTGTGCTGGATCGACGGGTAGTCGTCCGGAGTTTCCCCCTCGCCGTCGGTGTAATCGACGTCGACGCTCGCCGGGAAGTCGTCGCTCATACGCCGTAGCAGTCGCCGCCGAGACGAATAGGCTTTCTGAATCCCGGCGCGCCCTCTCAGTCGCCACGAGTGTCGTAATCTCGCGGAACACAAGGGATATGGCGGCCGCCCCGGAACCGTCGCCCATGGGTCTGTTCGACCGGCTCCGCGGCGACGACGACGAGCGCGTCGTCTTCCTCGGGATCGACGGCGTACCGCTCGACCTCGTCGAGGACCACCCCGACGTCTTCGAGAACCTGACCGACATCGCCGAGACCGGTTCCGGGGGGCGCTTGGAGAGCATCGTCCCGCCCGAGTCGAGCGCGTGCTGGCCGAGCCTCACGACCGGGCAGAACCCCGGCTCGACGGGCGTGTACGGCTTCCAGGACCGCGAGGTCGACTCCTACGAGACGTACGTCCCGCTCGGGCGCCACGTGAAGGCGACCCGCCTGTGGGACCGCGTCACCGACGCCGGGCGCGACGCGACCGTCCTCAACGTCCCGGTCACGTTCCCGCCGTCGACGCGGGTCCAGCGGATGGTCTCCGGGTTCCTCTCGCCCGACCTGGAGTCGGCCGCGAGCGACGACGCGGTGCGCGAGACGCTCGACGGCTTCGACTACCGGATCGACGTCAACGCCAAACTGGGCCACGACGATGACAAGACGGAGTTCATCGAGAACGCGCACGCGACGCTCGACGCCCGCTACGACGCCTTCTCCCACTACCTCGACCAGGACGACTGGGACCTCTTCTTCGGCGTGTTCATGAGCACCGACCGGGTGAACCACTTCCTCTTCGGCGACTACGCGACCGACGGCGAGTACAAAGAGGAGTTCCTGGCGTTCTACCGCAAGCTCGACGGCTACATCGGGGAGATCCGCGACTCGCTCGACGACGACACCACCCTGATCGTCGCCTCTGACCACGGGTTCACTCGACTGGAGTGGGAGGTGAACTGTAACCAGTTCCTCGCCGACGAGGGGTGGCTCTCATACGACGGCGACGACCACGACGCGCTCACCGACATCGACGACGAGACGCGCGCGTACTCGCTCATCCCCGGCCGCTTCTACCTCAACGTAGAGGGCCGCGAGCCCAACGGCGTCGTCCCCGAGTCCGAGTACGAGGCGACCCGCGAGGCGCTCATCGACGACCTCGAATCGCTCACCGGCCCCGACGGCCGGCAGGTGTGCCGCCGGATCGTGAAAGGCGAGACCGTCTTCGACGGCGACCACGACGAGATTGCCCCCGACCTCGTCGTCATCCCCGCGGACGGGTTCGACCTCAAGTCCGGGTTCTCCGGCAAGGAGGCCGTCTTCACCGAGGGCCCGCGCAACGGGATGCACAAGTTCGAGAACTCGCTGCTGTACTCGACCGACCCCGACCTCGACCTGTCCGACGCGAACCTCTTCGACGTGACGCCCACCGTCCTCGACCTGCTGGACGTCGAGGCCGACGACGAGTTCGACGGCGAGAGCCTGCTGAGCTGACGGCGGCGCGCTCGCCGCGCGTTACTTCTCCGCCGTCGGCGTCGAACACCGCAGACAGAGGATTCCGGTCCCCGCCCAGTTCACGTGGGTCGACCCGCAGTTCGGGCAGCGGTGGGTGTCGTTGTTGTACTCGGTCGTCCCCCGCGGGGCTGCGAGGTGACCGTCGGCGACCGCGCGCTCGACCAGCCCGGGGAACCGCTGCTTCTTGAACCCGGCGCGGTGCGCGAGGAACTCGCCCGGCCGGCTCGGGTCCGGCCCGTGGAGGTCCTCCCACTTGATCGCTATCTCGCCGTCCGCCTGTCCCCGCGCGACCTGCTTGATCGTCGCGGCCGCGGCCTCGAACAGCGGCGTCGTCGCGAGCGCCTGCGGGGAGTCGACCGCGTCCCCGGCAGTCTGGTAGCGCTCGGCGGCGGCGTCGTACGCATCGCCAGCGCCGCCAAGCGCGCCTGCGACCCGGAAGTCGGCGACGAACTCCGCGAGGCAGGCCGCCTGTCCCGGCTCGTCGAGGACCGACTGGAAGTCGCGCGCGGCGGCGATCCCCTCGGCCGCGCGTCGGCCCGCGCGCTCGCCGACGCCCGCGACGCGGTACGCGACCGCGGCCGCGATCAACTGTTGGAGCCCCTGTCCGATCCATCCCTTCTCGTCCGGTTCGAACGGGTCCAGGTCGGGCCGCGGGTCCGCGAGCACGCGCCGTCCTCCGCGCGTGTAGCGGTTCCCCGCGCGCTCGTACTCGCGGGCCGCCAGCGCGTCGACCGCCGCGTCGTGATGGCCGCCGTCGTTCGTGTTCACAGAGTAACAACGAGGGCCCCACGACTTTAATCGTAGGAGGAACCCGCCAACTTTCGCAACAAATCACGGGCGATAGCAACCTGACTCCCCGGCACCAGCCGTAGAAGTTATAAATAAATAGATTAACATGTGAAATACAGATGGAGGATGTGGTCCGCACCGTCAAAGTCAAGCTTGACGTACCCGACGAGCGGTGCGACAACCTCCATCAGACGAAAAAGCAGTTCCTCCACTGTGCGAACACGACCGCAGCCTGGGCGTGGAGATACCCGGACGAACATTGTATCACGTCGAAACAACAAGCCGAAAACGCGCTTTACGAGCGACTTCGCAACGAAACAGATCTGACAGCGAACCTCGTTCAAAAAGGGATTCGACGCGCTATCGAAGCCACAAAAAGCGGTATTGCTCGACTCAAGAAAGGCGAAACCACCAGTCAACCGCACTTTGACGCGTGGAGCGTCGTCTACGACAAACGAAGTGCGACGTTTCACCGCGACCACGTGTCCCTTTCCACGGTGAACGGGCGCGTCGAGTGTGAGTACGTACTTCCTGACGATCCGACAGGAACACCGATTGGCGAGTACCTACTGAACGAGGAGTACGAGTTCCGGATGTCCACGCTTCAGTACGACCGCTCGAGCGAGTCGTTCTACCTCCACGCGCGTATGCGCCGTACCACAGACGAACACGAGCAGTCGACGGCTGTTTCTAACGCCGAGCACAGAACAGTCCTTGGCGTTGATCTGAACGTGGGCGGCTCGCTCGCGGTGACTTCTACGGGTGCGTTCATCGGGAACGCCGACGAGATGAACCATCGACGCCGCGAATTCAAGAAGACCCGCGGGTCAATGCGACAGACGGGCACGCGGTCGGCCCACCTGTCGATCCAGTCGATGGACGACCGAGAACACCGCTGGATGAAAGACGAACTCCATCGTGCTTCGAACCAGATTCTCGACGAAGCTCACGACCACGAATGTACGCACATCGCGTTCGAGAATCTGACCGATATCCGCGATCGGATGGCTCGTGCGAAGCGGTTCCACGCGTGGGCGTTCCGCCGATTATACGAGTACGTCGAGTACAAAACCGAGACGCTCGATATCAAAGTCGAGAAGATGAGTCCGGCGTACACGAGCCAGCGGTGTTCGAAGTGCGGCTTTACACACGAGAGGAATCGGCGCTCGAAACACCAGTTCGCGTGTCAGAAGTGCGACTACCAGCTGAACGCGGACTATAACGCGAGCAAGAACATTGCTCGGAAACTATTGAAACGTCTCCGCTCGGGGCAGAAGTCTTCGAGTGGAGGCGCACCCTGTCAGTGTGCGCTGACGTCAGGGACACTGAACCTGAACGGCGAATTTATCGCCTCCGTCGATTCGACGGCAGAAGGGGAGTCCACTGACAAGCCAACGACTTCAGTCGTGGGTCACTGACACGCGCGGTACGGGCGGGAACGAATTACCCCTGACGGGGACATGACCTCGCGCCGGCCGATTCGACTCCCCGACCATACTTACTCCCGGGCGTCGAACCGCCCGTATGGCGAGACCGGACGGTGGTCGGGAGTCGGCGTCGGAGTCGTCCCGGAGAGCGAACTCGGAGTCGCGGTCCGCGTCGCGCCCGGCGGCACCGACCAGCGGCCGCGTCGAGTGGCTCCTCGTCGCCGCGCTGCTCGCGGTCCCGATGGCGGTCGTGCCCGGCGACGGTCAGCCGACGCTGGTGAGCCTCTGGGGGTTCGTGACGCTCGGCGGCGACGGCGCGGGGCTCGGCGGCTACCCGGTGTGGGCGTACTTCCTCGATCAGCCGCGGCCGTTCGCGACGCTCCCGCCGTCGATCCGGGCGTGGCCGCTCGCGCTCGGGTTCCACCTGCTCGCGGCCGGGAGCGCCACGAGCGGGGTCGCGCTCGGCCGCGAGGACCGCCGCGTCACGGGCGGCCTCCTCGTGCTCGCGGCGGCCGCGGCGCTGTGGGTCGCGGCGGGACTGGGCGTGCGCTTCGGCGTCGGCGCGACCGCCGGGTGGTTCTCGGTCCTCCCCGCGAGCGCGGTGGCGACGCTTCTCGTCGCGGGCTGGGCGTACGGCGGCGACCTCCGCGGGATCGCGGTCCGGTAGGGAGCCGGGGCGAGAGAGCCCGTCGGCTCGGTCGCCCGTCTTTATCCCGCCGGGCGGGGAACCGACGGGCATGACAACGCTGCCGGCCCTCCTGGGGGTCACCACCGTCGCGGGGCTCGCGACGGGACTGGGCGCGTTACCCGTCTTCTTCCGCTCGAAGGTCACGCACCGGGTGTACGACGCGGCGCTCGGCCTCGCCGCGGGGCTGATGGTCGCCGCCAGCGTCTTCGGGCTGATCATTCCCGGGCTGGAGGAGGGGACCCTCTCCGCAGTGATGATCGGGGTGTTCCTCGGCGGGATCGTGCTCCTCGGCGGCAACTACGCCATTCCGCACCTCCACGCGCGGTACCGCGAGTGGCTCCCGGAGGGCGGCGCGACGGGCGACGACGCCGAATCGATGCGGACGGGCGAGGGCGGTCGGCCGACCGCCGGCGATGACGACGAGGACGCCGTCGACGAGGCCGCAGCCGATCCGGCCGAATCCGACGCGGCCGCCCGGGAGGTGACGCTCCGAAAGGCGCTGCTCATCGGCGGGGCGATCACGCTCCACAACGCCCCCGAGGGGCTGGCGATCGGCGTCGCGTTCGCCTCCGGGTTAGAGGAGGTGGCGCTGCTGCTGGCGGTCGTGATCGGGCTCCAGAACGTGCCCGACGGGTTCGCCTTCGCCGTGCCGATGGCGGACACCGGCATGTCGAACGCCCGCGTCCTCTGGTACACGACGCTGTCTGGGGTGGTGCCGCAGGTCGCCGCCTCCGCCTTCGGTTTCACGCTCGTCTCGGTCGCCGCGGGGCTGTTTCCCGTCTCCTCCGGCTTCGCCGCCGGGGCGATGCTCGCGGTCGTCTTCCGTGAGCTGATCCCCTCCTCGCACGGGCACGGCCACGCCGACGCCGCGACCGGCGCGTTCCTCGTCGGCTTCGTGCTGCTCGTCGTCGTCGACGCCGTCGTCGTGGTGTGAGCCGCCCGGACGTGCGACGCCTTTTCGTCGCTGCGCCGCGACAATCTCCACGTATGTCCACGACCGTGTCGACGCCGGACGCCGACGAGACCTGCGCGTACTGCGACTCGCGGATCTTCGACCACGACCCGGTCTGCGTGCGCGACTGCGACGACGGGTGCGGCTCGCCGACCTACTTCTGTAACTACGCGTGCCTCTCCGCGCACATCGACGAGAACGACCTCGTCGCGGGGAACGCCTGCGAGTGGTCGCCGGGGGAATAGGCCGGCCGACCCGCGGAGGTGGCCGATCGCTCGTTACTCGTTGCGCGGGCTGCTCGGGTGGTACTCGGTGTCGTACTGGCCCGGGTTCCCGTCGACGCGGTCGGGGTTGATCCGACCGCCGAGCAGCATGAAGTCGAGGACGGTACAGTACAGCATCGCCTCGACGACGGGGACCGCCCGCGGCGGGAGGACCGGGTCGTGGCGGCCGACGACCTGGATCTCCTTCTCCTCGCCGGTCTCCCAGTCGGCGGAGCGCTGCTTCTTCGGGATCGATGTGGGCGCGTGCCACGTCGCCTCGCCGTAGATCGGCTCGCCGGTCGTGATCCCGCCCTGGAGGCCGCCGTGGTCGTTGCCGACGGGGACCGGGTCGCCCTCGTCGCTCTCGACGTGCTCGAACGACTCGCCGTCGTCGAACGTCCAGTCCTCGTTGCGCTCGCTGCCCGTCACGTCGACGGCTTCCTTCCCCAGTCCGAACTCGACGCCCGTCGTCGCCGGGATGGAGAACATCGCCTGCCCGAGGCGGCTCGGGAAGCCGTCGAAGCGCGGCGCGCCGAGCCCGCGCGGGACGCCGCGGCACTCGAAGTAGATGGAGCCGCCGATTGAGTCGCCCTTCTCCTGGTACTCCTCGATCAGCTCCTGCATCTCGGCGGCCGCGTCCGGGTCGGCGCAGCGCACGTCGTTCTCCTCGCTGCGTTCGAGCAGCTGCTCGAAGCTCACCGGGTCGGCCTCGACCTCGCCGATCCGGTTGACGTGAGCCTTGATCTGTACGTCGTGGTCCGAGGCGTCGAGGACCTGCTCCGCGACGGCGCCGGCCGCGACCCAGTTCACCGTCTCCCGGGCGGAGGAGCGCCCGCCGCCGCCCCAGTTGCGCGTGCCGAACTTCGCCGAGTAGGTGTAGTCGCCGTGCGAGGGGCGCGGCGCCGTGACGTACGGCTCGTACTTGCCCGAGCGCGCGTCCTTGTTCTGGATCACCATGCCGATCGGCGTCCCGGTGGTGTACCCGTCCTGGACGCCGGAGTTGACGACGACCTCGTCGGGCTCGCCGCGCGAGGTGGTGATCATCGACTGGCCCGGCTTGCGCCGGTCGAGCTGCGCCTGGATAGCCTCCTCGTCGAGCTCGACGCCTGCGGGCACGCCGGAGACGGTGACGCCCATCGCGTCGCCGTGGCTCTCGCCGTAGGTCGTCAGCTGGAAGAGTCGGCCGAACCGGTTCCCGTTCATACCGGTACGTGTGGCCGGGGGCATATAGGGGTTGCAATCCGCGCAACGGGTGACGACCGGGCGCACGCACCCAAATTCAGCTTTCCGCTGAGGTTGCTCGCCGAGCGTCACGGCTCGGGCCGCTCGCCGAGCGTCACGTCGAGGGTCTCCTCGCTACCGTCGCGCACCACGGTGACGGCGACCGTGTCGCCGGGGTCCGTCTCCAGGGCGAGGTACCGCGAGAGGTCGGGGTTGTCCGCGATCTCGGTCCCGTCGAGCGCGACGATCACGTCGCCGCCGGTCGGCACCGTCGCGCCGTCGACAGTCGCCTCCCCGTCCGTGCCGCGGAGGACGCCGTCGGCGGGGCCGTCGGCGACGACGCCGGCGACGTAGACGCCGCTGGCGTCCGGGAGGTCGTTGCCGGCCGCGAGCAGCGGATCGACCCGAACGACGCTCACGCCCATGAACGAGTGGTCGTAGCTCCCGGTCTCGATGAGCGCCGGGACCACCTCGTTCACGAGCCGCGCGGAGACGCCGAAGCCGATGTTATCGCCCCGCGTCGCGGTCGCGACGCCGACGACCGTGCCGTCGAGAGTGACGATCGGCCCCCCGCTGTTGCCGGGGTTCAGCGCGGCGTCGGTCTGGATCGCGTCCGCGATCGAGAAGCGGCCGGGCGCCGTCGACGCCGGAATCGTCCGGTTACGCCCGCTGACGATTCCCTGGGTCGCCGACCCCGACAGGCCGAGCGGCGCGCCGACGACGAGGACCCGGGTGCCGACCGGCGGGAGGTCGGTCGCGACCGGGAGCGGGTCCCCGGGGAGCCCCGCGTCGAGTTCGACGACCGCGAGGTCGCTGTACGGGTCGCGACCGACGACGGTCGCGTTCACCCACGTCTCGTCGGTCGCCTGAACGCGGATCGTGTCGGGATCGCCGATCACGTGGTCGTTCGTCACCAGGTGCGCCTCGTCGTAGAGAAACCCGGAGCCCTGTCCCGCGGCGCCGCCCTCCCCCGGCCCGAAGACGGTCTCCCGGCTCTCGACGTACGTCTGGACGCGCGCGACCGACGGGACGACGGCCTCGTACACGTCGGCGTAGTCGGGGTCGTCGGCGGTCACCGGCGGCTCGATCTGCTGTTTCCCTCGCGGAGCGTCGCCGTCGGTCGCTCCGCCGATCGCACCGAGGCAACCGGCGGTCGACGCGCCGGCGATCGCCGCCCCGATCCCGAGGACCTCGCGTCGGGTTCGTTTCATACCATCCGATAGGAGCCGCGCTCGATTAAGCGATCGGCCGCCGAGGCCCCGACGCCGCGACCGAGTCCCTTCCCGCGGTCCGGTCCGGGACCGATGGGGGTATGTAACGGGACCCCGTTGGTCAGAGCGTGCGCGACCGCCTCACCTCCGACCTCGGCGTGTACGCCCTCTCCGGGCTGTTCTCGCTCGTCGTCTTCGTGCTCGCGCTCGGCGTCCTCTCGCGGACGCTCCCCGGCGGGCTCGCGAGCCGCCAGCTCGGGGGGCTGATCGTCGGCTACCTCCTGTTCGTCGGCGTGTACACGACGGCGTGGTTCATCTACACCGGCATCGACAGCCGCGAAGAGGTCTGACGGGGGCCGGAGTGCGCTCGGCCGCGCCGACTCCCGACCTCCGGATCCGGCTGCCGAATTGTTTTCACGCCGCCCCGCGACGGGGCCCGTATGAACCGGGACACCATCTCCTTCGATGTCGACGACCGCGGCGTCGCGACGATCACCGTCGACCGACCGGAACAGCTCAACGCGCTCACCGTCGAGACGCTCGAAGCGATCGAGGACGCGCTGGACGAGGCGGCCGACCGCGACGCGCGCGCCCTCGTGATCGCCGGCGCGGGCGACGAGGCGTTCGTCGCCGGCGCCGACATCTCCTACATGGTCGAGATGTCGACGCCGGAGGCGCAGGCGTACGCGGAGCTCGGCCACCGCGTCGCGGACGCGATCGAGTCGTTCCCGGCGCCGACGGTCGCCGCGATCGACGGGTACGCCTTCGGCGGCGGCTGCGAGCTCGCCTTGGCCTGCGACCTCCGCGTCGCGGCCGAGAGCGCCGTCCTCGGACAGACCGAGATCGACCTCGGCATCATCCCGGGCTGGGGCGGCACCCAGCGCCTCCCGGCCCTCGTCGGCGACGAGGTGGCCCGTCGGCTGATCTTCCTCGGCGAGCGCATCGACGCGGCCGAGGCGGCCGAGGTCGGCTTCGTCGGCGAGGTCGTCGCCGACGAGGCGTTCGACGACCGGATCGACGAGCTGGCCGGCGAGCTGGCGGCGAAGCCCACGACCGCGCTCCGCGCCGCGAAGGAGGCGCTGAACGCGGCCGGCGAGGGCGCCGCGGCGACCGGGCACGCCCTCGAACGCCGGGCGTGGGCCGGCCTGTTCGGCACCCACGACCAGCGCGAGGGGATGCGGGCGTTCTTGGAGAAGCGGGAGCCGGAGTTCGAATGATCCCGCACTTCGGCGACAAGTACGACGCCGACGCCCTCTTCTCGCCCGCCGACGCCGTCGCGGCGCAGGGCGACGGACTCCCCGACGCGCCGCCGGCCGTCCTGCTCGGCTACCAGACCGAGCTCACCGACGCGGTACGCGAAGAGAGCAACGATCGTGTCGAGATCGTCAGGGGACAACACATCGAGTTGCTCTCGGAGGCGGTCGGGTACGTCCCCGTCCACGAGTCGGGGATCGGCGCACCGGTGACCGCGACCGTCGCGGAGAACGTCATCGCCGCCGGGGCCGAGGCGGTCGCGATGCTCGGCGGCGGCGCCGCGCTCCAGCCCGACATCGCCCCGGACGCGGCCGTCCTCCCGACGGACGCCATCCGCGACGAGGGGGTCTCACATCACTATCTCCCCCCGGAGGAGCCGGTGACACCGACCGCGTCGCTCGTCGACGAACTCGACGCGTCGCTGTCGCGCGCCGGCTTCGACACGCCACGCGGAACGACGTGGACGACCAGCGCGATGTACCGCGAGACGGTTCCCGAGGTCGAGCGCTACCGCGATGAAGGAGTCGTGACTCTCTGTATGGAGTCGGCGGCGCTGTGGGCGGTGTCCCGCTACCGCGGTGCGGACGCCGCGACGGTCCACGAGGTCGGCGACTACCTGACGTCCGAGGAGTGGGTTCCAGAGGCCGACGCGGACCGCGGACTCACCGACATGCTCAGTCCGACCGTCGAAGCGATGGAGCGCCACGTGACGGGCGGGTAAGTCGCGCCGGCCCGCCCACCGCCTTCGGCTCACCTCCGTGCCTCGCTCCGTGCCACCGGACTCCACGGAACTCGGGGATCGCCACGCTTTATTAATCCGCCCGAGTACCCGCGACATGGACCAGTTGCGGCAGTCGCTCCTCGACGCGCCGATCATCGAGAAAGGCGAGTACCAGTACTTCGTCCACCCGATCAGCGACGGCGTCCCCATGCTCGAACCGGAGCTGCTCCGGGAGATCGTCATCCGGATCATCCGGAAGGCGGAGCTGGAGAACGTCGACAAGATCGTCACCCCCGCGGCGATGGGGATCCACATCTCGACCGCGCTCTCGCTGATGACCGACATCCCGCTGGTCGTCATCCGGAAGCGCCAGTACGGCCTCGACGGCGAGGTCCCGCTGTTCCAGGAGACGGGCTACTCCGAGTCGGAGATGTACATCAACGACGTCGAGGAGGGCGACCGCGTGCTCGTGCTCGACGACGTGCTCTCGACGGGCGGCACGATGAAGGCCATCCTCGACGCGCTCACCGACGAGGTCGGCGCGGAGGTCGTCGACGTTGTCGCCGTGATCAAGAAGGCCGGCCCGAACGAGCTCGACGACACCGACTACAACGTGAAGACGCTGATCAACGTCACCGTCGAGGACGGCGAGGTCGTGATCGTCGACGCGCAGGGCGACGAATAACCCGTCCGCAGCGAAACCGCGGTGAACCCCGCGAATTTTCTGGTTAGCCGCTTATAGGTAGTTGACTACGCTGAGGTGGTGAACGCCCTCAAAGCCCCAGCCGTGAGGCGCACCCCGCGCAGTAACCGCAGCCTCACACCTCCCCAACCTCGTCAGTCGCCGGAGCGAAGCGACGGCGACTGACTCCAGCGAGGGACCTCCGGTCCCTCTGGCAGCCGGCGCGTAGCGCCGGCGACCTCGCGCGTGCTGCTCGCGGCCTGTCGGCCGCTCACAGGCACGCGCCGACCGCACCGCTGCGGCCGTTTATAAACTCGGCGCCGTCCTTCATCGCTGCCGGGCGCGGGCGCCTTTTGTGTCGGGGGCGTCAACGGGGGCGTACACATGACTAGCGCGTTGTTCGTCGTGAGCGAGGAGGGGTACTGGGCCGAGGAGTGTATCGAGCCGCTGACTACGCTCGAAAGCGAGGGCGTCGACGTGACGGTCGCGACGCCGTCCGGGTCGCCGCCGGTCGTCGACGAGCGGTCGCTCGACCCGGAGGCCGCGGGCGGCGAGGACCGCGTCGCGGAGCTTCGCGAGGTCGACGAGAGCCACCCCGAACTCAACGATCCGGAGCCGATCGCGACGGTCGAGGCCGACGGCTACGACGCCGTCGTCTTCCCCGGCGGCCACGGGACCGTCTGGGACGTGAACCAGGACCGCCACGCGCGGCAGCTCCTGCTGGACGCGGTCGCGGGCGACGACGGCGTCGCCCTCGTCGTCTGTCACGCGGTCGGCATCCTCGGGTTCACCCGCGAGGCGGACGGGACGCCGCTCGTCGAGGGGCGCTCGGTGACCGGCTTCCCGAACGCGTGGGAGGAGGACATCGTCGACGAGGACGACGTGCTGCCGGACGGCCGGAAGCTCCCGTACTGGGTCGAAGACGAGGTCGTCCTCGCCGGCGCCGACTGGGACGCCGAACTCGACGCCGACACGAGCGTCACGGTCGACGGCGACCTGATCACCGCGCGCGGCCCGGGCTCCTCGGCCGACGCGGCGACGACGCTGCTGGACGAGCTGTAACGCCGCCCGGTCTCCCTACCGGATCACGAACGCCGGCTCCTCGATCCGCTCGCTCTTACACTCGGGACACCGCGACGGCTCGTTGACCGGGTCGTCGAAGCCGTCGAACCCGCACTCGCGGCAGGTCGGCGGCGCGACGAGGAACTCCTCGTCCGCGTCGCCGCCGCCGGCGTTCCCCTCTCGGACCGACCGCGAGACGTGGTCGAGGTGTTCGTACACGGTCGGCGTCGGCAGCGACAGCGTCTCGGCGAGGTCGCTCGCGGTCCGCGGTCCCTCGCGGAGCGCGTCGGCGATCCGCTGGCGGGTCGTCTCCATGGGCGAACGTCGAGGGCGACGCGCAAAACCGTCCGGGATCGCGACGCCACCGATGACGCGGGCACAAGAGGTATGTCACCGGGGTGAGACGGAGCAGGTATGAAAGCCGTCGTACTCGCGGGTGGCTACGCGACCAGACTCTGGCCGATCACCGAACACCGGCCGAAGATGTTCCTGCCGGTTGGCGAGAACACCGTCATCGACGAGATATTCGAGGACTTGGAGGCCGACGACCGGGTCGACGAGGTGTTCGTCTCGACCAACGAGCGCTTCGCCGACACCTTCGCCGAGTACCTCGCCGACAGCCCGTTCGAGAAGCCGACGCTGTCGGTCGAAGAGACCGTCGAGGAGGACGAGAAGTTCGGCGTGGTGGGGGCGCTCGAACAGCTCGTCGACCGCGAGGGCGTCGACGACGACCTGATCGTCGTCGCCGGCGACAACATGATCAGCTTCGACCTCGCCGACTTCGCCGACTTCTTCGAGGACAAGGGGACGCCGACGCTGGCGGCCTACGACGTGGGCGACCGCGAGCGCGCGAAGTCGTACGGGCTCGTCCAACTCGACGGCGACGAGGTGGTCGACTTCCAGGAGAAGCCCGACGACCCGCAGTCGACGCTGGTCTCTATCGCCTGCTACGCGTTCCCCGCGGAGACGCTCCCGAAGCTCACCACATACCTCGAAGACGACAACAACCCGGACGAGCCGGGCTGGTTCCTCCAGTGGCTCCAACAGCGCGGCGCGGTCCACGCGTTCACCTTCGACGGCGCGTGGTTCGACATCGGCACCGCCGACTCCTACCTCGACGCGGTCGAGTACGCGCTCGACGGCGGGACGCTCGTCGCCGACGACGCGACCGTCGAGGGGAGCGACCTCGGCGACGTGGTCCACGTCATGTCGGGCGCGACGGTGACCGACTCGACGCTCGACCGCGCGGTCGTCTTCGAGGACGCGACGATCACCGACTCCGAGGTCCGAAACTCCGTGATCGACACGGGCGCCACCCTGGAGGGCGTCGACCTCTCGGGCGCGCTGATCGGCTCGTACACCTCGATCACCGAAGGCGACGACTTCTGAGCGCGGCGCGACCGCCGGGGCCGCCCTGCGCCCTCGCGGTCAGTCGTCATTACCGGCGTCAGCCGCCGTCCGTTCTCTCCTCTCAGCTAGCCGCCGCCCGAGTTCCTCGCGGTCAGTCGCCGTCTGTCCCGGCCTGCGCGTGCGTGTGGTGATAGCAGTCGAACGCGGGCTCGCCGCCGTCGGTCGCGGGGTAGAAACAGACCCGCTGGTAGCGCTCGTTGTCGAGCAGGTTCGCCACGAACCCCCCGGTGTGGCGGGAGACCGAGTCGTACGGGTCGCCGCAGGCGGGACAGTCCGGCGGCGGGTCCTCGGGAACGTACATGCGGCGTGGCGGTCGCAGGTACGGGACCGAGCCGGAAAACGACCCCGCCGAGACGCGGGTGCGATCCGTCCCGAGTCGGCAGGTCAGGAGCCGTTCGAGCCGTCGCCGCTGCCGCCCTCGACGCCGAGCGCGTCGAACAGTTTCCGGCGGACCGCCTCCTCGGTGAGGTGGAGGAGCGTGTCGCGGTTCTCGCCGCTCGCCTCGATGCCGGTGAAGATGCCGAGCGGGATCTCGAGCGACCCCTGCGTCGAGTGGCCCGCGGCGTCGCCCATCTCCGAGAACGCCTCGTCGAGGACGTTGCCGATGTTCAGCCGGATGTCCTTCGAGCGGGCCGCGAGGTAGATCTTCTCGTCGGCGATGCCCAGCACGGCCGTCGTCGTGATCCCCTCTAGGTTGAGGAGGTGCTGGGCCGCCTGCGCGAGCGCCTCGCGGTCGCGGATGAACCCGGCCGTCGAGAAGAGGTGACTCCCCTGGACCTCGCGGTTCTGGATCGCCTCCGCGAGCACGTCCAGCGTCTCCGGGCTCATCGACGGCGACTCCACCTGTTCGAGGGTGTCGTGGTTCGCGAACGGGTGGAGGTACGCGGCCGCGGTCAGGTCGGCCGGCGTCGTGTCGCGCTTGAAGTCGAGCGTCTCGGCGCGGATCCCGTACAGCAGCGCGGTCGCGACCGCCTCCGAGGGCGACTGGTCGAACTCCTGGAGGTACTTCGTGAGGATCGTCGACGTCGAGGAGACGTTGGTGCGCACGTCGACGAACCGCGCGTCGAACGGCACCTCGGACTCCAGGTGGTCGAGGTAGATGTCGACGGACACGTCGAGGTCGAGGTCCTCGGCCGCGGCCTTCGCGAGGTCGACGGCCGCGACGGTCGCGTACTCCGAGAGCGCCGGGGCCTCCCCGCGGGCGAGCAGGTCGATTCCGAGGAGGTTGACGAACGCGCGGTTCTCTTGGTGGCCCACGTCGCCGGAGTAGATGATGTCGGCGTCGACGCCGAACGCCTCGGCGATAGCCTGGAGCGCGGTGGCGGACGCGATCGAGTCCGGCTCTGGGTTGTCGTGGGTCAAGATCGCCATGCGGTCGCCCCCCTCCTCGATGATCTCCGCGAGCTGGCGCGCCATGTACTCCAGCTCGCCGGTCTCCAGCGACTGGAGCGCGCTGTCGGCGATCACCGTCGAGGGGTTGATCACCACGTCCGCGCCGCGCTCGCGCAGCTCGTCCTCGCTGACGGGGTCCGACGCCCGGACGACGACGTAGTGGTCGCCGCCGGTCTCCCTGACAGCTGAGACCGCGGCCTTGTTCGCCTCCACGTCGCTCGCGAGGATCAGGACGATGTCCCGGTCGTCGAGCTCGTCGACGACGTCCGGCTCGACGATGTCCTGGACGCGCGCGTTGAGGTCTTGGTCGCGGAGCGCCTCGACCCGGCTCTCGTCGCGGTCGAGGATGAGGACGTCCTTCCCGCGCTCGGTCAGTTCCTCAGCGACCGCGTGACCGACGCTTCCACAGCCGAGGATGGCGTATCGGGTCCGCGCGGATCCGGATGCCCCACTACTCATTGGAGGGATTTCCGCGGCACGACACTTAACGAGTGCGCTCTCAGCGTCCGCGCGCGGTTCATCCGTGCGCCCCGAACGTGTGACCGAGCGGGGTTCCTCGCGCCGTCGCCTCCGTCGAGTCGGCCGCCCTCGGTACTCCGAGCGGTCGGCCCGGGCGCACGCCAGTCGACGCCGTTCTCGCCTCCGGGATTCGGCCGGCCCGGACCGTCGTCGAATGAAAAGGTCTTTTAACTCGACAGCGGTACGATTCGGTGAGGGCCGGTAGCTCAGTTAGGGAGAGCGACGGACTCTTAATCCGTCGGTCGCGTGTTCAAATCGCGCCCGGCCCGTACCCTGAACCGAAGAGCGACGGGCGACGCGGTGACTCGCCTCGGCGCGACGTTTTATTTTCGCGCTCTCCGATCGCAGACCCATGACGGATCTCGACGGCGCGGCGGCGGTGATCACCGGAGCGAGCTCTGGAATCGGCGAAGCCACGGCGCACGCGCTGGCCGAGCGCGGCGCGGACCTCGTCCTCGTGGCGCGGCGGCGCGAGGCGCTGGAGTCGGTCGCGGAGGACGTGCGCTCGGCGTACGGCGTCGAGGCGGTCGTCGCGGCCGGCGACGTGCGCGAGTCGGCGACTTCGGCGGCGGCGGTCGAGGCGGCGGTCGAGGCGTTCGGCGGCCTCGACGTCGCCGTCGTCAACGCGGGGCTCGCCCGCGGGAGCGACGTGGCGACGATGACCGACGAGGAGTACTTCGCGATGCAGGAGACGAACGTCGACGGGGCGTTCTTCCTGACGCGGGAGGCGCTCCCGCACCTCCGGGAGAGCGAGGGGACGCTGGTCGCGGTCGGCAGCTTCGCCGGGGAGTTCCCCCGGCCGTTCAACCCCGTGTACGCCGCGACGAAGTGGTGGATCCGGGGGTTCGCCCACAGCGTCGCGGCGCAGGCCGGCGACGACGGCGTGGCGGTCTCGGTGGTCAACCCCTCGGAGGTGCGGACCGAGTTCGGCAGCGAGGAGGGCGAGCCGTTCGAGGAGCGCTTCGAGCCGGGGAGCGTCACCGAACCCGAGGAGGTCGCGGAGGCCATCGCGTTCGCGGCGTCGCGGCCGGGCTCGTCGGCCCACGAGATCGACCTCTACCGCCGGGACAAGTACGCCGACACGATGTGAGCGGAGCGGTCCGGAGCGGCGTTTCGAATCGTAACCCCTTTTGAATCGGTCGGCGCGGATCCGGTGTGAGCAACGCGGGCGCGACCGACGGGGCGAAGCGATCGCAGTTCTGGGCGCTCTACCTCACCCGGTTCGCCGAGGGGTTCGGGTTCATCACGCTGTTGACGCTGCTGCCGACGTACATCAACACCCTGGACCCGCAGGCGACGACGGTGTTGGGGGTCACGCTCTCCGCCGGCTTCGTCATCGGGATGTACACCACCGGGTTCACGCTCGCGCAGACGGTCGCCGTGGTGCCGCTCGCGTGGGCGGGCGACCGGTTCGACAAGCGGCTCGTACTGCTCGGCGTCCTCGGCGTCGGCGCTGGCGTGTACGCCCTCTTCCCGCTCGTCGACACCTCTGGCACGTTCATCCTCGTCCGCGCGCTCCAGGGGCTCGTCGTCACCGGCGCGGGGCTGATGACGCTCTCGCTCGTCGGCCAGATCGCCGACGCCGGGACGCGGGCCGACAAGATCGGCAAGGCGAACGCCGCCTCGTTCGGGGCCTCGATACTGGGGTCGCTCGGCGCGGGCGCCGTCTACGACGCCGTCGGCTTCGGGCCGGTGTTCGCGATCATCGCGGCGCTGATGGTCGCCGCGTGGCTCGTCACGTGGGGTGTCCTCGACCCGGACCCCACGCGGGTCGAGGGGTTCCCGTTCAGCGACCTCGCGGTGAACCGGAAGATCCTGACCATCTCGACGTTCCGCGCGCAGTACGCCTTCGCCGTGACGATGGTGCGGACGTGGGTGCCGATCTACGCCGGGACCGAGCTGGCTTCCGGCGGGCTCGCGGTCGGCGCGACCGCGGTCGCGGTGACGGTCACCGCCGAGAAGGCGACCAACATGGTCGGCCAGCTGTTCACCGGCCGGCTCTCCGACGCCTACGGGCGGTCGCTGTTCGTCTTCGCCGGCGGCGGGGCCTACGGCGCGGTCGCGGTCGCGATCCCGTTCTCCGCGGCCGTCGGGAGCGCGCTCGGCGCGGGCGTGACGCTGCCGGTCCTCGGCGAGCTCCCGCCGGCGTACCTCCCGCTGGTCGCCTTCTCCGGGCTGCTCGGCGTCGCGGACTCCTTCCGCGAGCCGGCCAGCATGGCGCTGTTCGCCGACGAGGGGACCGACGACGGCGGCGTCGCCTCCAGCTTCGGCATCCGCGAACTGGTGTGGCGCCCGGGATCCGTGGCCGGGCCGCTCATCGCCGGCTGGCTGATGGTCGAGGTCAGCATGGGCTCGGTGTTCTACGTCGGCGGCGCGTTCGCGATCACCGGCGTCCTGGCGTTCCTCGGGATCCTCGCCGCCGACCACGGCTGCGCGGCGCTGACCGCGTGGTAGCGGCCGTGTTCGCGGAGCGAGCGCCGCGGCGGCCGACTACCGCTTCCGGAGCGCGGCGCGGTAGTGGGGCCCTTCGCCCGATCCGGGACGGTCGACCGCCTCGACCTCCCACCCGGTCCCGATCGCCGCCTCGCGGAGTCGGTCCGGCGAAAAGAGGGTGAACCGGAGGGTCGGGTCCCGCTCGCCGTCGTACGCGAACCACATGACGCGCCCCGCGAGCCCCGGCGTCGGATCTTCGCGGTAGCCGAGGAGGTCGGCGGCCTCGGGGTGGTCGGGGTCGTAGCAGTCGACGACGGCGGTCGCGTCCGGCGTCGTCACGAACGCGAGGTCGCCGAGGAACGCCGAGAGCCCGCGCATCGACCCCGCCAGTCCGATCTGGGTGCCTATCGCGGTCGCCGAGGCGAACCGGTCGCGCTCAAACGACTCTCGGAGGGCGAACATGTCGCCCTCGCGGGCGTCGGCGACGCCCCGCTCGCGCATCGCCTCGACGAGCGCCGGGCTGGACTCGACGGCGACGGTCTCGAACCGCTCCTGAAACCGCAGCGCGTGGCGGCCCGCCCCGGCGCCGAGGTCGACCAGCGGTCCATCGAGCCGCGAGGCGAGCCACGCGTCGCTCTCCGGGTCGAACTCGGTGAAGTAGAACGCCTCGATCGGGTGCTCGCGCGTCTCCTCGCCGTCACCCTGGCGGAGCGGGGCCGTTCGCTCGCTCCGGTGGTGGTCTCGGATCGCGCGTCCGAAAGCGTCGGTCACGGTGGCACGGTCGGCTCCCCGACAAAAAAGCGGGAGGGAACGGTGGTACCGGTTCGCACGGCGGAGAGGCGGTTCGTCTCGTTAGACCCGCCTCAGTTGGGTCCGCCTCAACCGCGTCGGCTGCGCGCCCGGACAGCGGTTCAGGCTTCGTGTCCCTGCGCCGCCAGCGCGTCCTCTAACGCGGCGAGGACGTACTCGACGTTCTTCGGCCGCGCGGAGTAGCCCATACAGCCGATCCGCCAGATGTCGCCCTCCAGGTCGCCCAGGCCCGAGGCGATCTCCAGGTCGTACTCGTCGAGGAGGTGGTCGATGACGGCGCCGTCGTCGACGCCGTCCGGCACCCGCACCGCGTTGAGGCTCGGCAGCCAGTACTCGTCGGGGGCGTTCATCTCCAGCCCCAGGTCCTGGAGGCCCGCCTTCAGGTCGCCGGCGACCTCGCGGTGTCGCGCCCAGCGGGACTCGATCCCCTCCTCGGCGACGAGGCGCAGCGCCTCGCGGAGCGCGTAGACGTTCGTGATCGGCGCGGTATGGTGGTACGAGCGGTCGTCGCCCCAGTACCCCTCCAGGAGGGAGAGGTCGAGGTACCACGACCGGGGGCGCTCCTCGCGGTCGAGCACCTTGTCCATCGCGCGGTCGTTGAGGGTGAGCGGGCTCGCGCCGGGCGGACACGAGAGGCACTTCTGCGGCCCGGAGTAGGCGGCGTCGACGCCCCACTCGTCGACGCGCATCTCGACGCCGCCCAGCGAGGTGACGCAGTCGGCGATGACTAGGGCGTCGTGGGCGTGCGCGATGTCGGTCAGCTCCGGGACGCTCGGCTGGAGGACGCCCGTCGAGGTCTCCGCGTGGACGAACCCGAACACGTCGGGCTGGTGCTCGTCGAACGCGCGCTCCACGTCGACGGGGTCGAGCGGCTCGCCCCAGGGAGCCGATACCTCGACGACCTCGCCGCCCGCGCGCTCGGCCATCGACTTCATCCGGCCGCCGAAGTAGCCGTTCGTCGGGACGAGCATGGTGTCGCCCGGCTCGACGAGGTTGCCGATCGCGGCCTCCATCGACGCCGACCCGGTCCCCGAGACGGGGATCGTCCACTTGTTGTCCGTCCGGAACGTGTAGCGCAACAGCTCCTGGACCTCGTCCATGATCTCGACGAACGAGGGGTCGAGGTGGCCCACCAGCGGCGTGCTCATGGCGTTCAGGACGCGCGGGTGGACGTCGCTCGGTCCGGGCCCCATCAGCGTGCGGTCCGGCGGCGTCAGCTCTCCGACTTCGGGCGCTCGGTCGTCGACGCCGGGCTCGGCTTGCTGGTTCGACATACGTCATACCCGGACGAGCGAACGCAAAAAGCCGACGGAAGGGGCGACCCCGTGCCTCGGGACCGGTCTGTGCGCCGCCGAGCCCACGGTCCGAGACGCCGCCGAGCCGCGGTCTGTCCCGAATCCACCCCAACTTAACCGTCCGCGCCACGTGCGCCGAAACATGAGCGACGGCGCGGGCGAGTCGGCGTCGAACAAAGACCTCCGGACGGTGCTCGACCGGATGTCGGACGGGTTCTTCACCCTCGACGGCGACTGGCGGATCGTGTTCGCGAACGAGCGGGGCAGGGAGATCCTCCGGTCCGCGATGAGCGACGACGCCGTCGGCCCGGACGGCTCGGTCGAGGGCGCGAACATCTGGGACTCGGTCCCGGAGTCGAGAGAAACCGTGTTCTACGAGCAGTACCGCCGCGCCATGGAGACCCAGGAGCCGGTCTCGTTCGACTCCTACTACGAGCCGCTCGACACGTGGTTCAACGCGCGTGCGTTCCCGTCGGACGAGGGGCTCTCCGTCTACCTCCTCGACGTCACCGAGCGACGCGAGTTGGAGCAGCGTCAGGAGGAGAGCCTCCGCGCCATCCAGCGGCTGTACGCGGTGTCGTCCGACCAGGACCGCACGTTCGAGGCGAAGGTCGCAGAGATACTGACGATCGGCTGCGAGTACCTCGACCTCCCGAACGGCTTCCTCACGCGGATCGAGGACGACACCCAGCACATCGAGGTCTCGCACGCCAGCCACCCCCTGTTACAGCCCGGCGAGACGTGTCCCCTCGACGAGGCGTACTGTAAGCGGACGTTCGAACGCGACCAGCTCCTGACGATCGTCGACGCCTCGGCGGAGGGGTGGGGCGGCGATCCCGCGTACGAGACCTTCGGGCTGGAGACGTACGTCGGGGGTCGGGTCGAGGTCGAGGGCGAGCGGTTCGGCACGCTCTGCTTCGCCGACACGAGCGCCCGCGACGAGCCGTTCACCGACACCCAGCGGACGTTCGTCGAGCTGCTGACGCGGTGGGTGAGCTACGAGCTGGAGCGGCGGCGCGCGGCCGACCGGCTCGCGAGCGAGCGCGACCGGCTCGACGAGTTCGCGAGCGTCGTGAGCCACGACCTGCGGAACCCGCTGACGACCGCCCGCGGGCGGATGGAGCTCCTCGCCGACGACTGCGAGAGCGAACACGTCGAGCCCGTTCGGCGCGCTCTCTCGCGGATGGACACGCTCATCGAGAACATCCTCACCCTGTCGCGCGAGGGGGGCGCCGTCGACGAGCTGACCCGCGTGGACCTCGGGGCGCTCGCCGAGGACGCCTGGGAGACGGCCGACACTCGGGGCGGGACGCTCCGCGTCGCGAGCGACGGCTACGCCCTCCGCGCCGACGAGCAGCGGCTCAGGCAGCTCCTCGAGAACCTGTTCCGGAACGCCGCGGAGCACGGGGCCGCGGGCAGCCGGTCGGGCGGGGTCGCGGTCACGGTCGGGCCCCTCTCCGACGGAGACGGGTTCTACGTGGCCGACGACGGTCCGGGGATCCCGGCGGAGGACCGGGACCGCGTGTTCGAGTCCGGGTACACGACGACGAGCGACGGCACCGGGTTCGGGCTCGACATCGTCTCCCAGATCGCCGACGGACACGGCTGGGCGGTCAGCGTGACCGAGTCGGCCGACGGCGGGGCGCGGTTCGAGTTCGCGGGCGTCGACCGGGTGTGAGCGCCGGCGCGCCGCGACGGCCGCGCGGCGTCGCCGATCAGCGACCCGCGCTCGGCCGCGTCGTCACTCGGCGTCGACGAAGTCGGGTTCCGTCCGCTTCTCGTCGCGCTCGGCGACGAGGTGGTCGACGAAGTCGTCGAGGTCGACGTCGCCGCGCTGGTTCTCGAAGCGGTCGCGCACCGAGACCGTCCCCGCCTCCTGCTCGTCGTCGCCGACGATGACCATGTACGGGAGCCGGTCGTCGTGGCCCGCGCGGATCTTCCGGCCGACCGTCCAGTCGCGGTCCTCGACCTCGACGCGGAAGCCGGCGTCCTCCAACTCGTTTTTCACGCGGTGGGCGTAGCCGAGCGTCTCGTCGGAGACGGGGAGGATGCGGACCTGCTCGGGCGCGAGCCACAGCGGGAAGTTCCCGTCGAAGTGCTCGATGAGGACCATGAAGAAGCGCTCGTAGCTGCCGTACAGCGCCCGGTGGATCATCACGGGCTGGTGGTCCTCGTTGTCCTCGCCCGTGTAGGTCAGGTCGAAGCGGTCGGGCATGTTGAAGTCGAGCTGGACGGTCGGGCCGTCCCAGACGCGGCCGAGGGCGTCCTCGAAGCCGAAGTCGATCTTCGGGCCGTAGAAGGCGCCGTCGCCGGGCTCGACGTCGTAGTCGTAGCCGCCGGATTCGAGCACGTCGCGCAGCTGCTCCTCGGCGGACTCCCAGATCTCGTCGCCGCCGACCGACTTGTCGGGGCGGGTCGCCAGCGCGACCTCGACCTCCAGGTCGAGCGTCTCGACGACCTCGAAGATCATCTCGATCACCGACTCGATCTCCCCCCGGATCTGGTCCGGCCGGACGAACAGGTGGCCGTCGTCGATGGTGAACGACCAGACGCGCGAGAGCCCCGACAGCTCCCCGCGCTGCTCTTTCCGGTACACCTTCCCGTTCTCGAAGTAGCGCTGCGGGAGGTCGCGGTACGACCAGTTCTGCTGGTCGAAGATGGTCGCGTGGCCCGGGCAGTTCATCGGCTTCAGGCCGTACTCCTCGTCGTTGACGTCGAGGAGGAACATGTCGTCCTTGTAGTTCTCGTAGTGGCCCGACTGCTTCCACAGCTCCGTCCGGAACACGTGCGGGGTCTCGACCTCCTCGTAGCCGTGGTCGCGGTTGAGCTCGTTCGCGAACTCCGACAGCTCGCGGAGCACGGTCTTCCCTGGCGGGTGGTACAGCGGGAGGCCCGGCCCGGTCACCGTCGGGATCGAGAAGAGGTTCATCTCCTGGCCGATCTTCCGGTGGTCGCGCTCCTGGGCCTGCTCGCGGAGTTCGAGGTACTCCTCGAGGTCGGACTCGCTCGCGAAGGCGGTGCCGTACACGCGCGTCAGCGAGTCGTTCTCCTCGTCGCCGCGCCAGTAGGCGGCCGACACCTCGAGCAGCGTCGCGGCGCCGATCTCGCCGGTCGACTCGACGTGGGGGCCCTGACAGAGGTCCTCCCAGTCGTCCTGGACGTAGAAGGTGACCTCCTCGCCGTCGGCCTCCTCGTCTAAGATCTGTCGCTTGTACTCGTTGTCGGCGTAGGTCTCCTTCGCCGCCTCGCGCGACCGGACCTCGCGTTCGATGTCGTAGTCCGCCGCGATTATCTCCTCCATCTCCTCCTCGATGGCGGCCAGGTCGTCCTCGTCGACGTCGACGTCGGTCACGTCGTAGTAGAAGCCGTCGTCGGTCGGCGGGCCGATCGTCAGCGTCGCCTCGGGGTGGAGCCGCTGGAGCGCCTGCGCGAACACGTGGGCCGCGGAGTGGCGCAACACCGTGAGGTACTCGTCGGACTGGTCGGTGACGATCTCGATCCGCGCGCCGTCGTGGACCTCCGCGTACTTTTCGACGAGTTCGCCGTCGATCTTCCCCGCGACGGTGTCGCGACCGAGCCCGGGGCCGATCTCGAAGGCGACGTCCTCGACTGTCGACCCCGCCGGAACGGTCAGCTCTGATCCGTCCGGCAGGACGACCGTCACCTCGGCCTCCGCATCGGTCTCGCTCATACAGGTCGGAGCCGGACGACCGGCATAAGTGTGTTCGATCCGCGGCGCGGCGTCACACGGTCGCGGGCCGCGACGCGCGAACCGATTCGGTCGCGCCGCGCCGCCCTCGGCAAAGACTGCCCTCGCCGGGGAGCCCCGGAACCGGACGGACCGATGGCAACACACAAAACCGGCGGCAACGTTTGCCGGGCTATGACCGACCATCGGGAGCCCCTGTCGTCGGTGCTGGAGACGATCGGGGAGACGCCGCTCGTCGACGTCCACGACGCGCCGGACGCGGTGCCGGTGTACGCCAAGCTGGAGTCGTTCAACCCCGGCGCGAGCGTCAAGGACCGCATCGGGAAGTACATGCTCGAACGCATGCTGGAGCGCGGCGACGTTGGGGAGGGCGGCACCGTCGTCGAGCCGACCGCCGGCAACACCGGGATCGGCCTCGCCGTCGCGGCCGGACAGCTCGACCTGAACGCCGTCTTCGTCGTCCCCGAGCGCTTCTCGGTCGAGAAGCAGCAGCTCATGCGCGCGCTCGGCGCCGAGGTCGTCAACACGCCAAGCGAGGAGGGGATGGGCCTGGCGATCGACCGCGCCCACCAGATCGCCGAGGAGCTCGACGACGCCGTCGTCCCCCAGCAGTTCTCGAACCCGCTCAACGTCGAGGCCCACTACGAGACCACCGCGCCCGAGATCGACGAGGCGCTCGACGGCGAGGTCGGCGCCGTCGTCGCCGGCTGCGGCACGGGCGGGACGCTGATGGGCCTCGCGGAGTACTTTCGCGAGCGCGACCCGGACACGTACGTCGCCGCCGTCGAGCCCGCCGGGTCCGCCTACCGCGAGTTCCTCGGCGAGGACGTCGAGCACGAGGAGTACAAGACCGAGGGGATCGGCACCCACGACATCGACCGCAACGAGCTGTTCGACCCCGAGATCGTCGACGACATCATCGCGGTCCCCGACCGCGAGGTCCACGAGGAGATGGGCCGGCTCGCGGCCGAGGAGGGGCAGCTCGTCGCCTCGTCGGCCGCCGCGAACGCCATCGCGGCGAAGCGGGTCGCCCGTGACATCCGCGACGGCGCCATCGACGCCCCGCACGACGCGGTCGCCACGATATTCTGCGACTCCTCCGAGCGCTACCTCTCGAAGGGCGTCTACCGGTCGTTCGAGGAGTGGGAGGGGTGAGCGGCGCGGCGCCGGCCGCGCGGTGCCGCTCCGGGGTCGGTCCTGTCCGCGCAGCCGGTCCTATCCGCGCAAACGGCCGTGTTCGACCTTGAGACAGCGGTCCTGGACCACGTCGATCCCGTCGGCCTCGGCGGCCGCGGCGGCCTCGTCGTGGGTGATCCCGAGCTGGAGCCACACCGCGCCGGCGTCGCCGCGGTCCGCGTGGCGCTCGCGGACGGCCTCGACGATGTCCGGCACCTCCTCGCTCGGCCGGAACACGTCCACGAGGTCGATCGACTCCTCGACCTCGCCGACCGCGTCGTACGCCCGCTCGCCGAGCACCTCGTCGGCGAACGGGTTCACGGGGATCACCTCGTACCCCTGCCGCTGGAGGTACGCCGGCACGTCGTGGGCGGCCTTCCCCGGCGTCGTCGAGCAGCCGACGACCGCTATCGTCTCGGCGTCGAGCAGGCGGTCGAGTCCGGCGTCGTCGGTGATGGGCATGGCTCGTCGTTGGGTCGCGACGCGATTAAGCGGATCCCTCGGTCGGCGCGTCGGGGCGGAGGAGGTGGCCGGCGTTGATTCCCCGCTCAGGGCAGCCGGATGTCGGGCTCGCCGTCCTCGGGGACGGTGATGATCCCGTCGAACAGCTGTTTGAGCGTGTTCATCGCCTGGTCGTCGTGGGCCGTCGAGTCGATGCTGAACAGCCCGAGCCCGTCGACGCTCTGGACCCGCCCCGTGAACACGTGGAGGAAGCGGAACACCGTCTGGAGGTCGGAGTACATCAGCAGCGTCGACAGCGAGTGGACCATCACGCGGTTCCGCTCGATGCCGCGGTCGCCGAACGCCTGGAGGAACTCTGAGAGCTTGATCCCGATCCCCGTCATGTCCACCGGCGAGGAGGCGTACTTGATCCGGTCGGACTCGCGGGTCTCGCCGCCCTGCTGGCGGGTGACGCAGTCGACGACCGCGACCGGTTTCCCCTCGTAGGGCGTCCGCTTCTCGTAGTCGCGGAGCACCCGGTCGGCGCCGTCCTTCGTGGTGACGACGATCGCGCCCTCGTCGCGGTCGGTCCCCGCGGCGAGGACGTCCATCATGATCGACCGCTTCCCGCTGAGCGGCGGGCCGGTCAACAGGATGTTGGTCCCGGGCTCGACCTCGGCGTCGAAATGCGGCGTCAGCTCATACATGGACGCACCTCGGGGGCGACGTCGACGGCGCGAGCCACTCGTTCGGCCGAGAGGCCGTACGACCAGGACACATCTACTACCGAAACATGCCCGCTCCGAATAATATTCTTTTTGATCGCCCCTTGCGAGGCGCCGCCCGACTTCGACGCCGCGGTACACCCCGTTCGATCGCGGAATTCGCGGTCGAGCGCGGATCCGCACGCGGCCGGATCGCGGGAACGTGTCACGGACCCGAATCGATCTCCGCGACGGCGCGACCCGCGGACCGACCGACTGCGCGGCGGCGCGTTCGGATCGCGGGACTTAACACGCTCTCGGCAGTAACTCAGAGCGAGGGCGCTTAGCTCAGTTTGGACAGAGTGCTTGGCTTCGGACCAAGTTGCCACGGGTTCAAATCCTGTAGCGCCCACTTCCTCGCCGACCGTTTTTCACCTAGTCTCGATTCTCGCGTGTCGATCCCGATAGACACGGGAACCACCTGGGCGGCGCCACCATCTGAAATCGCGCGGACCGCCGCGTCGCTTCAGTGGGTGTCCGCGCAGGTCGGGTTCGATCTCGCCTCACTTCGCGGCCCCGTCGCCCTCGTCCGGAATACAACTCTCTCGCACCGCGGGACAAGCCGAGTTGAATTGCGAACACTGAGGTTTCTCATCTGAGCTGAGAACCGCACACAGCGCAAGCTCGCCGTGAGATAGACAACAGGACTTTGGTTGTGGCGGCTCATGGTCCGGTAATGGGTGACACAGCGGGCGGGGGGTCGCCGGACGTCCTCGAGAACAAGCGGAGCGCGACGCGCTATCAGGTGCTCGTGGAGATCGCGGCCCGCCAGCCGGCGGTGAGTCAGGGGGAGATCGCGGACGCGATCGGCGTGACCTCGCAGGCGGTCAGCGACTACGTCCGCGACCTCGTCGAGTCGGGCTACGTCGAGAAGGGCGGTCGCGGGCGCTACGAGGTGACAAAGGAGGGCGTCGACTGGCTGATCTCCCGGACCGACGACCTGGAGACGTACCTCGAACGCGTGAACTCCGACGTGTTGGAAAGCGTCGAGGTCGACGCCGCGATCGCGCTCGACGACGTGGCGGAGGGCAGGGAGGTCGGGCTGGTGATGCGGGACGGCGTCCTCCACGCCAACCCCGCCGGCGGGACCGCGACCGCGGTCACCGTCACGAGCGCGGCGGAGGGCGAGGCCGTCGGCGTCGCCGACTTCGAGGGCGTCGTCGACTACGAGACGGGGACCGTCTCGGTGCTGCCCGTCCCGACCGTCACCGACGACGAGCGCCTGAACCCGGACGTGGTCTCGGCGCACGTCCCGGACGAGGGCCTCGTCGCCGTCGCCGGGACGGAGGCGTACGCGCTCGTCTCCCGGAGCGACGCCTCCCCGGACGTCCGGTTCGGGACCGCGGAGGGCGTCGCCGAGGCGGGGATGCTCGGCCTCGACGTGCTCTTGGTCGCCGTCACCGACGAGATACCGCGACACACCTCCAAGCTCCGCGACAGGAACGTGCCGCATCGGGTGCTCGACTCGGACGCGTTTTAGCGCCCCCGGACCGTTTCTCTCGCTCCCGCTCCCGGTCCCCTCACGCTGGCGCCGTCGCCCGTGCCGGCGACGGTCACGCCGGATGCGGGCGGCCGACGCCGATCGCCGTCCGGCCCCGGGCGTGACCGGGACCGTGGGGTCGCGGCCGCCTTCCGTATCTTTTTGTGACTCGTCCGTATCCTCGGTAGGCGTGCCTATTCGGAGAGCGAAACGGGCGGAGTCACTCTACGCGGCGGTCGAGGGGTACGACCTCGTCGTCACCCCCGACGCCCCGCTGGCCAGCGCCATCAACCGCCGCCTCGACCGCCCCCACTTCGGGACGTTCGCGACCACCCCGCGCCGCCTCGCCGCCGGCCGCCGCGAACAGGCGGAGGACCGGCGCGCCTTCCTCGAACTCGTCACGTCGACGGACCGCGACTGGAAGGCGGTCGCGTACGCCGTCGGGAACGTCCTCCAGTGTTGGGAGCACACGGGGCGGCTCGACGCGATCCTCGAGTACGACGCCTACGTCGACGACGCGACTCGCGAGGTCGTCGCGGGCATGCGAACGCTCCGGACCACCTCGAAGCGGCTC
Organism: Halorubrum sp. SS7; assembly: GCF_005435055.1. Taxonomy (NCBI): domain Archaea; kingdom Methanobacteriati; phylum Methanobacteriota; class Halobacteria; order Halobacteriales; family Haloferacaceae; genus Halorubrum; species Halorubrum sp. SS7. The sequence goes on from NZ_SGXV01000001.1 coordinate 351,655, forward strand.
ACCGAGTACGAGATCGACGAGGGGCGGTCCGTCGCCGTCGTCGGTCACGACCAGCTGACCGCGCTCGAACGCGGCGTCCTCCCCGAGTCGTTCGACCGCGTCGACCTGTTCACCGACGAGGCGTTCGACGCCCCGCCTTTCCACGTCTTCGAGTCGGCGACGGACGTCGTCGCCGCGCTCCTCGAGACGGTCTCCCCGAGCAACGCCGAGAACGTCGCCGTCGTCCTCGACGGCGGGGGGCGGTACTCCTCCCTCGTCGAGTCCGCGTTCGAGGCGGCGGACGTCCCCTTCTACGGCGGCCCCGGGTTCGCGGACGACCCGCATCACCGGGCGTTCGTCCGGCTCCTCCGGCTCTGCTTCCGGGGCTCCGAGACGACCCTCGGCGACGCCGCGCCGGTGTTGACGGCCTTGGGGATCGACGTTCCGGTCGCCGACCGCGAGCGGCGCGTCGCGGCGGTCGACGGGCCGGGCGCGGCGTGGCTGCGGTCGTTCCGCGACGCGGCCGCGGGACGGACGTTCGCGGCGGCGCTCGACGCGTACGCGACGGAGGCCGGCGTCGATCTGAGCCGCCTCGGCGAGGAGCTGCGGCGCTTGGGGCTCGCGGACGAGCCCGTGACCGAGGGCGCCGTCGACCGGCTCGCGTACTACCTCCAGACGTACGAGGTCCCGGTCGACACCGACAACGAGGGGGTCCTCCTCGCCGACGCGAAGTCGTCCGCGTACGTGGACCGCCCCGTCGTCTTCCACCTCGGCATGGGCGATGAGTGGACGCACTCGGCGCCCCAGCGGCCCTGGGTCGACACCGAGGCGCAGTTCGACCGCTACGTCGCCGACTTCCAGCGCCTGCTCCAGAGCGGCGACCGGCGGTACTACCTCGTCCAGGACGCGGCCGGCGGGGAGCCGGTCACCCCGTGCCTGTACCTCGGGGACCTCCTCGACGACGAGTTCGAGCGGTTCAGCGACCTCGATTCGGTCGAACACCGGCGCCGCCCGCGGCCGAGGGGCGAGGGCTTCGACCGGCAACCGACCGACGTGGAGCCGGAGTCGGTCGAGACGGTCAGCCAGTCGGCGCTCAACAGCTACGTCAACAGCCCGCGCGACTACCTCTTCGACCGGCTCCTCGACGCGCCGGACCGGGAGCGGTTCGTCGAGGGGAACCTCTTCCACGACTTCGCGGAGTTCTACGCGAACCACCCCGACGCGGTCGCCGCGGCCGACACCGGCGACCTCGTCGACGCGATGCTCGCGGAGACGGCGGCGTTCTTCGCGGCCGACGACGAGCCGCTCCGCCGCCGCACGTACCGCGTCGGCATCGAACTGATAACGGCGTACCTCGACGAGGAGGCGCCCGAGTCGGACGACTTCCTCACGCCGGCCTCGGGGCGGGGGACGAACTTCTTCGCCGACTACTTCGACGAGCCGGTCGACTCGCCGCTCACCGAGCGCTGGTTCGAGGACGCGTCCCTCGGCCTGAAGGGGAAGATCGACCTCGTGCGGTCGCCGACTCACCTGCTCGATTACAAGAGCGGGCGCAGGAAGCGGGCCTCGCAGGTGGTCGGCGGCGCGGCGACCGATCCGCCGGCGGACGCGCCGAACTTCCAGGCGGCGCTGTACCTCGCGTACTACCGGTCGGTCCGCCCGGACGAGCGGCTGGAGTTCACGTTCTTCCACTTCCTCGAACCGATGGCGGACGTGATCGCGGGCGAGGCCGACCTCGACGACGCGCTCACGACCGTCACCTACCACCCGGTCGCGTTCGACGAGTACGTCGCCTCCCGCGAGGCCTACGAGCGGCTGTTGGACGGCTACGCCGACTGCCGCGAGACGTTCGCGGACCTCGGCTACGAGGCGTACGAGGAGGTCCTGACCCCGCTGACGTTCCCCGAGACGACCGACAGGGGCGAACTGCGCGACTCCGCGTTCGCCGCGCGGTTCACCGACGCCGTCGACGCGGCCACCGCGGCGGACGTCGACGCCGAGAAGGGCGTCGACCAGGCGATCCGGGAGCTCAACGGCGCCCGGAAGCGGGCGTTCTTCCGCGAGGACCTGGACGCCTTCGAGTCGTTCGTCGACGAGCGCCTCGACGAGCTCAACGACCGACGCGCCGGCGAGGAGCGGTTCCCGGTCGACGGGCTCGGGGGCGAGCCGAACTACCGGCGCGTGGACAACCGCGACCTGCTGCTGGAGGGCGACCGATGAGCGAGCCGACGCCGAACGACGCGCAGCGGGAGCTCATCGAGGGCACGGAGGGGACCTACCTCGTCGACGCCGGCCCCGGGACGGGGAAGACGTTCGCCGTCACCCGCCGCTACGGCCGGATCGTCGACCGCCCCGAGACGGACCCCGAGGACGTGCTGCTGGCGACGTTCACGCGGAGCGCCGCGACGGAGATGAAAGAGCGGATCGTCGACCACAGCGCGTACGGGCTGCGGGAGCTGGCCGACGCCCCGATCCGGACGTTCCACTCGCACTGCCACGAGCTGCTTCAGGAACACGGGTACGCCGCGCCGACGCACCTCGGCATCGACGAGCGGATCACGGGCTCGACGCGGATCCTCGACGACGAGCTGATCGAGGCCGAGCGGTTCCGCGAGTTCTTCGGCGGCTTCCGCGACGACCACCCGGAGCACGCCGACTTCTACCGCGTGCTCTCGTCGCCGGACGAACTGCTCGACCTGATCCGGGAGCTCGCCTCGAAGGGAGTCTTCCCCGCCGCGGACGGCTGGTACCGCGACGGCGAGTCTCACCTCGACGGGGACTTCGAGGCGTTCAAAGAGCGGTTCGACGCGGCGAACGAGCCCCGCAACGACGGCCGGAAGCAGTCGGTCCTGCGCGAGGACCTGAGCCGCTTCGGCCGCGACAAGACGTACCGCCCGGACGCCCCCTCGAAGTCGGCGCTCCGGGGCGGTCGGGGGACGAAGCGACTCGACGACGACGTGGCCGATGCGGTGTTCCGCGAGGACCGCGAGGCGCTCAAGGCGTTCGTCCACGACGCCTACCTCGGGTACCTCCGGTTCGCGCTGCGCCGCAACTACCTCAGCTTCAGCTTCCTCCAGCTGTTCGCGTTCGTCCTCCTGTGCGAGGACGAGCGCGTCCGGGAGGCGGCGGCGTTCGAGTACGTCATGGTCGACGAGTTCCAGGACACGAGCGAGGTCCAGTTCAAACTGGCGCTCCTCCTGTCCGCGACGGACAATTTCTGCTTCGTGGGCGACTGGAAGCAGAGCATCTACTCGTTCCAGTACGCCGACGTGGACAACATCCTGGAGTTCGAGGCGCGGCTGGACCGGTTCGCTGCGGACCTCAACGCCGACGCGGACCGGGTCCCGTTCGGCTCGCCCGACCCGACCCGGATCGAACTGCGGGAGAACTACCGGTCGACGGCGTCGGTGATCGACCTCTCGGAGCGGGCGATCGCGACGCCGGCGTCGAGCGGCGAGACCGTCGACGCCCCCCTCGACGACGTGGTCGAGCTCTCCGCGAACGCCGCGTTCGACAACACCGTAATCGAGGGGATCCGCCACGAGGACGAACACGAGGCCGTCCTCTCGAAGGTTCAGGATATCGTCGGCAACGACGACTACGCCGTCGAGGGCGAGGACGGGGAGCCGCGCCCGCCGGAGTACGGGGACGTCGCGGTGTTCACGCGGACCCGCGACTACGGGCGGGAGCTGCTCGACGTCGCCGCGGAGTACGACTTCCCGGTGGCGTACGACGGCGGGGTCGAGCTGTTCCGGACCGACCCGGCGAAGCTGCTGCTCGCGTGGCTCCGGATCCTCGACGCGGACGCCGACCGCGGCTGGGCGGTGGTGCTCGAACGGATCGGCTACGCGGTCGACGAGATCGATCACATCCTGGAGACGGGGTCGTACCCGGCCGAGCCGGCCGCGTTTCGCGACGAACTCCGCGGGCTGGAGTCGGTCGGGGCGGTGGCGCGCCGCGTCCTCGACCGCTACGGGTTCACGGGCGACGTCGCGGACGTGCTCTTACACACGGTTCAGTCGGTCCACGACTCGACGACGGCGACGCGCGGCGACCTGATCCGGCACATCGAGCGCGGCGTCGAGACCGGCGGCACAGTCGACGTCAGCGCGTCCGCTGGCGACGACGCGGTGACCGTCCAGACGATTCACACGGCGAAGGGGCTGGAGTATCCGATCGTCGTCATGGCGAACATGAACGAGGGGCGCTTCCCGCCGCGGGCCGGCGGGTCGAGCGTCATCCAGTTCCGGGACCCGGTCGGGCTCCGCCGGCGGAAGGTCTACTCGGAGGACGGCGCCCACCCGCACGTGTACGACGACTGGCGATACGACGTGATCAGGCGCTGTCTGCCGCGGGGGTACGACGAGGAGCGGCGGCTGCTCTACGTCGCGGTGACGCGCGCGGAGAGTCACGTCGTGTTCGCGGCCGGCGAGGACCCGAACGCGTTCCTCGACGGACTCCCGGTCGCCGTCGAGGAGATCGATCCCCGCGTGGAGCCGCTCGACCGCGGCGAACCGGCCGACGCGGACCTCCCGTTCGCGGTCACGGCGCCGGACGGGCCGATCGGTCACACGCCCCACTCGCTGATGGACGAGTCGGTGTTCGAGGACGCGGACGAACGGCCGGAGACCGGCCCGGAGGCCTACCCCGAGACGCGGGGGATGGACTTCGGGTCGCGCGTCCACGACTTCGCGGAGGCGTACGCCCTCGGCGACGACGTGACGCCGTCGAACGACCACGAGCGGCGGATCGCCGAGCTCCTCGACGGCCTGTCTGGCGACCTCCGGGTCGAGGAGCCGGTCACGCTCCCGGTCGCGGTCGACGGCCGGCGCGTCACCCTCTCGGGGATCGCGGACCTCGTCCGCGTGACGCCCGACCGGGTCGAGGTGATCGACTACAAGACGGACGCGACGCGGCGCGCGCAGGCGGAGTACCAAAAACAGCTCAGCGTCTACTACCACGTCCTCGACGAGTGGTTCGCCGACAGGCCGGTCGAGACGAGTCTGTTCTACACGAGCGACGGGACCCGCGAGCGGATCGATCCGCTCTCGATCGAGGAGCTCCGCGACCTCGTCCGCGCGACCGAGACGGGCCCCGAGTGACGGGGTCGGATTTTTCACGGCCCGAACCGGAGAACGCGTATGTTCGTTCCCGTCGCACCGCGGGCCCGGGCCGGAGTCAACGACTGCGACCGCCTCGCGGCGCGGAGGGGCCACTCGTGACCGACGTTGCGGCGGCCGACGCCGAGCGGTCCGGTGCGCTCGACGCCTTCCGCCGGTTCCTCGCGTTAGAGCGGGACGTGCTCGTGCTGTCGGTCGCGATGTTCGCGTTCAGCCTCGGCTTCCAGATGACGACCCGGTACCTCCCGGAGTACATGGTCGCGCTCGGGGCCTCCGGGTTCGCCGTCGGGCTCTTCGGCACGTTCGGCAACGTCATCTCGGCGCTGTACCCGTACCCGGGCGGCGCCGTCTCGGACCGGATCGGCTCGCGGTACGCGCTGACGCTGTTCGGGCTGCTGTCGACCGCGGGCTTCGCCGTCTGGCTGGTCGCCCCGGCGGTCGGTCCGATCACGGCGGGCGGGCGCACGGTGGAGCCGTGGGTCTGGATCTTCGTCGGCCTCGCGCTCGCGCAGGCGTGGAAGTCGTTCGGCCTCGGCGCGACGTTCGCGGTGGTCAAGCAGGCGACGGCGCCCTCGCGGCTGGCCGCGGGGTTCGCCAGCACGGAGACGTTCCGGCGGACGGCGTTCCTGATCGGCCCAGTGCTGGCCGCCGTCCTCATCGGGCTCCGCGCGGAGTTCACCGCCAGCTTCCGGTACGTCCTCGCTGTCGGGGTGGCGTTCGGCGTCCTCGGGACCGCGGTCCAACACGTCCTCTACGACGCGAGCGACGACTCCATCGGCGACTCGTTCGCCGGGCTCGACCGGATCCGACGGGACCTGCGGGAGATGCCGGCGCCGCTGCGCCCGCTGCTCGTCGGCGACACGCTCGTCCGGTTCGCGAACGGGATGGTGTACGTGTTCTTCGTGCTCGTGGTCACGCAGTTCTTCCAGGTCGGCCTCGACACCACCGTCGCGCTCGGCGGGTTCTCGTACGAGATCGACCTCTCCCCGCAGGCGTTCTTCGGCTACCTGCTCGGCGTCGAGATGCTCGTCGCGCTGCTGATCATGGTCCCCGCCTCGAAGCTCGCGGAGCGCGTCGGGCTCAAGCCGGTCGTCGCGGTCGGCTTCGCCGTCTACGCCGTCTTCCCCGTCGTGCTGATCTACGCGCCGGCGCTCGCGGGGTCGGCGCTGCCCCTGTCTGCGGTGATGGTCGCGGTCTTCGCGTTCTCCGGGCTCCGGTTCGCGGGGCTGCCGTCGCACAAGGCGCTTATCGTCGGCCCGGCGGAGCGCGGGTCCGGCGGCCGCGTCACCGGGACGTACTACCTGCTCCGGAACGCGGTCGTGATCCCGAGCGCCGCCGTCGGCGGGTACCTGTGGGACTTCGTCAGCCCGGAGGTGGCGTTCACGGTCGCGGCGGTCATCGGGGTCGCCGGGACCGGCTACTTCCTCGCGTTCGGCGAGGAGTTCGAGGCGTACGCCTGAGCCCGAACTCAGTCCGCCGGCTCGGGACGCTCGCCGTCGTCGCCGGCGCGCTGTCGCTCCGGAAGCGGCCCGTCGTAGCCCTCCGGGACGTACGGACAGAGGGGGTCGCTTCCCGTCGGGTCGCCCGTCGCGGCGTACGCCCGCGAGCGACTCCCGCCGCAGACGTGGCGGTACTCGCAGGCGCCGCACTTCCCCGAGAAGCCGTCGGGGTCGCGGAGCGACTCGAAGAGGTCGGCGTTCCGGTACGCGTCGACGACCGACCGGTCGCGGACGTTCCCCGCGGACTCCGGGAGAAAGCCCGACGGATACACCTCGCCGGTGTGGCTCACGAACGCGAACCCGCGACCGGCCGTGATCCCGCCCCGACGGCCGGCCGCGCCGTCGGCCTCGCCGTCGCTCGCGCGCTCGACGCCGACGCGGCGGTAGAACGGCGCCTCCGTCGTCTTCACGCCGAAGCGCTCCTCGTCGGAGACCTCGTGGAGCCACGCCATCACGTCCTCGGCGCGCCCGGGGTCGATCGGCTCGAGGACGCGGCCGCGACCCACCGGCACGAGGAAGAAGACGCTCCAGAGGACGGCGCCCAGGTCACGGACGCGGTCGCGGATCGCGGGGAGGTCGTCGACGGTGTCCGCGCAGACCGTGGTGTTGACCTGGAGCGGGATCCCGGCGTCGCGGGCGGCGCGCGCGGCCTCGACCGTGTCCGCGAAGCTCTCCTCGCCGCGGAACGCGTCGTGGCGCTCGCGCGTCGGGCCGTCGAGGCTGAGCGCCATCCGCGCGATCCCGGCGTCGGCGAGGTCGCGGACGCGCTCGGGCGTGAGCGACCGCGTCCCGCTCGGCGTGATCGTCATCCGGAGGCCCAGGTCGTCGCCGTACGAGACCAGCTCCGTGAGGTCGTCGCGCGCGAGCGGGTCGCCCCCGGAGAGGACGACGAGCTGCCCGTCGCCGAACGCGGCGGCGTCCTCCAGCAGTCGCTTCCCCTCCGCGGTCGTCAGCTCGTCGGGGTGCCGCTGCGGCCTCGCGTCGGCGCGGCAGTGCCGGCACGCGAGCCCGCAGGCCTGCGTGACCTCCCAGACGAGCACCAGCGGCCGCCGGTCGGTGTCGAGGTCGTCGAACATCGGTCGGGCGACGGTACGGTCCCGATCCCTTTGGGGTCGTCCCCGAACGTGTTCCCCGCCGGGAGCGGCGCGCGAATGCGGAGGCGGTTCGACGGGTATTTCGCGGTCGGCGGCGACCTCCGCGTGAATGAGTCGCTACCGGACCGCAGGCCGCTTCCTCCTACTTTGCGCCGTCTGGGGGACGGCGTTCATGGCGACGGACGTCGGCCTCGCGGACCTCCCCGCGGTCCCGTTCGCGGCCGTGCGCTTCGACGTCGCCGCCGCGCTGCTGTTCGGCGGCGTCCTCGCCTCGGGGACGGACGCCCGCCCGCGGACCCGCGACGACTACGTGTACGTGCTCGTCGGCGGGGCCCTCATCATCGGCGCCCATCACGCGTTCCTGTTCGCCGGACAGCGGTACGTCACCGGCGCCGTCGCGGCCGTCCTGTTGGGCCTCGTCCCCGTGGTGACGCCCGCGCTCACGCGGCTCGCGTCCACCGACGCGGACGTCACCGCGGGCACCGCGGTCGGCGTCGCGCTCGGGTTCGTCGGCGTCGTCGTCATCGCCGACCCCGACCCCGCGAACCTCGCGGACAGCGTCCTCGGCGTCGCCCTCGTGCTCGCGTCCGCGCTCGCGTTCGCCGTCGCCGCGGTCGTCACCCACAGCCGATCGCCGTCGATGCCGTTCGTCGCCACGCAGGCGTGGATGATGGCGGTCGGCGCGGCGGTCCTCCACGCCGCCGTGCTCGCGGTCCCGGGCCAGTCGTTCGCGACCGCCGCGTGGACCCCGTCCGCGCTCGGCGCCGTCGCGTACCTCTCCGCGGTCGCCGGCGTCGGGGGGTTCCTGCTGTACTTCTCGCTGCTGGACGACCTCGGTCCCGTCGAGATGAGCTTCATCGAGTACGTGATCCCCGTGTTCGCGGCGCTGGCGGGCTGGCTCGTGCTCGGTCAGGCGGTGACGGCCGCGACCGTCGTCGGATTCGCGTTCATCCTGGCGGGGTTCGTCGCCGCGAAGTGGCGGGCGCTGCGCGGGGGATAGCCGAACGCGCCGCCGCGCACGACGTCGGGGACCGTCGCGTCGAGCTTGAATGGTTCACCCCGTCAGGCGGCTACGTCGCGGTCGCGTCGCCGGCGCCCGAGTCGCCCTCGGTAGCCCGCTCGTCCGCCGCGGTCCGGTCGCCGTCGGCCGGCCATATCGCCGTGACGGTCGCCTCCGTCGCGTCCGTCTCGACCGCGGCGTAGGCGAACCCGCGGTCCTCCAAGCGCGGGAAGAGGAACTGCGGGCTCCGGTCGTTGTACTGGACTAACACGTCGCCGTCGCCGAGCGTCTCGACGCGTTCGAGCGTCTCGCGCAGCGGCTTCGGCGGGCCGAGGGTCCGCACGTCGAGGGCGATCGTCTCCCCCTCGGTCGGCGCGTCCGTCCGCTCCGCCACCGCCCGTTCGACCGCCGCGGAATCGCCGGGTTCGGAGCTCATGTGTCGATCGACGAACCCGATCCCCGGGTCGTTTGTGACGAACATGTTCCGGCGAGCGCGGAGCCGAAGGTACTTCCACGCCGGCGCCGAACGGGCGCGCATGGCACAGGCACGCCTCCGCGTGGACATCCCGGACGGCCCGTGGGTCGGCGACGTCTCGCGGGAGTTCCCGGACGCGCGGTTCCAGGTGATGACCGCGACCCCCGACGACGGCGCCGGGTTCGCGCTGGTCCGGATCACCGCCGACGACACCGACTCGATCCTCGAGGTCATCGAAGCGCACGACACGATCACCCACTCGTCGGTGATGGCCGAGGACGAGGGCATGGTGACCGTCCAGGTCGAGGCGCTCGTCCCGCTGCTCCAGACGGTCGCGCGGCGGGCCGGCGTCCCCATCGAGATGCCGGTCGAGATCCGCGACGGCGTCGCCCGCGTCGACGTGACGGGCGACCACGAGCGCGTCGCGAAGTTCGGCGACGCCCTCCGCGACGTGGGCGCCGACTTCGAGGTCGAGTACGTCCAACAGCGCGTGAACCCCGGCGGGTCGCTCACGGAGCGCCAGCGCGAGGTCCTCTTCGAGGCGGTCGACCGCGGCTACTACGACGTGCCCCGCGAGACCACGCTGACGGAGGTGGCCGACCACGTCGGCATCGCGAAGTCCACGTGTAGCGAGGTGCTCCAGCGCGTCGAGCGCACCATCGTCCGGGAGTTCGTCGACGACCTCCCGCGCCGCCCGGTCGACTTCGAGCAGCCCGAGGACGACGGGATCGAACGGATCCAGTAGCGCGGTCGGAAACCGAGTCCGCGGGCGTCCGCCGGCTCGAACGCCCCTTCTCAGAGCCGCCGCCGGCGGACCAGGACGCCCGCCGCGGCGACGGGGACGACGGCCCACGCGACGAGCGACAGCGCGAGCGCGGCCGTCGACAGCCCGCTCCCGGCGAGGACGGCGGTGAATCCGCCGCCGGCGGTCGTGCCGAGTCCGCTCAAGGCGAGCACGCGGAACGCGCTCACCGGGTTCGACAGGACCAGCGCCGAGAGCGCGGCGCCGGGCAGGTCCGCGGCCGCGACGACGCCGAGCGCGAGCAGGTCGTGGCCCAGCACGAACCACACCCACGCGAGCAGCGCCGCGCCGAGCGCGTGGGTCTTCTCGCGGGCGACGGTCGACAGCAGCAGCGCGAGCGCGAGGAACGCGGCGCCGGCGCCGACGGCGCCCCCGAGGAACCCGAGGAACGCGGGCAGCTCGGCGACCCCGAACTCGCGGACGATCAGGGCGCCGCTGAAGCCGAACCCGAGCAGCGTCGCGCCCGCCAGCACCGCCAGCCGGCCGAGATACGTCCCGGCGACGACCTCGCTCCGGCGGACCGGCAGCGAGAACACGACCGCGAGCCACCCCTCGTCCTCGCGGCCGACGATCGCGTCATATCCCAAGGCGAGCGCCGCGAGCGGGACGAGGTACGCGGCGAGGCTCGTCAGCGAGGCGACGACGCGCTCGGCGCCCGCCGGCCCGACCGCCGAGCCGCTGAACGTTAAGACGACGCCGCCGAACGCGACGAACAGCCCGGTCAGCGCGAGCGCCCACCGGCTCCGGACCGCCAACCGGTACTCCGTGACCGCGACGACGAAGACGTGCCGCAGCGCCCCGCGGACGCCGTCGTTCGCCCCGGTCTCGGTCGCCTCGACGGTCGCCGCCGACGCCGACGAGTCGGCGGCCTCGGCGTCCCCGTCGGCGTCGAACGCCCCGACCGCGGCCGCCGCGTCCGCGTGCCCGCCGTCCGGACGGGTCTCGGCGTCGCCCTCCTCGGCCCGCTCCGTCGGGTCGCTCATGGCGCCACCTCCTCGGCGTCGGTCGCGGCGCGGCGTGCCGCGTCGTCGCCGACCGCCTCGCGGAACGCCGCGCGGAGTCCGCCGGCGTCCCGGCCGCTCTCGCCCGTCGCTCCCGCGTCGGTCGCGGCCGGCGCCGCCTCGCTCGTCCCCGCGGCGAGCTCATCGACGGGCCCCGACGCGTGGACGCGGCCGTCGTGGAGGACGGCGGCGCGGTCGCAGAGCCGCTCGACCTCGCCGAGCACGTGCGAGCAGAACACGACCGTCGCGTCCGTCTCCTTCGTTATCTCCTCGACGATAGCGTGGAACTCGTCGACGCCGCGGGGGTCGAGCCCCGCCGTCGGCTCGTCGAGGATCAGCACGTCGGGGTCGGGCAACAGCACCGTCGCCAGCCCGAGCCGGCGCTGCATGCCGTTCGAGTAGCCCGAGACGCGGCGGTCGGCCTCGTCCGCGGTCAGCCCGACCCGCGCTATCGCCGCCGCGATCCGCCCGTCCTTCGGGAGGCCGCGCGTCGCCCGGTGGACGCCGAGGACCTCGCGGCCGGTGAGTCCGTCCGGGAACCCAATGTGCTCGGGGAGGTAGCCGACGCGCTCGCGGATCCGCCGCCCGTCCTCGGTCACGTCGGTGCCGCCGACGCTGACGGTCCCGGCGTCCGGCCGGTCGTGGCCGACGAGCAGCCGGAACAGCGTCGACTTGCCGGCCCCGTTGGTGCCGATGATCCCGAACGTCGAGCCGCTCGGGACCGACAGCGAGAGCCCGTCGAGGGCGGTCACGTCCCCGTACGTCTTCCGCACGTCGGTCGCGTCGATTCTCATGGTGTGTCCTCCGTGTCGGCGGTTCGGTTCGCGGCGCGGGCCTCGCCGGTCGGCTCGTAGGCGCGCCAGTCGTGGTTCGGCTCGACGAGGGGGCGGCGGTCGACGACGCCCGGCGTCTCGATCACCGGGAAGGAGCTCTCGGCCAGCCGCACCGCCTCGAACGCCGGGCTGTTCGCGAACACGGCGGCCTGCGGCGTCTCGTCCACGAGGGTCTCCACGATCCCGATCGGGCGGTGGCGGATCTCGCTGACGCCGTCGCCGTCGCGGTCGGCCGTCCGCGCGCCCGACCAGTAGTTGCCCCGCTCGGTGCCGTTCCAGGCGACGAGCGAGTTCCGCGCCGTCTTGGCCGCCCGCTCGTTGCGGACGAAGCTGTTGCCCGCGACCACGGCGTTGTTGCTCACGGCGGCGCTGTGGATCCCGATCCCGTTCCGGTAGATCAGGTTGTCGACGAGCCGGTTCCCCTGCGCGTTGTAGAGGTAGAGCCCGTTCCGGTTCGCGACGAGGCGGTTGCCGGCGATCGTCGAGTCCTCGATGTCCTTCGCCAGTATCCCGTGGCCGCTGCCGCCGTCGTTGCGCAGGGCCGTGTTGTTCCGGACGGTCAGCCCCTCGCTCACCATCAGCGCGTAGCCGACGCCGTTGTCGGCCGCGACGTTGTCCACGAGGCGGTTGTCGTCCGAGTACATGTAGTGGACGCCGTACCGCGTGTGGCGGATCGTGTTGTTCTCGGCAAGCACGTCCGTCGCCCACGAGAAGTAGATCCCGTCGCGGGTGCGCGTGATCTCGGTGTCGCGGACGACGGTCCCGCGCGTCTCGAACAGGTGGATCCCGTTGCCGCGGTCGGTGACCGGGTACACGTCCTCCCGGCCGTCGATCCGCACGTCCTCGATGACGGCCTCGTCGGCGCCGTCGACCCAGATCCCGTAGGCCGTGTCGGTGATCCGGACCGACTCGATCCGGGCGCGGTCGCCCGCGACGAAGACGCCGGCGTCCTCGGTGCCGAGGTCGCTTCCGGAGCCGCGGACCCACACGCCGGAGACGGTGACGTTCTCGCCGCTCAGGGTGAGCACGCGCCCCTCGCCGCCGCCGTCGATCACGGCGCCGTCCGCGCTCGCGACGAGCCGCAGGCCGTCGACGCTCGCGTTGACGCGCTCGTCGAACCGGCCGTCGAGGACGACCGTCGCGCCCGGGTCGGCGGCGTCGACGGCGGCCTGCGCGGACGCGAACGACTCCCCGTCGACCGTCGCGGTCCCGTCGCGCTCGGGCGCCGTCACCCCCGTCGCGGCGAAGTCCGTGGCCACGTCGAGCCCGGGGGCGCCGGAGGCGTTCGACGGGGCGGCCGGGCCGCTCGCGTCCGCGGCGCCGCCAGCGCCGGCGACCGGGAGCGCGACGCCGAGCGCGAGCGCGACGGCCGCGACCGCGACGGCGGCCGCGAGGAAGCCGACCTCGAGGCGGTCACCCGACATGGTCGCCCCCGTCGACGTCGCGGTCTCGGTCGGCGGCCGTTTCTCCACCGACGCGGTCGCGGACCTCTCCGGGGAGCGCGCGGGCGAGCGCCGGCAGCTCGTCCACGGTCGCCTCGATGTCGCGCGCGAGGTACGCGGCGGCGAGCAGCAGGACCGCGAGGACGGTCATGTACCCGCCGGGGCCGAACCACGCGAAGCCGGAGATGTTCGCCACCTCGTACGGCCCCAGCAGGGGCGGCGTGAACGACTCGATGCCCCGGAGCGGCGCGTCCGGGTCCAGCGAGTGGCCGGCCTGGTAGAGCCGGTACTGGATGAACGCGAACATCCCGACGAAGACGGTGATCGTCCCGACGAGCTGGGCCGTGAGCCCGGCCTTCAGCTTGCGGGCCGTCGGCGCGAACGCGACGAACGCCCCCGTGAGCGCGAGGGAGACGAACACGACCGGCCCGAGCAGCCACTCGGGCACGTCGATCGCGGCCTCGCTGACGGCGTAGTTCGGGTCGATGAACACCGGGTCGGGGTAGTGGAACCCGGCGTACTTGTTGAGCCCCTGTACCTCGGCGAAGTCGCCGCCCAGACGCGGGTACGCGTACAGCTCGATGAGCAGCTCCTGACCGGGGTACTGCGGCGCCGTCAGCGAGATCTTCCACACCGGGACCAGCAGCGCGCCGACGAGCAGCGCCGCCGCTGCCAGCGGGAGCGCGCGTCGGATCTCGGTCAGCCGCGTGAGCGACGAACTCATGGCGTTACTCCTCCGGTTTGACGATGAGCCGCGAGCGCATCTCTAAGTGCAGCGCGCTGCAGAAGTGCGCGCAGTAGATCCAGTAGACGCCGGGCTCGTCGGCGGTGAACGTCGCCTTGCGCGTCTCCTGGGGCGCGACCCGCATGTGGACGTCGTGGTCGGGGATCGCCACCGAGTGGAGCATGTCGCTCGTGGTCTCGATGTTCGTCACCTGCATCTCGACCTCGTCGCCCTCCTGGACGACCATCTCCTGGAACCCGTAGTGATTCCGAGTGGAGTACATCTCGATCTCCACGCGGTCCTCGGAGACGCGCTCCATCGTGGACTCGCCCTCGGCGGTGTGGCTGAGTTCGAGGTCCTCGGGGTCGTACACCTCCTTCGGGTTGATCTTCGACTTGTGGCAAATCGACGCGTCGTGCGGCTCGGCCTGCGCCGGCGAGTCCTTCACCAGCTCCATCCCGTTCTCGTCGTCGCCGATGTAGATCAGCTGGTCGTTCTCCGGGTGCTGCGGGCCGACCGGGAGGAACCGGTCCTTCGAGAGCTTGTTCAGCGAGACGAGCCAGTCGCCCGCCGGGTCCTCCGTGTACGACTCCGCGGCGATGAGGTGGCCGGGGTTGTAGTGGACGTCGATCTTCTCGATCACGGGGCTCTCCGAGCGCGGCTCGGCGTTGACCGCCTCCTCGATGTCCCACTTGACGACCTGCGAGTCGATGAACAGCGTCGTGTACGCGTGGCCGCGGCCGTCGTAGGCGGTGTGGAGCGGGCCGAGGCCGAGCTTCGGCTGGCCGACGATGGCGTCGGTCGGGTCGTCGACCTCGTCGATCTTGTCGATGTCGATGACCGACGCCGTCGGGTCGAGCTTCCCGCTGACGATCACGTACTCGTTGTCCGGGGTGACGCTCACGCCGTGCGGGCTCTTCGGCGTCGGGATGTAGTGGACGATGGGCTCGTCGCCCTGGTTGAGCGGGCTGTCCTTCCGGCCGTCGACGACCGGGACCCCGTTCAGCATCTCGTAGTTGCCGGCCTCGACGGCGGCCTCGATCCGCGGGATGTCGAACGCCTTCACGTCGTCGCGGTCGGCCCGGGTCATCCCGGACTCGGTCGCGGCCTCCTCGGTGTTGTAGGCGCTCGTGAAGAAGTACCGACCCTCCTTGCTCCCGTCCCCGTTGTCCATGTTGCCGTCGATGAGGACCTCCCACTCGACGTTCATGTTCTCGGGGTTGATCGCGGCGAGGACGGAGCCGTAGGAGTCGGGGTCTTCGAGGTTCCCGCTCCCGTCGTTGGGGACCGGCGTCCGGAACTCGCCGACGCCGAAGATGAGGTCGGTGTCGGGCAGCTGCGCGCAGGCGCCGTGGGTCCCCTGCTGGTTCGGGATGTTGACGATGGCGTCCGTCTCGAAGTACGTCAGGTCGATCCGGGCCATCCGCCCGTTCGCCTTGTCGTTGACGTACGCGAACCGGCCGTCGTAGTCGCCGTCGGTCTGACTGATCCGCGGGTGGTGGGTGTCGCCCCACGTGTACCCGCCGGCGTCTTCGAGCATCTGCTTGCTCTCGTCGTCGAAGCCGTAGCCGCGCGAGGCGTCCCGGTTGAACACCGGGATCCGGATGAGCTCGCGCATGGACGGGAGCCCGTAGACGCGGACGTCGCCGGCCTGCCCGCCGGAGAGCAGCGCGTAGTACTCGTCGTGTTCGCCCGGCGGCACGGAGTTGTCGACCCCGCTCGCCGAGGCCGTCCCCTGGACGTCGTCCTCGCTCAGGATGCTGGTACAGCCCGCCAGCCCGCTGAGACCCCCCGCAGCGGCGCCGGCCTTCATGAAGTCGCGGCGACGGACGCCGGGGAGCATGGAGTCGAACCCGTCCGTCGAGTCGGTCGTCTGGTCGCTCGATTCCCCCGCGTCCGTGGACCGCTGTGTGTCGTTCGACATGGGTAGATCCGCGAGCGGCGATTCCCTCGCGACAGGCGGACGTTGCGGCGTTCGGTATATAGGTCGTCGAGCGGCTTGCTGTGCGGCTGGAAGCGCGCGAACACGTTCGGAGAACGCCGACCGCGTTCCGAGGACGTGAGAACGCGGCCGGTTCCCTGCTCGAAAGGTGGGTTGGAAAAAAGGTGTCCGCGTCGCGTCGGCGTCCCGGGCGCGGTTCAGCCGGGTCGCGTCGTCACCGAACGACGACGGCGCCCTTCATGCCGACCGATGAGTGAGGGGTACACTCGTAATTGAACGTCCCCGTCTCCTCGAAGGTGTACTCGAAGGTGTGGCCCTCCTCGGTGACCGTCTCGCTCTCGAACGCGCCCGAGTCGGCGGCGACGTTGTGGCCGCCGCCCTGTCCGGTCCACTCCCAGACGACGGTAGTCCCGGTGCTCACCGCCACGGCGGCCGGGCCAAAGGAGAGGCCGTCCCCCGCGCCGACCGAGACCGTGACCTCGTCTTGGCCGGTGGCGTCGACGGTCTGCTCGTAGTTGTTCGCCCCTTCCATCCAGCCGCCGTAGTCCGGCTCCTCGCCGAGGTACTGGGTGTCGCCGCCGTCTCCGCCGTCGCCGGAGCCGCCGTCGCCGCCGTCCGAGCCGTCGGATCCGTCGCCGCCGTCTCCACCGGAGCCGTCGCCGCCGTCGCCCCCGCCGGAACAGCCGGCGAGGAGGAGCGTCGCGCCCGCGGCGGTCGTCGCCTGTACGAACCGTCGCCGATCGAGTGTCGTGTCGTCCGTCATGTGGGTCGTCGTTCGCGGTCGGTAGTTGTAACGCCCTGCGCGCCGACTCGCCGTGCGGGAATTCCGACGAACATGTTCGGAGCGAACGCCGTCCGCTCCGGGACCGTCGGCCGCCGAAGTCGCGCGTCGCCTACGCTTCCCCCCGCGGCGCCAGCACGATCAGCGCGGTGGCGTCCTCGCGCGCGGTCGGCTTCACCGTCCGATCGCCCTCGAAGCGGAGCAGCTCGCCGGCCTCGACGCGGTGGGGCTCCCCGTCGAGCGCGACGTCGAAGGCGCCCGTCAGCGCGTGGAACAGCACCGTCCGGTCCGGGTGGTCGTGCTCCGCCACCGACTCGCCGGCGTCCAGCGAGAGCCGGACCGTCTTCGGCTCCGCGCCGGGGAACGCCCGGGCGTGGGGCTCGCCGTCGAGGTCGGCGATCCGGACCGTCTCCGGCTCGGCTCCGTCCTCGGCCTTCGGCAGCTCCGCGACGAACCGCTCGGGGCCCTCGCGCTCGACCGCGTACGCCTCGTCGTCGAACGCGGGGACCTCGGCCGACAGCTCGTAGTAGAGCGGCTTCGGGTCGTGGTCGTTGACGATCGTGAGCGACTCGCCCGGCTCTAAGTCGGCGAACGCCTCGTGGATCCGGTCGTGTCGCTCGTTCGGCGGGATCTCTCTGACGTCGAGTTCGGACATCGCTCGACCGTCGACGCCGCAGCCGCATGTCGGGCGGCGCGAACACGTTCGGGACCGGCCGGGTCGCGAGGGCCGCTCGACGGGGCGACGCCTCAGTCCTCGCCGAGCAGTCCCGCGATCCGCTCGCCGATCCGGTCCATCGCCGCGTCCGAGAGCCCGTGGCCGTCGCCCGGGTCGATCCGGCACTCGACCGCCGCGCCGGCCCGCTCGAAGGCGCGCGCGGTCGCTCGGACGCGCTCGGCGGGCACGTACGGGTCGTCCTCGCTGCTGTCGAGCGCGACGGGGGTCCCGGCGAGCGACCCGTCGTCGTCGCTCCCGGCGCCACGGTCTCCGCCGTTGCCGTCCCCGGTGCCGTCGCCTTCGTCGCCTTCGGTGTCCTCGGCCGCGTCGAGCGCCCGCGAATCGAGGTCGTCGCCCGGCAGGGCGGCCGAGACGACGAACGCGCCCCCGTACCGATCGGGGCGGCGGCGCAGGAACTCGGCGACGACCGCGCCGCCCTGCGAGACCCCGACGAGGACGACGCGCTCCGGCGGGACGCCGGCGTCGCGCGCGACGTCGACCGCGGCCGCGACGCAGTCGACCGCCGAGGTCAGGGCGGGCTCGTTGGCCGACAGCGCGGCCTCGTGCGGCGCCGGGAACCACGTCGACCGGACCGCGCCGGGCGCGAGGAGGGTCGCGCCCGAGCGGTAGAACTCGTCCGCGAGCCTGACGAGCCCCTCGGCGGTGCCGCCGCGGCCGTGGACCAGCACGACCGCGACCTCGGCCGCCGCGACGGGGGCGCCGCCGGTCACGAGCGTCGCCTCCGCGTGCGGCCCGCCGACGCCGCGGATCCGCCGGCTCATTCCTCCGCGGACCCCGACTCGGGGCCGTCGAACCGCGGCAGCTGCGACTCGATCAGCTCGCGGTCCTCCGCGAACCGCGGGGGGAGGTAGAGCTCCGTCGCGTGCCCCGTCGCCGCCGGGTCGGCGAGCCCCGGGCCCGGCGGGCCGTCCGCGGTCGGCGCCTCGGTCGCGAGCTCGACGAGGAGCCCGCCGGGGCCGCGGACGTACAGCGAGTGGAAGAAGTGGCGGTCCTTCACGCGCGACACGTCGTAGCCCCGCTCGCGGAACAGCTCGTGCCACTCCAGCAGCGTCTCGCGGTCCGCGACGCGCACCGCGGCGTGGTGGAGCGTCCCCGGCCCCTCCCGGAGGTACGCGGCGTCGCGGTCGAGGAGGTCGACGACCGCCGCGCGGTCCCCCGGCGCGCGGTACCGAACGCGGTCCCCGGCCTCCGCCTCGTACTCGAAGCCGAGCGTCTCCAGCACGCTCGCCGTGCCGTACGGGTCGGCGGGCAGCGCGGTCACGCCGTGGAGCCCGCGGACCGCGTGCGCGGCGGGGACCGGCCCCTCGGTCCACGGGTCCGACTCGTCGCCCGCCGGCGCCGCGACCAGTTCGACCCGCGTCCCGGCGGGGTCCGCGAGCGCGAGCCCGCGGTCGCCGAAGCGCGCGTCGGCGTCGAGCGGGTCCGCCTCGACGCCGCGGTCGGCGAGCCGGTCCCGCCAGTAGCCGAGCGAGTCCGGCGGCACCGCGAAGGCGACGGCCTCGTAGCCGGGCTTCCCGGGCCGTCCGGGGTCGGCGTTCGGGTCCGGGAAGACGGTGAACACGGAGCCCGGCGAGCCCGTCGCGTCGCCGAAGTAGAGGTGGTACTGGAGGAAGTCCTCGTAGTTCACCGTCCGGCGGAGCAGGCGGAGGCCGAGCGTCCCGCCGTAGAAGGCGGCGTGCGCCTCGGCGTCGCCGACGATCCCCGTGACGTGGTGGAGCCCGGGGGTGTCAGAGAGCATGGGTCCGATCGGCGCCGCGCGGGAAAGTCGGTGTCGGTCGGGGCGATAGCCGGCGCTGGGAGCCGGCGGGACGGCGCGCCCCGGCTCACGCGAGCCACAGCAGCCGCAGGTTGCTCGCGGTGAGGTACGTCCCGGTCGCCGTGAGCAGTATCGGCGGGAAGTAGTACAGCAGGCCGTCTCCGTCTCGCGCCCCCTCGACGCTGATCCAGAGCATCACGAGGTAGACGGCGATCTTCAGCGCGACGAGCCCCGAGAGCCCGAACGACTCTAGCGCGAACCGCACCACGGGGTTCGCCTCCTCGATCGTCGGCACGTATCGGAGGAAGGCGACGGTCGAGACGATATCGCCGACGCCGTACGTCGCGGTCGCCGCGATCCACAGCCAGTAGAACTCGTTCGGGCGCCGCCGGTAGGCGGGGCGGCGGCGGGAGCGGTCGCGGGAACGGGCCACGGTCGGAGGTGTCGTCCGCTCGACGTGAATCTGCCGGTCTGCGAGGGTTGGCGGACGATCGTTGGGGGCGCGCGGACGCGACCGCCGACCGCTCGGGGCGCGGGCCGGG
The DNA here is from genome assembly GCF_005435055.1 of Halorubrum sp. SS7. Classification (NCBI taxonomy): domain Archaea; kingdom Methanobacteriati; phylum Methanobacteriota; class Halobacteria; order Halobacteriales; family Haloferacaceae; genus Halorubrum; species Halorubrum sp. SS7. Next base: position 371,381 of record NZ_SGXV01000001.1, read on the forward strand.
CGCCCATCCCGCCGACTTAAGAGCGACCGCGCCGTCTCGCCGCCCGTGACGGAGCCGCCGACCCGCGACGAGAAGCTGGAGCTCGGCGTCGAGCTGCTGGCCCACCTCGAACGCGAGGAGCTCGACCTCGCCGCCGCGGTCGACCGGATCGAGACGATAACGACCAGCCCGGCGCTCACCCGCGACATCCTCGACGCGGCCGAGAAGCGCGGCGTCATCGACCGCGAGGGCGCCCGGCTCCGCGTCCGCACGGGCGGGACCTACGTCGAGTACGACAGCCAGGTCGTCGCCCGCGAGGGCGACTTCGAGTGCCGGCGGTGCGGCGCCTCGATTTCGACGGGCCACTTCGTCGAGCTCGACGCCGGCGAGCTCGGGCCGTTCGGCTCCTCGTGTATCCGGAAGGTGACCGGGCGGGAGTCGGAATCGGAGTCGGAGTGACCACGCCGTCGACCCCGCACGCCCCCGCCGCTCGGTCGAACCCGCCGGAGTATTTACGTCGGCGCCCGAAGCGGCGGTAATGACCGCGCCGAACCGGAACGTCCTGTGGGCGACCGCGCTCGTCGACGAGCTCGTCGCCGCGGGCGTCGACGCCGTCGTCGCCTCGCCGGGCAGCCGCTCGACGCCGCTGACCGTCGCCGCCGCGGGCCACGAGGAGCTCCGCGTGTTCTCCCAGCTCGACGAGCGCTCCGCCGCGTACTTCGCGCTCGGCCGCGCCCGACGGACCGGCCGCGTCACGCCGCTGATCTGTACCTCGGGCACCGCCGCCGCCAACTACCACCCGGCCGTGATGGAGGCGAGCGAGGCGCGCGTCCCGCTCCTCGCGCTCACCGCCGACCGGCCGCCGGAGCTGCGCGACTCCGGCGCGAACCAGACCGCGGACCAGGAGAAGCTGTACGGCGACGCCGTCCGGTTCTACAAGGACCTCCCCGAGCCGGCCGCGAACGACCGGGCGCTCCGGTCGCTCCGGACCACCGTGGCGCGCGCGGTCGGGGCCGCCGAGGGCGCCGAGCCGGGACCGGTCCACCTCAACGTGCCGTTCAAGAAGCCGCTGGAGCCGACGCCGGTCCCGGACGACGTGCCGGACGACCTGCCGGAGGCCGCCGAACGCGGCCGCGACGGCCCCTACGTCGACGTGACGCCCGGCGCGCCGGAGCCCGGCGACGACGAGCTGCGCGCGCTCGCGGCCGAGCTGGGCGACGCGGACCGCGGGCTGATCGTCGCCGGGCCCGCCGACCCGCCGGGGATCGACCCGGAAGCGGTCACGGCGCTCGCGCACGCGACCGGCTTCCCCGTGCTGGCCGACCCGCTCTCCGGACTTCGATACGGCGGCCACACGCGCGTCGCGCCGGTGATCGGCAGCTACGACGCCTACCTCTCGGCCGACCTCGCCGGCGACGGGCCGGAGGGCTGGAGCGACCCCGACCTCGTGCTCCGACTCGGCGCCTCGCCGACTTCGAAGCGGCTCCGGAAGTACCTCGCCGGGACCGGCGCCGCCCAGTACCAGGTCGACCCCGCCGGCGGCTGGCGCGAGGCCGAGTTCGCCGCGACGGACCTCGTCGTCGCCGAGCCGAGCCGGCTCTGCGCCCGCCTCTCGCGGCTCGTCGCGGGCGGGGGCGGAGACGGCGACTGGCGCGCGCAGTGGGAGGAGGCGGACCGCGTCGCGCAGGCGATCCACGCCCGCGACGGCGACGCGGACGAGGGCTCTGCCGCGGGCGACGCTGGCGACGCGACCGACGCGGCGTTCCACGAGGGCGACGCCGTCCGCGCGGTCGCAGAGGCGCTGCCCGACCCGGCGACGCTGTTCGTCTCGAACTCGATGCCCGTCCGCGACCTCGACCGGTTCGTCGGCGCGACGACCGCGAACGTCACCGCGCTCGGTAACCGCGGCGTCTCGGGCATCGACGGCATCGTCTCCAGCGCGCTCGGCGCGGGGAGCGGGACGACGGACGACCTCACGCTCGTCGTCGGCGACCTCGCGCTGTACCACGACTCGAACGGGCTGCTCGCGGTCGACCGCTGCGACGTCGACGTCACGGTCGTCGCGGTCAACAACGACGGCGGCGGCATCTTCCACAAGCTCCCGATCGAGTCGTTCGACCCGCCGTTCACCGAGTCGTTCAAGACGCCGCACGGGCTCGACTTCGAGCCGCTCGCGGCGCTCCACGGCCTCGCGTACGAGCGGATCGACGCCCGCCCGGACGCGCTCGCCGACCGCGGCGACGACCCCGCGGAGCGCGCGGCGGCGGTCGCGGAGGACGTGACGGACGCCGTCGCCCGGGCCCACGAGTCGCCGGGGTCGCACCTCGTCGAGGTCGAGACCGACGCCGAGGCCAGCCACCGCGCCCGGGAGGCGTCGGCGGCCGCGGTCGACCGCGCGGTCCACGGGCGGGAGTCGGACGCGTCGTAGCCGCGCGAGCGGCGCGCAGGACGCGATCAGGGGACGATCGGGCTCGGCCCCGCGCCGCGCTGCTCCCCGAGCGCGACCCCCGCGTACGCGACGACCGCGAACTGGATCCCGACGCCGAGGCTCGCGCCGAGCGCGAACACCGCGGTGACGACGGGGCCGCGGTCCGGGCCGAGGTACCAGAAGACGGCGACCGACCCGAGCAGGAAGGCGACGGTCGCGCTCGCGCCCGTCGCCAGCGCGGTCGACGTGGCGGAGGTGTCGCCGTCGCGCAGTCCGGCGAGGAGTGCGGCCCCGAACAGTAGCCCGTACACCAGCAGGAACGCTGTGAACCGGGCGCTCACGAGGTACGTCGAGAGCGTCTCGGCCGACGGGAGGGCGACCGGCGATTCGAGGAGGATCGGCGAGAGGCGTCTGATACCGCTGATCGCGACCGCGACGACCGCGGCGACGACCGGGGGGAGGGCTGCCGTGCGCATGTCCGAGGAGCAACGCGGGCCTCACTTATAAAATCCGGTCGGAGCGGGCGCGGTCACGCCACGGTGACGACCGCCGCCGCGCGCACGTCGCGGTCCGTCGCCGTCGCCTCGCCGACGACCCGGTAGGTGCCGGAGGGGGGCCCCCGCCACGTCGCCTCGTAGGCGACCGCCTCGCCGGGCGCCACGGTCTCGCTCCCGAGCGCCTGCGTGAACATCCGGTTCGCGCCGTACCGCCAGACGGGGTCCGCGCCCTCCCGGTCGGTGTCCTCCCAGTCAGTGTCCTCCCGGCCGGTGTCGGCTCCCTCCCCGCCGGTGTCGATGTCCTTCTCGTCCGCCGGGTACGCGGTGAACTCCGCGCGCTGCCCGGTCCGGAAGTCGAGCGTGACCGGCGTCGACCCCGCGTTCTCGATCCGCAGCGAGAGGGTCAACCCGTCGTCCGTCGCCGCCGTCGCGAGCGTCGCGTCGAGCATGGCCGCGTGTGCGACGCCCGCGGGGAAAACTCCTCGCCGAGCGCGCGTCGCGTCTCGACTGGCGGCGAGCGGAGCGGCCGACGACGGCTATAAGCCCCGCCTCTCCCTACCCCGCGGCGTGCAGGTCGTCGGCTACGAGACGGGCGTCGCGAGCGATCCGCCGGAGTCCGACGGGGGCGCGGATCCGGCCTCCGAGGAGAGCGGACCGATCGGCGGCGGGCTCTACGTCGCGAGCGGCGGGAGCGTCGAGTTCGTGGACGCGAGCCCCGGGACCGAGCTCGCGTTCGGCCTCGGCGAGCGCCGCTGCGCGGGGACGGTCCACGAGGGCGACCACGTCGCCTGCGACGCCGCGGACGCCCCGTACTGCGACGAGCACTCGGGGGTCTGGGTGTGCGCGCGGTGTACCGGCACGTGCCTGAAAGACGAGATGGACTGCCACGAGTCGCACGCGATGTACCTCGCCGCGTTCGCGCCCGACGTGCTGAAGGTCGGCGTCACCCGCGAGTGGCGCCTCGGGACCCGCCTCCGCGAGCAGGGCGCCGATCGCGCGGCCCATATCCGCACCTTCCCGAACGGCCGGGTCGCCCGCGAGGTGGAGGCCGAGCTGGCCGCCGGCGACGACCTCGTCGATCGCGTCCGCGTCCCGACGAAGCTCGACGGGTTCGGGCGCGCGGTCGACGAGGCCGCCTGGGAGGCGCTCCTCGACCGGTTCGACCCGATCGAGCGGTTCGCGTTCGACTACGGGCTCGACCTCGACGAGCGCCCCGTCGCCGAGACGATGGCCGCGGGGACCGTCCGCGGCTGGAAGGGGCGCGTGCTGGTGCTCGACCGCGGCGGCTCGACGTACGCGGTCGACGCGCGCGACCTCGTGGGCTACGAGCTGACCGACGCGGTGCCGGAGCGCGAGCTCCAGTCCAGCCTCGGGGCGTTCGGCGGATGACCGGCGGCGTCCTCGCGGCCCTCTTCGGCGACCCGTTCGCGGTCATGAACACGGTCGGGCTCGTCGCGTTCGCCCTCGTCGGGGCGAGCAAGGCGGTCCGCGAGGAGTTCGACCTGTTCGGCGTCGCGGTGGTGGGGCTCGCGATGGCGTTCGCCGGCGGCGTCACCCGCGACCTCCTCGTCTCGCGCGTCCCGCTGGCGCTGCGCTCGCCGGTCGAGATCCTCCTCGGACTGCTCGGCGTCGCGCTCGCGGTCGGCCTGAGCGCGTGGCTCGCCAGCCCGGACGAGCACCCGGTGACGGTCGTTGCTGACGCGGTCGGCCTCGCCGCCTTCGCCACGACCGGCGCCATCGTCGCGACGGACGCCGGCGTGTCCGCGTTCGGCGTCGTGGCCGTCGCCACGATCAACGCCGTCGGCGGCGGCGCGCTCGCCGACATCCTCCTCGACCGGTCCCCGTTCATCCTCTTCGAGGACTTCTACGCGAGCTGCGCCGTGCTCGGCGGGCTCGCGTACTGGCTGGTCGGCGTCCTCGGCGGCCCCTCGGGGATCGCGGCCGCGGCCTGCGCGGCGGTGACGGTCGGGCTCCGGCTCGTCGCCGTCGCCCGCGGCTGGCGGCTCCCGACCGCGAAGGGGCTCGGTGACGGGTTCGGTCGGTAGGCGCGGGGCGAGCCCTCAGCGACCCGACCCACGGGCGGCCGACCTCCTCAGCGAGCGAACCCCTCGAGCGCAACGACGCGGCGGACGCCGAGGTACGCGGCCGCGGCGATGGCGGCGTACGCGATCACGAGGACGCCCGTCGCCGCGCCCGCGCTGTCGATGGCGAGCCGCGCCACCGCGTTCGCGGGGCCGCCGGCCATCGCGGTCGCGCCGCCGAACAGCACGAGGACGGCGACCGAGTAGAGCAGCTGGGCCGCCCGCCGGTCGGGCGCGACCGCCGCGATGCCGACCGCGACCGAGACGACGAGCGTCGTGAGCGCGGTCATCAGCGCCAGGATCGGGCCGACGTTCGCGACCGACGTGCCGTTCGCCTCCAGCAGCAGGAGCCAGATCAGCGCCTGTCCGGGGGCGATCCCGATCGCCGCGAGCGCCTTCCCGTCGACGATGTCCGCGAGCGTGACGGGCGCGACCCGGAGGAGCTCCATCGTTCCCTGGTCCAGTTCCTCCGTGATCGAGTCGACCACGAGCGACCCCGAGATGAACACCGGGAGGAAGACGAGGAGCGGGATCAACACCGTGTAGGTGAACGTGAAGTACGGGCTGGTGTCGCTCCGGTCGGGCAGGGGCAGCGGCGACTCCTGAAGGTACGAGGCGCGTGCGTCGCGTTCGTTCAGCTCGTAGGTCCGCAACAGCTCGCGCAGCTGTACCACGATCACCGTCGTCTCCACGGTGGAGTCGGGGGCGGTGACGGCGGCCGACACCCGCCCGTCCTCCGTGCGAGTCGCGATCACCACCGCGTCGGCCGCGTTCCGCTCGAAGGCGCTCCGGGCGGCGCCCGCGTCCTCGTACGGCGTGACCGTGGCGCCCGGCACCTCGCTCGCGGCGCGTTCCAAGTCGTCGACCGCGTCGCCGGCCGCCGCGACCTCGATCTGCGCCCCGTCGAGCGAGCCCGGGTCGTACATCGAGACCAGCCCGACGACGAGGAACGACGAGAACATTGCGATGAACAGCTGGATCCCGATCGCCAGCAGGATCGTCTTCTCGGCGCGCAGGCCGGCTATCTCCCGCCCGGCGATCGTCAGGCGGCTATCCAAGGCTCACCACCCCGACGTTGTACGCGGCGTGGCCGAGCGTCGCCAGCGTCAGCGCCAGCGCGTAGGCGGTCCGGCCGCGGCTCGCCCCGACGCTCGCGGCGCTCGTCGTCGCGACGTGGAGGACGAGCGGCGCGAAGAACAACGCCGCCAGCGCGAGCGGCGGCAGCCCGGAGAGCCCGGCCACGTCCGCGAAGGCGGCGCGGCCGAGGAAGAGGTCGGTGAGCCCGACGGCCTGGACGACCGCGGTGGCCTTCTCCGCGAGGAAGAACCCGGTCCCCGAGGCGACGCCGACCGCGAGCGCGACGCCGAGGGTCCCGTCGCGCTCCCCGTCGCCGCCCCCGCCGGTCCGGGCGAAGACGCCGCGCTCGAAGCCGGCGTAGAGGCCGACGCTCTTCGCGACCTCCTCGATGAACGCGATGGTCACGAGCAGCACCGGGATCGACACGGTGACCGGCAGCGCGAACAGCACCGCGACGGCAAGCAGCTCCGCGACGAACACGAACGGGATCGTACAGGCGGTGAGGAACGCGACGCGCCCGAGCGCGCGGAGGCGACCGCGGTCGAGGAGCTCGCCCCCGGACGGCACAGGGGCGAGCCGGACCGCGAGCGCGTCGAGGAACTTCCGCGTCACCGGCTTCTGCGAGAACATGTCCTCCTCGCGGTAGACGCCGAGGCCGAGGCCGAAGAGGAGCGCGGCGCCGACCGCCATCGGCGCGGTCGAGAAGAGCACCTCGCCCGCCGAGACGGCCTCGCCCTGGAGGTCGAAGACGACGAGCGTCAGCGGCGAGACGAGCGCGACGGGCGTCACGTTCGTGAAGATGGCCGGGACGAACGCGTAGGTGGTAAGGAGGACGCTCACCCCCACCGTGACGAAGGTGAGCTCCTTGAACGAGCGCGCGAACATCGCGCCGACGAAGGTGGCCCCGAGGAACGTCGCCGCGACCGGCGCCACGGCGACCACCGAGAGCGCCCCGCCGCCGACCGCGAGCGCGATGAGGGTCGTGACGACCGCGGCCGCGGCGGCGTACGGCAGCGTCTTGCCGGCGACGATCTCGGCCGGCGACAGCGGCGTAACGAGCAGGGGCTCGCCCCGCCGGTTCGTCCGCTCGTCGAGGATCGAGGAGCCGTACGCCTGAATCAGGAAGTTCATCGGCACGAGGAAGACGAACGCCAGAAGCAGCGAGGTGAACGGGAACGGCGGCGTGATCGACCCGGGCGAGCCGACCGTGTCCGCGCCGAACGCCGCGCCGCCGATGGAGGGCACCGCGAATCCGCCGTCGTCGCCGGACGCGCTCCCGTCCGCGGCGGAACCCGTGTCGCCCGAGCCGTCGGCGCCGTCAGAGCCGTCCGATCCGCCACCGCCGTCTGATCCTCCGCCCGACCCGCCGCCACCGTCGCCTGCGCCGCCGTCGTTCCCCCCGTCGCTCCCGCCGAGGGTCGCGCCCTCGTCGAAGCCGGTGGTCCGGCCGACGTACCGGAGCGTGACGACGACCGGGAAGGCGGCCGTCCGGTTCGGCTCGGCGCGCATCAGCCGCTCGTTGTGCGACTCGACGGCCTCGCGGACCGACGCGGCCGCGGCCTCGCCCTTCTGCGTGTCGCTCGCGCGGACGACCACCTCCTCGACGTCCGCGCCGTCGATCGACCCGTCGTCGCCGGCGCCGGGCTGAACCACCGTCACCACGACCGCGTCGGCGGAGTCGCCGAGCGACGCGGTCCCGGCCGGCACCGGGCGCAGCGACGGCGCCTCCTCGATCGCGTCCGCGTACGGCGACTCGGCGTCGACCCCGACGCGGTACACGTTCTGGTCGACGTCGAGGCCGGCGACGCCGGTGGCCACGCCGACCCCCACGACGCCCCCGGCGACGAGGAGCAGGGCGACCCCGGCCGCGAGCGTCCGACGGTCCACGCCGCCCGACGCGCGGGCGGACTCCCACTTGGCCACCCGGAGGACGCGGCGGCCGGCGACCGCGAGCCGTCGGCCGACGCCGCGCAGCCGGTCGGTCACTCGGTCGCCTCCGTCGCCGTCGCGGCGGTCGTCTCCTCACCGCCCTCCGACCCGTTCGCGTCGCCGTCGCTCGGCTCGTCGGAGTCGCGGTCGCTGTCGGTTCCCTTGTCCGAGTTGCCGCCTTCGCCGTCGCTCCGTCCGTCCGCCCCGCCGTCCCCGGTGTACCGCCCCGGCATCGGCCGCCCGACGATGTCGAGGAATACGTCCTCCAGGCTCGGCTCGCGGCTCCGGATGTCGACGACCTCGCCGCCGGTGTCGCCGACGGCCTCGCGGACGGCCGCGACGGCGTCCATGCTCGGGACCGCCGTCCGGTACCGGTCCCCGACCTCCTCGGTCGCCGCGTCGAGGTCGGCGAGCGCGGGCGTCGCGGCCGGCTCAGCGTCGCTGAAGACGCGGTAGGTCGTCTCGCCGTGTCGCTCGCGGATCCCGTCGACGCTGCCCCGGGCGACGATCCGCCCCTCGTTCATCACCACGACGCGGTCACAGACGGACTCGACGTGGTAGAGGTTGTGCGCCGAGAAGACGACGGTCTTGCCCGTCTCGCGGAGCTCGCGGGTGAACGCCAGCACCGAGTTCGTCGTCACGGGGTCGAGCCCGGAGGCTGGCTCGTCGTACACCAGCACGTCCGGGTCGTTGACCAGCGAGCGCGCGATGGCGACCTTCCGTTTCATCCCCTTCGAGACATCGCCGAGGCGGCGCTCGCGGTGGTCGAGTTCGAGGCGGTCGAGCGCGGCGCCGATCCGCTCGTCGGCCATCTCGCGGGGCACGTCGTAGAGGTCGGCGAAGAAGCGGAGGTACGACAGCGCGGTCATCTCCTCGTACAGCGGCGACTCCTCGGGCAGGAACCCGAGGTGCCGGCGCATCTCTGGGTCCGCGGCGTCGAACCCGGCGACGGTCACGTCGCCCGCCGTCGGCTCGACGAGGCCGGCGATCACCTTGAGCGTCGTCGTCTTGCCGGCCCCGTTCGGGCCGACGATCCCGAACACCTCGCCGTCGTCAACGGCGAAGTCGCTGTCCACGACGGCCGCGAAGTCGCCGTAGGTCTTCCGCAGGCCCGACACCTCGATCATGCGCACGGCTCCGCCGTCGGCCGGGTTAAACCCACGCCCGCGGGTATCAACCGCGAGAACGGTCCGGGAGGGAGTCGACGGCGCCGTCCGGAACGGCTCCCGTTCCGGCTGTGGATCGGTCATCCTGTACTGTCACGCGGGGAACGTATGCCCGCTCGGATCGCGTCGGTCGGGATTCCGGGAGATCCCGGGGACGCCGGGATCGAGCGCCGAACGTCGGCCGTCGGCGCGTCAGTCGGTGTACGGCTTCTCGATGTTCGCGTCGCCGCTGATGTACGCGTTCATCCGGCGGGTGATCCCGTCGAACAGCGTGATGAGCGGCGAGAGGACGCGCTCGACGAGCCGGACCGGCGACGCGATGCGCAGCGACCACGACTCCGCGTTGCCGAGCCCGAAGGCCTTCGGGACGATCTCGCCGAAGACGAGGACGAGGAAGCTCGTACACAGCGTCGTCACCACTACCGTCGCCCCCGACGAGAGGTGGCTCGCGACCAGGACGGTCACGATGCTCGAAATGGCGATGTTGACGACGTTGTTCCCGACGAGGAGCGTCACGAGGAGCCGGTGGGGGTCGTCGTGAAGCTCCTTCAGGACGGCCCCTCGCGGGTCGCCCGTGGTCGCCTGCCGGTCGAACCACTCGGTCGGCAGCGAGAAGATGGCGGTCTCGGAACTGGAGAAGAAGGCGCTCAGTCCCAGCAACACGATCACCGCTGCGACACCGATCACGCCGAGTGCGGCTCCGACCATGCCTCGTGTGGAGTCAGCAGGTCAAAGAGGGTGTCGACGGGAGCCGGCCGACGCGACCGGTGCGGCGAACGCGGGGAGGCGACGGTGGCGTCGAATACGGGGTGGCGACAAAGGCGACGAAAACGGGGAAGCGACGGCCGCGTGGCTCTTCGGTCGAGAGCTGATCGACGCCGGTGCGTCCGGCGAGAAACGGCGGTCGGCGTTACTCCTCTTCTTCCTCTTCCTCGACGGCTCCTCGTCCTCGCTCCCAGACGCCGTCGGCGGACGTGTCGTTCGGTGCTGTGTGCGAGACGTCTTTCATGGTGTCGCGATCGCTTGCCATATTGACCTGCGATAGCCCGGAACCCCGTATTAACCCTTCGTGGAAAGAGATAATGAGTCCTGATACCATATTAGGTATTAATATTCGAGCGAGATCGGCGGTCGGATCTCTGGACGTACCTCGGAAAATAGTCGTTTCAACGGCGTAGAAGCGACCGAACGTTTCGATTCTTTCGGGCGGCCGCAGCGATGAGGGGGACGGACCGCGGAGGAATCGACGTGTTCGGAAATCGCGACGCGTCCGGGAACGTTGACCGCGGCGACGGCGGGTCGGTGGTCCGGGAGGGCGCGACGCTCGCGGTCGGTCGCGACGTCGCCGCGCCGCCGGTGGCCACGGCGACGGCGCTCCGCGACACGCGGCGCTGGCCCGAGTGGAGCCCGTCCGTTAGCGGCGTCGAGAGTTCGGACCGGTACGTCGAGACCGGGACGACCGGCCGGGTTCGAGTTGCGGGCGCGTGGGTTCCGTTCAGGGTGTCGTCAGCGACGCGTCTCCGGTGGGACTGGGAGGTCGCCGGGATACCCGCCACGGGCCACCGGGTCGAGCGGTACTCCGGGGACCCGGACCGGTGTCGGGCGGTGATCGAGGTCCCGCTGGTCGCGGCGCCGTACGTGCCCGTCTGCCGGCGCGCGCTTGACCGGTTCGCGGCGTTGGTGGAAGGCGAGTGAGCCGGGCGGCGACCAGGCGTCTCAGTTCTCGTACCCCTTCTCGAACGGGTCGATGACCTCGCTGCCGGGGTCGTCCTCGTCGCGGGTGAAGCCCGGCCCCTGCGTCGCCAGCTCGAAGACGAGCCCGTCGGGGTCGGTGAAGTAGATGCTCTTGAAGTAGGTCCGGTCTTTCACCTCGGAGACCTCGACGCCGTGCGCTTCGAGGTGGTCCTGCCACTCGCGGAGCGCCTCCTCGTCCTCGACCCCGAACGCGAAGTGGTGGCTCGCGCCCGGGCCGGGCGCCCCCTGCGAGTCGGGGTACTCGAAGTAGGTGACGTTGGTCCCCGGCTCCCCCTCGGGCGTCGGCGAGTAGTAGTAGTGCGGCGTCCCGGGGTCGTCGTAGTTCTGGGTCCGCTTCACCGTGTGCCACCCGAGGACGTCCTCGTAGAACGCGGTGGTCTCCTCGATGTCGGTACAGATGTTCGTGACGTGGTGGAGTCCCGTCGTCGGCGGCGCGTCGGTCATGGTCTGTGCGAACAGTTGTCGGGAGCACAGTTAGTCGTACTGGCGACGGCGGCGCCGGCCGGCTCGGCGACTCGACTGGTCGCCGGACGGCGTTTCGAAAAGGTGTTTTCGTCGACCGCGCTGCGCGTGTGCGGTGGTAACATCGTGTGCGCGGTGGTCGCGAGTCGATGCGTCGTCGAAGTCAGGTCCGCCGGCGGCTCAGAACAGGCCGACGCCGACCGCGTACGGCCACGCGGTGCCGCCGACGGCGAGCAGCGCGAGCGCCGCGCCGGCGCCGTAGACGTTCTTCAGGAAGCTCGTCATCTCGTTCTGCTTCTCCTCGGGGTCGTCCATCGACCAGAAGTCGTGCATCGTCACGGCGGAGACGAGGAGGAAGAAGGCGAGCGCGCCGGCCGCGACGACCGGGAACGCGCCGGCGACCACGGCCACGCCGCCGAGCACGAGGACGGCGCCGGAGGCGATGACGGAGAACTTCGGCGCCGGGAGGCCCTTGAACTCGGCGTAGCCGGCCATCGTTTCGAGGTCCATGAAGTGGTTGAGTCCCATGAATGCGAGCGTCGCGCCGAACAGGATCCGGCCGAGCAGGAAGAGTTCGCCCGAGAACGGGGCGTCGAACTGAAGCGGTGTCGTCGCGAATTCAGCTAACATCGTGTAACCTGCTATACGGACGTAACCTATTTATCGCTTCCCGGACAATTGGGTTAGTAGGTAACACCGATGTCATCACAGGATCTCTCTGCGGCGGAGTCGGCTGAGACGGCTGAGACGACGGAATCGAGCGCTGACGCGGCGACCGAGGCGGCGGCGACCGAGGCGACGGCGCCCGAGACCCCGTGCCCCGTCATCGACTCGATCGAGCAGATCGGATCGCAGTGGCGGCTCGTCGTCCTCCACGAACTGTTGAACGGCGAGGCGCGGTTCAACGAACTCAAGCGCGAGACCGACGCGAACGCGCGGACCCTCTCGCGCGTGCTCGACGACCTCCAGGAGACCGGCTTCGTCGACCGGCGGTTAGAGGAGGACTCGCCCGTGGCGACGTACTACAGCCTGACCGACAAGGGCGAGTCGCTCGCGCCCGTCTTCGAGGAGATCGATTCGTGGGCCCACGAGTGGCTCGCCGAGTGTGAGGCGTAGTCGAGACGCCGAGTCATCGAGGCGTCCGAGCGTACCGGACGGCGAAACGCACACCCTTCTGCGGCGCGTACGAATCTACGTGTACGCCGGACTGAAGAACACCCCCTGTTGCCTGTGCGGCCGGGACGACACCCACACCCGGATCGCGGTGCCGCCGCGGGCGCTCCGCCTCATGGAGAACGGGGAGCCGATAGCCTGGCGCGACGTGGTCGGCACGGTCACCCTCCGCTTCTGCGCCGACGACTGGGACCTCGTGAGCGACCTCGCGATCGAGATGGACACGCACCCGCTCTCGCGGTGTAACGCCGCGCACGTCTCGCTCGACCTCCGCGAGGACCACGAGGCGCTGCTGTCGGCGACGAAGGCGGAGACTGACCAGACGGAGCTGGAGGCGCGCCTGTCGCGCGAGGCCGAGGCGACCCTCGACGCGGTCGACGACCCCTACACCGAGGAGCGCGACGTGGTCGAGGCCGTCGTGGTGTTGCGCGCGCTGGAGGAGCTGGGCGTGCGCGAGCGGTCCGGCGCCGACGCCACCGGCGCCGCGGCGGCCGCGGACGACGACTGACCGGACCGCGTCACCACCTGACCTCGAACCCCTCGATCCCCTCCGGCTCGCCGTACTCGGCGTCCACGTCGTCGACCTCGGCGGCCCGGCTCCCCGTCTCGCACCACGCGACCATGTCGCGGACGTCGCCCTCCGGCCCCTCGAAGACGGCCTCGACTCGGCCGTCCTCCAGGTTCCGGACCCAGCCGTCGACGCCCTTCTCGCGGGCCGTGTCGCGGGTGGTCGCCCGGTAGTAGACGCCCTGAACCCTGCCCGAGACGAAGACGTGCGCGCGAACGCGGTCGGTCATCGGTCGGTGGTGCGCCCGCCGACGATTTAAACGACCCGCCGGCGACCGACTCCCCCAACTGTCGACTCCCGGTGGGCCGACCTCGCGGCCGCAACCGACGCCTACTAACTCCCGGGCGCCGACGTGGTCGACATGGACCTGTTCGGAACCGCCGGGATACGCGGCGGCGTCGAGGACCGTGTCACGCCGGCGCTCGCGCTCGCCGTGGGGCGAGCCGTGGCCGCCGAGATACGCAGCCGAGCCGAGGAGTCGCCCGCGGGGTCGACCCCCGAGTCGACGGTCGTGCTCGCCCGCGACGGGCGGGTGACCGGCCCGGCGCTCGCCGCGGCGATGGAGGCCGGGCTGTCGGCGGGCGGCGTCGACGTGCGCCGCGCCGGGCGACTGCCGACGCCGGCGCTCGCGTACGCCTCGCGCGGTCGCTACGGCGTGATGCTCACGGCGTCGCACAACCCGCCGACCGACAACGGGATCAAGCTGTTCCGCGACGGGGTCGAGTTCGACCGCGACGCGGAGCGCGCCGTCGAGGCGCGGGTCGCCGACGAGGAGGCGGTCGCCCCGTGGGACGACTGGACCGAGGCGGTCCGGACCGACCCGCTCGGGGGCTACCTCGACGCCGTGCGCGAGTACGCCGCGGGGTTCGGCGCGCCCCTCGACGGGCTCCGCGTCGCGGTCGACTGCGGGAACGGGATGAGCGCGCCCGCGACGCCGGCCGTCCTCCGCGAACTGGGCGCCGACGTGGTCACGCTCAACGGCAACGTCGACGGCCATTTCCCCGGCCGCGGGAGCAAGCCGACCCCGGAGACGCTCGCCGACCTGCGGGCGTTCGTCGCCGACGCCAACGAGGGCGTCGAGAACCCGGGCAGACCGACGGCCGGCGAGTCCGGTGAGGGCGACGGCTCGGGAGAGACGGAGGGGTTCGCCTTCGGGATCGGTCACGACGGGGACGCCGACCGGATCGTGATCGTCGACGCGGACGGCGAGGTCGTCCACGAGGACACGGTCCTCGCCCTCCTCGCGGAGCGGTACACCCGCACGAGCGACGCGGCCGACCCCGTCGTCGTGACGACGCCGAACGCCTCGGGCCGCATCGACGAGCGCGTCCGCGAGGCGGGCGGCCGGGTCGAACGCGTGCGCCTCGGCGCGCTCCACGAGGGGATCGCCGCTGTGCGGGAGTCGGCCACGGACGCCGGCGCCCTCGGCGAGGCGGGCGCGGTGGGCGAAGCGGGCGCCGCCGGGGAGGTCGGCGCCGACACGCGGGTCGTCTTCGCGGCCGAGCCGTGGAAGCACATCCACGTCGCCTTCGGGGGGTGGATCGACGGCGTCACCTCGGCGGCGGTGATCGCCCGCCTCGTCGCCGACGAGGGGCTCGACGCGCTCCGAGCGCCGATCACGGAGCGCCCGTACCGGAAGGTGAGCGTCTCGTGTCCCGACGACGCGAAGGGCGACGTGATGGACCGACTGGAGACGGCGCTGCCGGAGGCGTTCCCCGAGGCCGCGGTCGACACCGACCACGGGGTCCGGCTGGAGTTCGACGACGCCTCGTGGACGCTGGTCCGCCCCTCCGGGACGGAGCCGTACGTCCGGGTGTACGCCGAGAGCGACGAGGTCGACGCGCTGGTCGCCGAGGTCGAGGGGCTCGTCGAGGACGCGGTCGCGGCGGTCTGAGTCCTCGCGTCGCCGAGGGCGTTCCCGACCGAGTCTCCGCGACGGCGGGCCGTTTACGACCGTGAGAGATTCGGGTTCGTGGATCGAACCCCTCGATACCGGGGTCGATTCCGCCGGGTTCGCTCCGTACGTCCGCACGAACGTGTGACAGCCGCGTCGGGGGAACGACGAATTTATGCCCCGTTCCGACGGGGTTAGTAGTGAGATGGCATCCGACTTCGAACGGCGGCGGTTCATCAAGGCGGCAAGCGCGGCGGGCCTGATCGGCCTCGCCGGATGTAGCGGCGGTCCGAGCGACGGCTCGGACGGGTCTGACGGTTCGGACGGCTCCGACGGTTCGGACGGCTCGGACGGCTCGGACGGCTCGGACGGGTCTGACGGATCCGATGGGTCCGACGGCGACGACGGCTCCGACGGCGGGAGCGGTCCGGCGGCGAACATCGGGATGGTGTACGCGACCGGCGGCCTCGGCGACGGGTCGTTCAACGACCAGGCCCAGCAGGGCGCGATCGAGGCCGAAGAGGAGCTGGGGATCTCCTTCCGCGAGGCCCAGCCCGACGAGGTGGCGCAGTTCAGCACCTTCCAGCAGCAGTTCGCGAACTCCAGCGACCCGGACTACGACCTGGTGTGCTGTATCGGGTTCCTCCAGGCGGACTCGCTCACCGACACCGCGTCGTCGTACCCCGACCAGGACTTCATGATCGTCGACTCGGTCGTCGACGCGGACAACGTCGCGAGCTACACGTTCCGGGAGCACGAGGGGTCGTACCTCGCGGGCCTGATGGCGAGCCTGCTCACGACGCGCTCGTTCTCGGCCGGCGCCGGCTCCACCCAGGGCGACTCGACGAACCTCGGGTTCGTCGGCGGCGTCGAGTCCGACCTGATCCAGAAGTTCCAGGCCGGCTTCGAGGCGGGCGTCTCGGCGGGCAACGACGACGTCGACGTCAGCGTCAACTACACCGGCAGCTTCAACGACCCGGCCGCGGGCCGCGAGGCGGCGACCTCGATGTACAACAGCGGCGCGGACATCGTCTACCACGCCGCGGGTAACACCGGCACCGGCGTCTTCCAGGCCGCCCAGGAACAGGGGAAGTTCGCGATCGGCGTCGACCGCGACCAGTCGGTCACGCGCCCGGACTACGCCGACGTCATCCTCGGCAGCATGGTCAAGCGCGTCGACACCGCGGTCTACAACGCGATCGAAGCGACCGTCGACGAGGAGTTCCCCGGCGGCTCGAACGTCGCCCTCGGGCTCGGCAACGACGGCGTCGCGCTCGTCTACGGCGACCAGCTCGGCTCCGAGATCCCCGACGACGTCACCGAGGAGGTCGCGACCGCCCGCGAGAACATCATCGCCGGCGACATCGACGTCCCCTCGGAGCTGTAAGGCCCCTCGACGGGCGTCGCCCGCGCGCCGCCGCACCGGATGTTGTCGGCGCCCCGACCGATCGGCGCGCCGCGGGCACCGAATCATATCCAAACATATTCAATCACGGTTGAACCAGAGGGTAGTAGACCAATGGCCACAGCCGTCCACCTCGACGGGATAACCAAGCGGTTCCCCGGCGTCGTCGCGAACGACGACGTCGACCTCGAGGTCGAACGCGGCACCGTCCACGCCCTTCTCGGTGAGAACGGGGCCGGGAAGACGACGCTGATGAACGTCCTTTACGGCCTCTACGAGCCGACGTCGGGAACGGTTCGGCTCGACGGCGAACCGCAGGCGTTCGGCTCGCCGCGGGACGCGATCGACGCCGGGATCGGAATGATCCATCAGCACTTCATGCTCGTCGACCCGATGACCGTCACCGAGAACATCACGCTCGGGAGCGAGCCGCGGAAGTGGGGCGGACTCGCCGTCGACCGAGAGGCGGCCCGAGAGGCCGTGGCCGACCTCGCCGACCGGTACGGCTTCGACGTGGACCCGGACGCGCGGATCGAAGACGTCTCGGTCGGGGAGCAACAGCGCGTCGAGATCCTGAAGGCGCTGTACCGGGGCGCCGAGACGCTAATACTCGACGAGCCCACCGCCGTGCTGACGCCGCAGGAGGTCGACGAGCTGTTCGAGGTGTTAGAGGAGCTCACGGCGCAGGGCAAGACGATCATCTTCATCACCCACAAGCTCGGCGAGGCGATGCGCGCCGCCGACGAGATCTCGGTCCTCCGGGACGGCCGGAAGGTCGGGACCGTCGCCGCGGACGCGACCAGCCAAGAGGAGCTCGCGGAGCTGATGGTCGGCCGCGAGGTGCTCATGGACGTCGACCGCGGCGCCGCGGAGACCGGGGACGTCGTCGCGTCGGTCTCGGACGTGGTCGTCGAGGACGACCGCGGGGTCAGAGCGGTCGACGGCGTCTCCTTCGACGTTCGCGGCGGCGAGGTGTTCGGCATCGCGGGCGTGGACGGCAACGGACAGACGGAGCTGGTCGAAGCGGTGACCGGGCTCCAGTCGGTCGACGCGGGCGAGATCCGCTTCCTGGGCGAGGACGTGACGACCGTCTCGCGGCGCGACCGGATCGACGCCGGGATGGCGTACGTCCCCGAGGACCGGCAGGAGCGCGGGCTGGTGATGGAGTTCGACCTCGTCGAGAACGGGCTGTTGGGGAGCCAGCACGACCCCGACTTCGCCGCCAACGGCCGGGTCGACTGGCAGACGACGCGCGACCACGCGGAGGCGATCATCGACGAGTACGACGTCCGCCCGCCGGACGCCGACGCGGACGCGGAGTCGCTCTCGGGCGGCAACCAGCAGAAGTTCATCGTCGGCCGTGAGTTCGAGCGCGACCCGGAGCTGGTGGTCGCCTCGCACCCGACGCGCGGCGTCGACATCGGCTCGATCGAGTTCATCCACGAGCGGCTGCTGGAGCTCCGTCGACAGGGCGTGGCGGTCCTCCTCGTCTCCTCGAAGCTGGAGGAGGTCCAGGGGCTCTCCGACCGGCTGGCGGTCATCTACGAGGGGGAGTTCATCGACGTGGTCGACCCCGACGAGACGACGGAAGAGGAGCTCGGGCTCCTGATGGCCGGGGAGCGACCGGGCGAGCGCGCCGACGGCGACCCGGACCCCTCGTCGCCGCCCGACGGGGCGGACGCGGCGGACGACGAGGCGGCGGCCGACGCGGTCGATCCGGCAGGTGACCGGGCGTGAGCGTCGCCGACCGCGCCCGCGACGTGCTTTCGCGGCTCGCCACGGCGTCCGGGACCGAACGGATCCTGATCAGCACCGCCGCGCTCGTGCTCTCCGTGCTCATCGGCGCGGTGCTGGTGCTCGTCGCCGGACGCATGACGACGTGTACCGCCGGTGAGGCGGTGTACTACTTCGGGACCGGGTTCTGTTACGACCCGATAGCGGTGTTCGACCGCCTCTTCCTCGGCGCGCTGGGCGACCCCTTCAGCGGCGGGTGGTCGCCGAACGGACAGTTCGCGGTCACGCTCCGCGAGACGACGCTCCTGATCTTCACCGGCCTCTCGGTCGCCTTGGCGTTCCGCGCCGGGATCTTCAACATCGGGACGCAGGGCCAGCTCGTCGTCGGGGCGCTGGCGACCGCGCTCGGCGTCCTCTGGGCGTCGTCGCTCGTGTCTGGCGTCGTCGGGACCGTCGTGTTGATCCCGTTCGGCCTGCTGGTGGGAGCGGTGTTCGGCGGGCTCTACGGCGCGATCCCCGGCCTGTTGAAGGCGTACGCCGACGCCAACGAGGTGATCACGACGATCATGCTCAACTTCATCGCGACCGGCGTCGCGCTGTACCTGGTCAGCGGCGTGTTCAAAGACCCCGAGAGCGCCGCCAACCAGACGGTCCCCCTCCCCGAGTTCGCGCAGTTCCCGGCGGTGCTGTTCGGCGCGCGACAGGACTTCTCGCTGGTCGCGCTCGCGTTCGGGCTCCTCGCGCTCGGCGCGCTTTACTACCTCCTCGAACACACGGCGTTCGGGTACGACGTCCGGACGAGCGGCGTCCAGCCCGAGGCGGCCGAGTACGGCGGGGTCGACGCCGAGCGCACCGTCGTCGCGAGCCTCACGCTCTCGGGCGCGCTCGGCGGGATCGCCGGCGCGATGTACGTGATGATGGTGCTCGGCACGTTCCAGACCGGGATCCCCTCGTACGGCTTCGACGGGATCACCGTCTCGATCCTCGCGGGCAACAACCCGCTCGGCGTCGGGATCGCCGCGCTGCTGTTCGGCGTGCTGAAGAGCGGGACGACGGTCGTCCAGTTCGCGACGGACGTGCCGCCGCAGCTGGTCGGCGTCCTCCGGGGACTCATCATCCTGTTCGTGGCGATGCCGGAGTTCTTCCGGCTGCTCGCCCGGGGGCTCCCGGGGATCGGTCGGGGGCCGGAGTCGGCCGCGACCGACGGCGGCGTGCCGGTCGACGGGGGTGAGACCGATGAGTGACGCGCCCGCGGACGGGTCGACGAGCGGTCCGGTCGCCGATTCGGGATCGATCCTGGAGCGGTACTCAACCCGCGCGCTCGTCGCCGGCGTCACGGTCGTCGGGATCGTCGCGCTGCTGCTCGCCGGGCTGGCCTTCCCGGACTCGATCGCCGGGACGCTCGCCGACGCGCTCACGAGCCGGTTCACGCTCGCGTCCGCGCTGCGGCTGTCGGTCCCCATCGCGTTCGCGGCCCTCGGCGGGATCTTCGCCGAGAAGTCCGGCGTGATCAACATCGGACTGGAGGGGCTGTTGATCATCTCGGCGTTCAGCGCCATCTACGTCGCCGACATCACCGGCGGGGTTTGGGTCGGCTACGCGGGCGGCGTCGTCGCGAGCACGCTGCTTGCGGCGCTGTTCGCCGTCGTGACGATCGGCTTCCGGGCCGACCAGATCATCGCCGGGCTCGCGGTGTGGCTCATCGCGCTCGGGCTCGCCCCGTTCGCGTCCCAGGTGTTCTACGGGAGCCCGAACTCCCCGACCGTCGCGACGACGGGGTCGATCTCGGTGCCGGTCCTGGCCGACATCCCGTTCTTCGGCGCGCTGTTCTCGGCGTCGCCGTCGGTGTACATGCTGTTCGTCGCCGTCGCCGGGTCCTGGTACGTGTTCGAGCGGACGGCGTTCGGCCGGTGGATCCGCGCCAGCGGGGAGAACCCGAAGGCGCTCGACACCGCCGGCGTGAGCGTCACGCGCGTCCGCTACGCGGCGGTGCTGATCTCGGGGGTGCTCGCCGGGATGGGCGGCGCGGCGCTGTCGCTCGACCTCGGCCAGTTCACCGGGAACGGCCCGACGATGGTCAACGGGAAGGGGTTCATCGCCATCGTCGCGTACCTGTTCGGCAACTACAACCCGGTCGGGACGTTCTTCTCGACGATGCTGTTCGCCGGGCTGGACGCGCTCCAGACCGTCCTCCAGACCCAGGGGATCGGCGTCCCCCGCCAGCTCATCCGGATCACGCCGTTCGTGGTCGTCATCCTCGTGCTCGCCTTGGTCGGCCGGACGCGGCTCCCGGAGGCGGCGGGCGAACACTACGAGACCGAGGAGTAATCGGCGGCGCTCGGGACGCCGCCGCTCCGCCGGCCGTCAGTCCGACGCCCCCGCCTCGTCGGCCGGCGACGGCAGCCGCAGGTCGGCGAAGTCCGCCGCGTCGCCGACGCCGGTGACGACCTTGACCTCGTCGGTGATCGGGACGCCGACGCAGGAGAGGCGGGCGTTCGCCGCCCGGATCTGCTCGTCCGAGAGGATCGACTGTCCCGGCATCGCCACGTCGCCCTCGACGACGATCACGGCGCAGTTCGAGCAGGCGCCGCCGCGGCAGGCGTACGGCCACGACCGGCCGCCGCGCTCCGCCGCCTCCAGGATCGACTCCCCGGGCTCGACGAGGAAGCGCCCGTACTCCGGGAGGTCGAGGTCGGCCTCGGCGGCCTTCGCGAACAGGTCGTCGTCGTCGATCGACCACCCGCGCTCGTCGACGACGGCCCTGTCGAGGTGGTAGACAGTCGAGGGCGACCCGCTCCGGACCGGCTCGACCGACCCCTCGGCGTACCGGCGGACCACGTCCGCCGCCTCCGGGACCGGCTCGTCCCCGAGGTCGTCGAACCAGTCGCGGACCGTCGCGGGCGCGAGGTTCGACTCGTCGGCGACCGCGTCGAGGTCGACTCCTTCGAGGCGGGCCACCGTCGAGACGAAGCCCGGCGAGTCGAGGGCTTCGATCGTCTCCGCGACCCACTCCTCGGAGCGGTCGTACCACGATGCGAGCTCCGCCGTGCCGATCCCCCGGTCGTACGCGACGGCGACCATCAGCGCCGCGGTCGCCTCCGACGACCGGACCTCCGAGAGCCATGCCCGGAGGCGGTCGGCGTCGACCTGATCGAGGTGACCCATACCATGGACATCCGTCTGCGGCCCGTTAAACGGTGACCCTGAACAGTTAGGCTCCGCGCCGCCCGCCTCGCGCCGCGGTCGCCCGCGAAATCCGTCGCCTCCGACGCGACCGAAACGGGAGCAAAGAGTTTTGCCGGGGGCACGACACGGTCCGGTAATGGATATCGACGAGTACGACGTCGTCGTGGCGGGCGCCGGGACCGCCGGCTGCTACGCCGCCGCGACGATCGCGAACGAGGGGCTCGACGTCGTCATCGTCGAGCGGAAGGACGCTGAGGAGGCCGGCCACATCGCCTGCGGCGACGCCCTGAAGGGCGCGGACGCCTTCCCCGAGGCGATCCCGAAAGAGCGGCTCGAACCCGCGTTCACGAACACCGGCGTCGACCACGGTCGGTTCGAGATCCCCCAGGAGGACACGGTCCTGGAGATCCCGGTCCCCGGCGAGCTCGCCGTCATCGACCGCTGGGAGTACGGCCGTCAGATCATCGCCGGCGCGGAGGACGCGGGCGTCGACTTCCACTACGACACCGTCATCAACGACGTGCTCCAGGACGAGACCGGCCGCGTCACGGGCATTCACGCGGTGCGGAAGGGGGAGCCGAAGACGTACACGGCGGACGTGGTGATCGACGGCGCCGGGTCGCTCTCGCTGCTCCAGGACAAGGCCGACTTCGAGGGGACGACCTTCGACACGAACGTCCGGTACTCGCAGTTCTGCTCGGCGTACCGCGAGATCGTCGACGTACCGGAGCCGGTCGAGTGGGACGACGCCCTCGTGTTCAAGGCGACCGACCGCGCGGCGGGCTACCTCTGGTACTTCCCGCGGACGGCGACGGAGATCAACGCCGGCCTCGGCTTCCAGATGACCGAGGAACCGATGCAGCTCGTCGAGTCGCTGAAGAAGGACCTGCGGGACCGCCCCGAGTTCGAGGGCGCGGAGGTGCGCGACAAGCTCGGCGCCGCGCTGCCGACCCGCCGACCGTACGACTCGGCGGTCGCGCCCGGCTACATGGCGGTCGGCGACGCCGCGGGCCACGTGAACCCGACGACCGGCGGCGGCATCGCCGGCGCGGCGTACGCGGGCAAGTACGCCGGCGAGCAGGCGGTGAAGGCCATCTCCGACGGCGACGTGAGCGAGGAGAACCTCTGGCGGTACAACACCCGCGTGATGGACCACTTCGGCGGGCGCTACGCCGGCCTCGACGTGTACAACGTGCTCTCGACCGCGGTCGACGTGGACGACCTAATGGGCCTCCTCGCGTCGCTGCCGGGCGAGAAGCTCGCGGAGGCGCTGTACGAGGGGTCGACCTCGATGTCCTTCGGGCTGAAGGTGAAGGCCGCGATCAAGTCGTTCGGCTACTGGGGGACGATCCGGAACTTCTACCAGACGAAGTCGCTGGCCGACGAGCTGATCGCGCACTACGACGAGTACCCGACGAGCCCGGCCGCGATGGCCAACTGGACCCGCGAGCGCGACGCCATCATGGACCGCGTGTACGAGACGACCGGCGCCGACGCGAAGTACTGACCCCGTGAGCGGCTACCGACTGACCACCGTCGAGACCGTTCGCGAGCGGGGGTCGTGGGCGTTCACGGCCCGCGAGGGCGACGCGGACCGCGAGGTGTTCCTCGTGCCCTGTGCCGACGAGCCGGACGACGGGGTAGACGAGGCGGACGCCGGCGGCGACGGACAGCCCGTCCGCGCGTGGATCAATCGCTGTACCCACGAGGACCAGCGGCTTCACCGGGAGGAAGTGGGCGCCGTGACGCGCGGCGGCTCGGTCGTCTGCCCGAAGCACGGCTCGGCGTTCGACGCCTGCGAGGGCGACTGCGACAACGGCGAGGCCGCGGGGACGACGCTCCGGTCGATCGATGTCGAGGTCCGCGACGGCGCGGTGTTCCTCACCGACGACGACCTCACGTACCTCTACGAGGGGTTGCCGGACGACGACGGCGACGACGACGGCCCGTCGTCGAGCTCGCACCTCACGTTCTGAGGAGTAATGTCCGGAAGACGAATTCGCGGTCGGACGTCTCTACATTCTGTCTTCGTTGCGATCGTCGGAACTGAGACGTCCTACCTCGGTGCGGTCAGTACGAGCAAGCGACAGATCACTTAGTACGGAGTATACGCCATTCGATCTATATCTCCCGACCGTCTCCCCTCATCGAGCCGCGCTCGGAACAGCTACCCGATGAGCGTAACGCCGACCAATGTGAGTAAGAACAACCCCGTTACACCGGTTATCGGGGCCACCAGAGAAAGGATGCCGATCCGTCGCCCTATCCGTCGTAGGATGGCTCCCCATCCTGCCGTCGTTATCAGCGGCCGATTCGCGAAGCGGCCGGCCGGCGTGACCGTCGTTTCGCCCCCGGCCGTCACGACGGTAACCGGTCCGAAGAGCTGAACCGTCTCTCCGTCCGGTATCGTCGCTTCGGTAATTCGGAGATAGTGTTCAAAGATGCGTCCTCTGAACACGGCATCTCCGACGTCGATTTCAACGTCCGAAAGCGCGTTCGTTGTATGTGACGACACGTCGTCGTCAGCGGTCAGCTCCCTTCGGTCGCCTCCAACGACACGGATGTCATCTCCGACGGTCCGCGACGTGCCGGTAGCGGCGAGGGTGACGTTGGTGGTCGATTGATAGAGTCGGGTAGGAACCGCTTCGGTCTGCTCGAAGCCGGCCCCGCTCCGTGTACTCGGCCACGGAACTCCTGCGAATCGTTCGCGTATGTGACCCCCGCTGGTAACCGCCACCGCAGGAGCGTCGCCGAGAACGCCACGGACCGGCTCGTCTAACGCGGTGGCGTTGGCCTCGATGCGTAGCCAGTGGTCCCCGGAGGGAAGCGTCGCGACGTCGTCCCCGCCGCGGACGTCTGCGAGGAGGAACCGCGAGATCTGGTGGATCCGCTGTCCGAGCTCGATGAGCGAAAGGACGCTCCCAGTAAGGAACCCCAGTCCGACGAGAGCGACGGTCAGATCGACCACGAGTGAAAACTCGCCAAACGCCACGCCGACGGTCGAGACCGCGAGTAACACTGCGAACGTAGTAAGCGCCAGACCGGCGAGCCGCTGCATCGTCCTCGTCAAATGTCGGGAATGTCTTGTAGCTTCGGTCTCGATCCGTTGTCATCGCTCGGGGATCGAGCGGTTTCGGCGACCGATACGCAACTCTCGTCGACCGGTTGTTTCAGTCGAGAAACATATGAAAAGAAATACACATCAGCGTTCATAGCATCACCGGTCGCTTCGCGGTGACGCCCGCCGAAGGCCTAGCAGGCTCTCATAACTCGCCGCTAGGGGAGTTGGGTGAAGTGTTTCAATCCCTCGATCGGTCGTCGTCGCTTCGCTCGGCAACCGACTCCAGCGAGGAACCGAAGGTCCCTCTGGCAGTCGGGCGAAGCCCGACGACCTCGCGCCTGCCTCTCGCGTCTCCACATCATTTTACAACTCAATCGCGGGCCGGTTTCGGTAGAAATAAAAGACGGTCCAGACCGGTTCTGGTTCAGGGAACCTTACGCTTGAGGTCGGGATTCTCGTCGCTCGCTCCCGCTACGGCCGCGTTTCGGCGACCCGCCGGATCGCGCCGGCGATCACGTCGATACCGATCCCGATGTCCGCCTCGACCACGTCGAAGTCGCTCGTGTGGTGGCCGCCGGGGTGGTCGGTGCCGACGCCGAGGTAGCAGGCGAGCCCGCCCTGCTCTTGGACGCGGTTCATCAGGTACGTGGCGTCCTCGGAGCCGCCGAGGTCGTCGCTGTCGACGATGCTCGTGACGCCCGCCACGTCGCCCGCGGACTCGCGGACGAGGCCGGCGAGCGCGTCGTCGCTCGTGGCGCTGGGCGCCTCGCCGAGCGTCGACACCTCGACCTCGCAGTCGTGCATCTCCGCCGCCGAGTCGAGGATCCGGTCGGCGTGGTCGGACATGTACTCGGCGAGCTCCGTCGTCTGCCCGCGCAGTTCGCCCTCGATGTGCGACTCCTCGGGGATGATGTTCGTCGCGGTGCCGCCGCCGACGAGCCCGGCGTTCACCCGCGTGGGGCCGTCGGCGTGCCGCGGGATGGCGTAGAGGTTCTGTATCGCGGCCGCCATCGCCTGGACCGAGTTCCGGCCCTGCTCGGGGCGCGCGCCGGCGTGGGCCGGCTCGCCGGAGAACTCCGCGAGGAAGTGCCGCACCGCGAGGAACCCCTCGACGCCGCAGACGACCTCGCCGGACGGGTGGTCGAGGCCGACGTGGACCGCGTAGAGGTAGTCCACGTCGTCGAGGTGGCCCGACTCGGCCATCGGCTTGCCGCCGGCGACCTGCTCTTCGCCCGGCTGGAAGAACACCTTCAGCGTGCCCGAGAAGTCGGAGTCGAGGACCGCGTCGAGCGCGCCGAGCCCCATCGTCGCGTGGGCGTCGTGGCCGCAGGCGTGCATGAACCCCTCGTGCTCGGAGCGGAACCCCTCGCCGGCCGGGACGTGGTCGCCGGACTCCGACTCCGTGATCGGGAGCCCGTCGATGTCGACGCGGAGGCCGACCACGGGGCCGTCGCCGCGCTCGGCGACCGCGACGCAGCCGGTGTAGCCTCCGGAGAGCTGGTCGAGGATCTCCGGGTCGGCGCCCGCCTCGCGGGCCTGGTCCTCCCACTCGGCCAACGTCTCGTCGTCCGGGACGTTCAGGCGCTCGTCGCCCGCCAGCGCGTCGGGGCCGACGTGGAGCGCCGTCAGGTCTCGCTCGCGGAGTTCCTCGACGATGCGGGCGGTGGTGTAGAACTCGCGCCACGCGGGCTCCGGGTGGCGGTGGAGGTCGCGGCGGAACGCGCGGTACTCGTCGCTGTCGAGAGCGCTCATACCGTCGGGTGGCCCGGCGACCGCTTAAACGATCGCCTCGCGGAGAGCGACGCGGGCCGCGCCGTCGACCGCCCGCGGTCGCCTCACTCCCCGCCGGTCTCCATGCGCTCCGAGTAGTCCCAGGCGTGGAGCCGCTCGGGCTCGATCCGGATCTCGACCTCGTCGCGCTCGGGCCGCAGGAGCCGCTCGGCGGTCGGGTTGTCGGTCCCGCCGAGGTACTTCGTCAGGAGCGACCGGAGGAGCCGCTTGTCCTCGTCGGGGACGACCGTCGCGCGACCGCGGCCGCGGACCCCCTTGTACGGCGGGTCGTTCGTCGACACGTCGAAGGAGACGTGGTCGTCGTGCTCGACGAACTCGACGAGGTCGGCGCTCGCGCTCGTCGCGCAGCGGATCGCCCCGGCTGTGCCCCCGTGACCGCCGTCTCCGTCGGGCTCGCCCCCCGCGTCCGGGTCCCACGCGAACCACAGCGAGACGATCCACGGGCGGTCGCTCGGCGTGCGGCAGCCGAGCCGGACCGGGACGCGCGCGGCGGCGAGGTACTCGTCGACGCGGTCGCGGTCCCACGGGCCGGTCGGGTCCATACCGATCGGTCGGTCGCGGTCGGCCTAACAGTTCCGCCGCGCGCCGGCGGAGAGCGCGCTGGGAGACCGTCAGGCCGCCGGCACGCCGAGGGTGATCGTCGTCCCGGTCTCGTCGCCGCTCGGGCCGTCTCCGTCGGCGCGGGTCGTCTCGATGGAGAGCCAGCCGTCGAACGCGTCGGCGGTCGCGCGCACGATCCAGAGCCCCAGCCCGCTCGCGTGTTCCAACTGGGTCTCCGGGTCGCGGCCGGTGATCACGCGCCCCTCCGTCTCCCGGATCCCCGGTCCGTCGTCGCTGACGGCGATCTCGACGTCACCGTCGCGCTCCCGCGCGGACAGGGCGACCTCGCTCGCGCCGTGGTCCGGCGCGTTCGTCGCGAGCTCCTCGACCGCCGTCGCCAGCCGCTCGTCGGCCAGCGCGACGCAGGGGTCCACGTCGGTCTCGACCGTCTCCGCGCCGGCCTCGCGGGCCGCTTCGGCGGCGTCCGCGACGACGGCGTCGACGTCGACCGGCCCGCGCTCGTCGGGGCGACGCTCGAAGGCGGCCTGAAGCCGCTTCGCGTCCTCAGCGAGCCCGCCGATCACCGACGCGCTGCGCGCGATGGTCTCGGCCGACTCCCGCAGGTCGGGGTCGTCGACCCCCTCGGCGACGATGGAGGCGTGCCCGCCCAGCACCGTCGTCTCGTTGCGGAGGTTGTGTCTGATCACGCGGTTGAGAACCGAGAGCTTCCGCTGTTCCTTCGCCAGCTGCTGCGCCCGGACCCGCCGGGCGTCGTAGACCCCGATGATCACGTGGGCGACGGCGCCGATCGCGAGCACCTTCGCGACCGAGAACGTGGGCGCGACGAACGGCGAGCCGAGCGCCGCCTGATACCGGAGGATGCCGAGCATGATGCCGCCGAGCACCGCGATCCCGAACAGGTTCCAGACCGCGATCCGGACCGCGTTCCGCGTGGAGAAGGAGCTCCGGAACAGGAGCCCCCCGACCGCCACGAGCGCGACCGAGAGCACCGTCCCCAGCACGGAGAGCGCGACGCCGATCGGCGGCTCCCCGCCTGACGCGAGCGGCGTGACGTTCGGCACGAGGAGCGCGAACCCGGTGAGGGAGACGAACGCCGCCGCGGCGGCCCGCGTGACCCCCGCGTCCGGCCGCCCCGCGGCGTAGTCCGGATCGGCGACGCCGAGCGTCACCAGCAGCTCCCGCAGTCGATCCGCCCCCGCGTCCCGCGTGTCGAACCGTCGGCCCATCGAGCGACCGGACGGAACGCCGAGTGAAAACCGTTGGCCCCCGGCTATCACTGGCCGAAACCGACCGGTCGTCCCGCCGCGGTCGGTCGACCGTCGGCGGGCTCGCGACGCCACGCCCGCCGCGCCGCGGACGGGCCGCGCTCCGCTCCGGCGGCCGGGCCGCGGCGGCCGCGGAACACAAGAGAATTGACCGTCCCCGCGCGAGTGGTGGTATGACCGACTACTTCGAGGTCCACGAGCGCGACGGCGCCGCCCGCCTCGGGGAGGTCCGCCTCGCCGACCCCGTCACGACGCCGGCGCTCGCGGACCCGTTCCTCGACGACGCCGGGAGCCTCTGGGCCGGCGACCGCGAGGTGCCCGACGGCGACGAGAGCGCGCTGACGGTGCTGCCGCACCGGTCGTTCCCGGCCGGCACGCGCGACGAGGTCCGCGAGTCGTTCGCGGTCGACCATCCGGACGCCGACTTCCCCTCGGCCGCGGTCGTCGACAGCCGGAGCGCCCGCGACCTCGGCGCCGACGCGTACCTCCTCTCGGACGCCCAGGGGTTCGTCGGCCACGGCGAGGCGTTCCGCGACGCGGTCGTCCGCGCGAAGGCGGGCCTGCCGCCGGACGCCGCGCTCGGCCTCTCCGGCGTTGCGACGCCGCGAAACGTCGCGCTGCTCGCGTACGCCGGCGTCGACCTCGTCGACGCGACGCTCGCCCGGACGAAGGGGACCCAGGGGATGTACCTCACCGCGGACGCGGAGCACTTCCTCGAAGACCTCGACGAACTCCCGTGTGCCTGTCCGGCCTGCGCCGGACCGCGGAGCGAGTTCACGCGCGCCGACTGCGCCGACCACAACGTCAACGCGCTCCGCGCCGAGCTCCGCCGCGTCCGCGAGCGGATCCGGAGCGGTCGCCTCCGCGACTACGTCGAGGGACAGGCGCGCCACGAGGGGTGGCTCACGGCCGCGTTCCGCGAGTTCGACGACCAGTGGGGGTACCTCGAAGAGCGGACCCCGCTCATGCGCGACGCCGAGGTGACGGCGGCGTCGGCGGAGACGCTCGACCGCGTCGAGATCCGCCGGTTCGCGGACCGCGTCACGAGCCGCTACCGCAACCGCTTCACCGACCAGCCGCTCGTCTTGGTCCCCTGCTCGGCGACGAAGCCGTACAGCGACTCCCAGAGCCACCGCCAGTTCCACGACGCGATCCAGTGGCGCGGTCACACCGTCTCGATGACCTCGCCCATCGGCGTGGTGCCCCAGGAGCTGGAGACGACCTACCCCGCGCAACACTACGACTCGGTCGTCACCGGCGACTGGAGCGAAGACGAGATCGAGTTCGTCGCCGAGGTCCTCCGGCGGTACCTCGAACGCAACGACTACTCCCGCGTCGTCGCGCACGTCCCGGAGGACGGCTACCGCGAGATCTGCGAGCGCGTCGAGAATGATCCGGCGATCGACGTTCCCTTCGAGTACACCTGCGTCGACCACCCGACAACCGACGAGTCGCTCGGCGAGCTGAACGCCGCCCTCCAGGGCGAGCCCGCCTACAGCAAGCGGGAGCGCGAGCACAACACGGTCCGCGGCATCGCCGACTTCCTCCTCGGCGACGGCGCGGGCGACGACCTGTTCGGCGGGCCGGGCGAGGCCGACGTGCGCACCACCGGGCGCTACCCGAAGCTCCAGGTGTGGGGCGACGACCCCGACGCCGGCCGCGAGGGCGAGCCGGGCGAGCAGCTGGCGACGATGGTCCCGCAGTACGGCACCCTGTCTTTCACCCTCGCCGGCGCGCGCCGGTGGGTCGCGAGCGACGCGCCGACGAAGCGCGTCGAGATCGACTCCTTCGTCCCGCGCGGCTCCGTCCTCGCGCCGGGCGTCGTCGACGCCGACGGCGACGTGCGGGTGGGCGACGAGGTCGTGGTCGAGGGGCCGAAGGCGTTCGCCGTCGGCCGCGCGGCGATGTCCGGCCCGGAGATGGCGGGGTCGACGCGCGGCGTCGCGGTCGAGGTGCGACACGCCGAGGAGAAGTGACCGATCGCTGAGGAGGCCGTTCGATCCGGTAATCCGAGCGGGTCGCGCCCGTCCCGGAGCCGCGCGCCCGTCCCGTCCGAGGTCGACGCCGAGCGCCGCGGTGACGGCCTACGCCCCGTGTTCCGCGACGTACTCTCGGGCCGCCTCGCGGATGACCTCCTCGGGGCCCTCGACGCACTCGCTGCGGATGTCGGGGTACTGCCCGTCGAGCGCGCGGGCGACGTGCCCGTCGAGGTCGGCGACGGCCTCGACCGCCATACCCTCTAGATCCTCCGAGAGCAGGCTGGCGACGGCCCGGCTGACCGCGCAGCTCCGGCTCTCGAAGGCGATCTCCTCGACGCGCCCGTCGGCGATCGTCACGTGGAACTCGCCGTCGTCGCCGCAGGTCGTCTCCTCCGAGGACTTCACGAACGTCGGGTCGGTGAGCGCGCCCGAGTTACGGGGCTGGTGGTAGTGT
This sequence comes from Halorubrum sp. SS7, assembly GCF_005435055.1. Lineage (NCBI taxonomy): Archaea > Methanobacteriati > Methanobacteriota > Halobacteria > Halobacteriales > Haloferacaceae > Halorubrum > Halorubrum sp. SS7. The sequence goes on from NZ_SGXV01000001.1 coordinate 401,826, forward strand.
TCGCTGACGAGATCGTGGTAACGGTCGGAGGCGAGGTACGCGTCCAGGTCATCGCGGGCCGAGTCGACGACCTCGAGGAGGCGGTCCACGTCCGCGCGGGTGTTGTAGACGTAGAATGACGCGCGGGCGGAGCCGGGGATGTCGAGCCGGTCGTGGAGCGGCTGCGTACAGTGGTCGCCGGCGCGGATGGCGATGCCGCGGTTGTTGAGGAGGCTGGAGAGGTCGTGCCCGTGGACGCCCTCGACGTTGAACGAGACGAGGCCGGTGCGCTCCTCGCCGACGCCGGGGCCGTACGCCCGGACGAACTCTCGGTCCGCGAGCTCCCGGAGCAGGTACTGCGCGAGGTCGTTCTCGTGCTCGCGGACGGCGTCCATGCCCAGCTCAGCGAGGTAGTCGACGGCCGCGCCGAGCGCGATGCCCTCCGCGATGGGCGGCGTGCCGGCCTCGAACTTCCAGGGCAACCCGTTCCACGTGGAGTCGGTGAGCGTCACGTTCCGGATCATCTCCCCGCCGAAGAGGAACGGGTCGAGGTCCTCCAGCAGCTCCCGCTTCCCGTAGAGCCCCCCGATCCCGGTCGGGCCGGCGAGCTTGTGTCCGCTGAACGCGAAGAAGTCGGCGTCCATCGCGCCCACGTCGACCGGACGCGTCGGCGCGGACTGGGCGCCGTCGACGACCGCGTACGCGCCGTGGTCGTGCGCGAGGGCGGCGAGGTCCGCGACGGGGTTGACCGTCCCGAGCACGTTCGAGACGTGGGGGACGCAGACGACCGCCGTGTCGTCGGTGACGATGTCGCGGGCCGCGTCCGCGTCGAGGTGGCCGTCGGGCGTGACCGGGACGTGGCGGACGGTCGCGCCCGTGCGCTTGGCGATCTGCTGCCAGGTGACGAGCGAGGCGTGGTGGTCCATCTCCGTCGCGACGATCTCGTCGCTCTCGTCGAGGTGCCGGCCGAGGCCGTACGCGACGAGGTTGATGCTCTCGGTCGTGTTCTTGGTGAAGACGATCTCCTCGCGGCCGTCGGCGCCGAGGAAGTCGGCGACGCGGTCGTGCGCCCGTTCGTAGGCGAGCGAGGCCTCGTGGCTCAGCTCGTGGATCCCGCGGTGGACGTTCGCGTTGTACCCCGCGTAGAACTCCTCGAAGACCTCGTACACCTGTCGGGGGGTGTGCGTGGTCGCGGCGTTGTCGAGGTAGGTGAGGGGATGGCCGTTCACGCGCCGGTCGAGGACGGGGAAGTCCGCACGTACCGCTTCGGCATCGAAACCCATGTCACTACCGAGAGATCAGTTCTTCTTAAATTGATCGCAGATGATACTGGTACTCAATAACGCGGTCGACGGGGGCTACATGGCCGACGAGATCGCGCACTTCCTGCCCGACGCCCGCGTGTACGACTACCCGCACGAGGACGGCGACCCGAGCCTCGACGGCGTGGACGGCGTCGTCGTCGGCGGGAGCGAGGTCGGCGTCTACGACGAGCCCGACCAGCCGTGGATCACGGCCCAGAAGCGGTTCGCGCGCCGACTCGTCGAGGAGGGGGTCCCGACGCTCGGCATCTGCTTCGGCCACCAGATCCTGAACGCCGCGCTCGGCGGCGAGGTCGTCGACAGCGGGACCTCTCGGCTCCGGCTCTGCGACGCCGACCTCGACGCCGACGAGCCGCTGTTCGACGGCGTCGAGCCGACCGTGCCGGTGCTCCACTCCGACGTGGTGACGGAGCTCGGCGACGGGATGGAGGTCATCGGCCGCGCGGACTACTACGAGTACTTCGCCACCCGCCACCGCGACCGACCCGTCTGGTCGGTCCAGTACCACCCCGAGTTCACCCCCCGGATCGTCGACGAGTACGACGGCTGGGAGGCGACCGAGCGCTCCTTCGAGGACGCCACCGCCACCCGAACGCTCGCCAACTTCGCGGCGCTCGCGGAGTCGTTCGGGGACGACTCGTAGCGGCCGCGGGCTCGCGGCGACTTCGGGCCCGCCCGCGGCGTGTCATCCGCTCCGCCGGCCGGGGCCCGACGCCGCCCGATCTCAGTCGTCCGCGGGCGCCTCGGGCCGGTACGCCTCGCTTATCTTCTTCCACTTGCCCGAGCGGAACCGCAGGTAGTTGATCGCGGCGGGGATCGTCGTCTCCGCCATGAACGCGAGGTAGAGTCCCCACAGGCCGATCGCGGGGAGCGCGACTTCCGGGATCGTGACGCCGACGAGCGGCAGGTCGATCGCCGGCGTCGCGCTGTGCGCGCCGACGTACGCGAGGGGGATCGAGACGCAGAACATCCCGAGGAACTGGCTCGCGAAGGGGATCTTCGTGTCGCCGGCGGCGTCGAGGGGGCCGGCCGCGCCGCCGGAGACCCCCTGGAAGATCACCGCCGCGCAGGCGGCGTAGACGAGGTTGACGGCGATCGGGATCTCGGGGCTGTCGGGCGACTCGGCGAACAGCGAGACGATGTCGGTCGCGAAGACGGCGATCAGCACCGCGGAGACGGCGTACGTCGCCACCGAGAAGCGGATGATGTCGCGGGCGTACGCCTCCGCCTCGTCGGGGCGCTCGACGCCGAGTTCCTGCCCGACCAGGCTGGAGGAGGCGAGGCCGAAGCCCCAGCCGGGGGTGTTCATGATCCCCCAGATGCGGCGGGCGATGACGAACGCGGCCACGGTGTTCTGCCCGAACACGTCGAGGATGGCGAGCATCGGGAACTCGGCGGCGGTCCACACGAGGTTGCGCGCGCCGACCGGGACCCCGATCTCGACGAGGTCGCGGAGCATGCCGGGGTTGACGTACGAGCCGGTCGCGTCGATGGCGACCGGGAACTCGCCGATCAGCGGGGCGCTCCCGCGGACGAGGCCGACGGTGAAGCCGGCGACCGCGAGGACGTTCGAGAGGACGGTTCCGACCGCGGCGCCCTCGACGCCCCAGCCGAAGCCGAAGATGAACAGCGCGCTGAGGACGATGTTCGCGAGCGCGCCGCCGGCCCGGACCTGCATCGCGGTGTAGGCGTCGTCGCAGCCGACCAGCACCCGGCTCCCGACGAGGTTGAGCGCGGCGAACGGGACGCCGAGCCCGACGACGCGGAGGTAGTCGGCGCCGTAGGCGATCGCCGCCTCGTTGCTGCTCAGGACGTCGATGAACGCCGGCGCGTACAGCCAGAACGCGCCGCTGACCGGGACCGTGATCGCGATCACGAGGAGGACGCTCGACCGGACCGCGTCGCCGAGTTCGACGAGCGCCTCGGCGCTGAACCGCTGGGAGACGAGGGCGATGGTACCGCCGGCGACGCCGCCGCCGAGCGCGAACGCGAGCCCCCAGTAGGGGCCGGCGAAGCCGACGCCGGCGACGGCGCTGGTGCCGACCGCGACGCCGACCATCGCCACGTCGACCGCGTTCTTCGACATCCGCGCGATCCCCGTGACGATCCGCGGCCACGCGAGGTCGGTGGTCCGGACCACGCGGTGGCGGTCGATCAGGCCGACCCGGGCGAGGGCGAAGCCGATGTACAAGATCAGCAGCCGGAACGGGTTCGGAACGCGGGAGATCAGCGACCGGAGGGAGCTCGGAAGGCGAGACACGACGGATGAGCCCGTTTCCCGCTGGCGGCTAAAGGGGTTTCGTCACGCGGCAGGCGGTTCCGGATCGACTCCCGTATCGGCCCGCGGTCAGGCGCCGGAGACCAGGTAGACGGCCGCGGCGGCGAAGGCGATGCCGAGCCCCTTCCGGGCCGTGAACGACTCGCCGAGGAACAGGAAGCCGATCACCGACGAGAAGACGAGGAACATCGCGAAGATGGGCGTCACGACGCTCACGGGCCCCAGCGAGAGCGAGCGGTAGAGGGCGAGGATGCCGATGCCGAGGAACACGCCCGCCGCGAGGACGTGCGCCAGCTTCGGCGACGCGAGGTGGGCCGTGAACCCCTGTCCGGTGTACGCGATCACGCCGATCGCCATGGCGACGAGCAGCGTGTTCGAGACGACGACGGCGACGTCGCTCGGGATCGCGTTCGGTCCGGTCGTGGCGACGCGCATCAGCGGCGAGACGAGGGCGTACGCGCCCATCGCGAGCAGCGCGTACGGGAGATAGGTCGTGGCCGTAGCGTCCATATCCCGCGGTCGGGGTCCGGCGTCAAGTGCCTATCGACCCGCGTCCGACGGCGCCCGCCCCGAGACCGAACCGCCCCCGGTCGACGGGCCGTCGGCGGGCGGTTCTGGGGCTTCGTTCCCGTCGCCCCCGGCCTCGGACGGTTCCCGGTCTAGCGGCACGGAGACCGTCACGAGCGTGCCCCGCGGGTCGCGCTCCTCGAACGATATCCGGCCGCCGAGGTGGTCGACGCCCCACTTGACGATCCACAGGCCGATCCCGCTGCCGTGTCGGAGGGGGGTCTCCGTGCCGCGGTCCAGAACGTCGTACTCGGCCGGATCGATCCCGGGGCCGTCGTCCGCGACGGTGACCTCGATCCACCCGTCCGCGACCGCGGCGTCGACCCGCATCCACGGGGCGTCGCCGTCGTTGTGTCGCACCGCGTTCGAGCAGAGGTTCTCTAAGACGACCACCAACACCCCTCTGACGGGGACGGTCGGCACCTCCCCGACCTCGACCCGCGCGTCGGGACCGTTTGCTCGCGCCTCCGCGACGGCCTCGTCGACGACCGCCGGGAGCGGCCTCCACTCCGACTCGTCCGTCGGGTCGAACAGCTCGCCGGCGGTCCGGGTGCGCTCGCTGAGGTCCAGCATCCGCTCGGCGCTCTCCGAGATGACGGACATCGCGCGCTCGTCGGTCGGGTCCGAGCGAAGCTGTTCGGCGTACCCCAGGATGAGGTTCGTCTCCGTGCGAACGTCGTGCCGGAAGACGCGGTTGAGCACGTTGAGCCGCTGCTGTTGGCCGAGGTACGCCCCGACGTCGTGGTAGGTTATGACCCGCGCGGTGGTGCGGTCGTGGTCGTCGACCACGTCCCTGATCGTCGCCTCGTAGGGGCGCTGCCCGTCGCGTCCGACGACCCGTATCGCCCGCGGTTTGTCGTCCCCGCCCGCGTCGAGCTCGCGGACCGCGTCGTACTTCGGAACGACCGCCGACGCCGGCTCGCCGATGGCGTCGCGGCGGTCGACGCCGAACGTCTCGGCCGCGCTCTCGTTTAAGTCGACGAGGAGCCCCTCGGTCCCGACGACGAACACGGGGTCGTGGAGCTGCTCGAAGACGAGCTGTCTCGCCCGGCGGCGCGGGGCGGGCGCGAGCGTCAACAGCCGGAACCGCGAGAGCGCGAGCAGGTACGCGACCCCCGAGACCCCGAACACCAGCGGCGTGGGGTCGAGCCCGGGGATCGGGATCGCGCCCGAGAGGTACGCGACGCTGCCGGCCCACGGCGCCGCGGTCCCGACGAGGAGCGCCGCGCTCTGTCCCCGGAACGGGCGGGCGTCGTCGCGGATCAGCTGGATCAGCGGGACCGATCCGACCGCGCCGAGGAGGTAGGTGTAGCCCGCGATGATGTAGTACAGCGGCCCGGGCACCACGTCGAGGAACGTGCCGACGGCGGTCTCGCGGACGACCCGGTCGACCGCGAGGAGGTTGCCCGGGTCGCCGGCGGCGGCGACCGCGACGGTGGCCGCGGGCACGACGGACACCATCGCCACGGAGAACGGGGTCACGTAGCGGTCGTAGCCGGTGTACGCCAGCGCGAAGAAGAGCCACCCGACCGGGATGGCGACGACGCCGACCCACTGGACGTCGTACCACAGCGCCTTCGCCGGTAGCGTCGTCGCCTCCAGTTCGAAGACGAGGAACGTCGCCCACCAGACCTGCCCGGCGAGCATCACCGCGAGCCAGGTCGCGCCCGGCTCCGGGCGCTCCCGCCACGCGAGGATCGCCCCCGCGAGCCCGACCGTCACGGCCACGAGGAGGGCGACGGACAGGGGACTCAGCGCGGCCATGGCGTTTTTTACGCGCATCGCATTTATAACTCATCTGGTCGAATTAGTTCATCGAAAAAATCGGTCGCTCGGGCCTCAGCGCAGGGAACGTCCCGCTCTCACAGCCCGATCGCGAGGAGGGCGACGCCGGCGACGAGGTAGCTGCCGTCCGGGGCGACGCCGAGCGCCGTCCCGTCGAGCCGCCCCGCGAGCGCGGTGACGGCCAGGGAGACGGCGAGCCCGACGGCCAGCGCGGCGAGGGCCGGCGGCGCCGCCGCGCCGGTCGCGAAGGCGACCGCGAGCAGCCCGGCGGCGACGGCGTCGACGCCGAGGAGGATCCGCCGCGTTCCGGCGACCCCGAAGACGACCGGGAGCGTCGCCACGCCCCGCGCCGCGTCGGCGGCGGCGTCCCTGACGTTCGGGACCTCGACGTCCACGAACGAGCGGACGAGGACGTACGCGAAAAGCAGGGCGACCGTCCCCGGCCCGACCGAGTCGACGGGGACGCCCGCGAACGCGAGCGGGGCGGCGACGACCGCGACCGCCCAGGCGAGCGCGACCGCCGCGGAGTTGAGGAGGAACACGTCCTTGAGCCGCGGCACCGAGCCCGCGCCGAGCGGCGCGAGGCGGTCGCCGAGGGCCGGGAGCCAGTCGGTGGCGTAGCCGATCCACACCGCGCCCGGGACGAGCGCGAGCGCCAGCGCCGCGGGCCCGGCGCCCGCCGCGAGCGCGACCGCGAGCCCGTAGCTCACGGCGGCGGCGACCATCAGCTGGTCGGCGTAGCGGAGCGCGAAGCGGGCGCGCAGCGGCGTCGAGTCGGCGTCGCCCTCCGCGTCGGCGACGTGGTCGGCCGCGTACACGGAGAACGCGATCAGCCCGACCGCGACCGGCGCGGCGGACCGCTGGACCCCGAGCGCGGCCGTCACGAGCGCCACCTCGACGGCCGCGACGAGCGCGGTGAACGGGGCGCCCGCGGCGAACGCGGCGACCCGGCGCACGGCGCCCGTGTCGGGAGGAGTCACATGCGAGCGATACTGCGATGTCGTGCCGTCTGCCGTCGACGGCTTCGTCGGTTCGTTTGCCATAGAGACGTTCGCCGCCGGTCGACGGCGAACGTGCGATATGGGGGATCGAGCCGTATCTATCCATCCCGTTCGGCGTTAATAAAACGCGAATTCGCGCTGTATCGGATTCGCCGGTCCGGCCCGTCGCGGGGGTTCGGGCTTCAGTACGCTTTTGACCCGAGCGGCCGATATCTCGCCCATGGACGGAACCTTCGATCACGTGATGATCCGCGTCGAGGACCTAGAGGAGAGCCTCGACTGGTACCAGACGCACCTGAACTACGAGGAGAAGGGCCGCTGGGAGGCGGACACGTTCACGAACGTGTTCCTCGGCCCCGAGGACGTTCACGAGGACGGCGCCCTCTTAGAGCTCACGTACAACCACGACGGCCGCAGCTACGAGATCGGCGACGCTTGGGGCCACATCGCGGTCCGCGTCCCCGAGGACGCGCTTCAGGAGTCGTACGACCAGCTGATGGACGAGGGCGTCGAGGACTACCGCGACCCCGAGTCCTGCGGGAACCGCTACGCGTTCGTGAAGGACCCCGACGGCCACGAGATCGAGATCGTCAAGCGCGACCACGGCGCGAAGTGGAGCATCGACCACACGATGATTCGCGTCGAGGACGCCGACGAGGCGCTGGGCTACTGGACCCGCAAGTTCGAGTACACCGAGTTCCCGGGCCGCTGGGAGGCCGACACGTTCTCGAACTACTTCGTGGCGCCCGAGGACGCGGCCGAGGAGGCGATGAAGCTCGAACTCACCTACAACTACGACGGCCGCGAGTACACGATGGGCGACGGCTGGGGCCACGTCGCGGTGCGTGTCGACGACCTCGACGAGGCGTGGGACGACCTCATGACCCGCGAGGCGCCCGACTACCGCGACCCCGCCTCGTGCGACCACAACTACGCGTTCACCAAAGACCAGGACGGCCACGAGGTCGAACTGGTCACGCGGGACTGATCGACTCCGCCCGACCGCGGTCACGCGGGCGACGCCGCCCCTCTGCTCCCCCGCTCGCGCCCGGTTCGGACCGGCTCACTCCTCGAACTCGACGCCGGTGATCTCGAACCGCGCGCCGCCGTCCTCGCTCGCTCCCGCCCGCACCGACCAGCCGTGCGCGTCGGCCACCTGCTCGACGATCCGCAGCCCGAACCCGGTCCCCGACTGCGAGGTCGTGTGCCCCGCCTCGAACACGTCTTCCCGGCGGTCGGGGTCGATGCCCGGGCCGTCGTCGGCCACGTAGAAGCCGTCAGGCAGCGTCCCGACCGCGACCGTCACGTCGTGGCCGCCGTGTTCGATCGCGTTCCGGATCAGGTTCTCTAACAGCTGCTTGAGCCGCCCCTCGTCCGCGAGGATCATCCCCTCGGCGTCGGCGCGCAGCGTCGCGTCCCGGGTGTCGACCGTCCGCCAGCAGGAGCCGACGACCCGGCCCAGGTCCACCGGGTCGGGGTCGGTCACGGGGTCGCCCTCGCGGGCGAGCGTGAGCAGGTCGTCGATCAGGGCTGTCATCCGGCCGTGCGCGCGCTCGACGGCCGCGAGGTGGTCGCTGTCGCACTCCTCGCGGGCGAGTTCGGTCCGGCCGCGCGCGACCTCCAGCGGGTTCCGCAGGTCGTGTGACACCACCCCCGCGAACTCCTCTAAGCGGTCGTTCTGTCGCTCCAGTTCCGACGTCCGCTCCGCCAGCCGGCGGGTGCGCGCCTCGGCCTGGAACGCCGTCTCGGCCGCCGTCGCCAGGATCCCGGCGAGGTACTCGTCGACGCCGCCGAACACGCCGGGCTCCGTCTCGCCGACCGAGATCGTCCCGTAGTCGCCGATCGGGACGATCAGCAGGCTCCGGAGGTCCGTGTCGGCGTCGAGCGCGTCGGTCTCGCGGATGTCGTCGAACTTCCGGGGCTCGCCGGCGTCGTACGCGCCCCAGTTCAGGCTCCCCCCGTCGGGGGTGTAGGTCCGCCGCTCCGGCAGCAGGTCCTCCGCCTTCGGCGAGACGGCCATCGGCACCAGTCCGCCGGCGTCCTCGTCGTGGATCCGGACCGTGACGATCGAGAACCCGAGCACGTCGGTGGCGGCCTCGACCGCCCGCTCCGCGATCTCCTTCCGCGAGTCCGCCCGGACGAGGGTCCGCGTCGCGTCGTGGAGCCGCTCCACCCGGCTCTCCCGCTCGATGCGGTCGAACGCCGCCTCGAGGTGGCCGGTGAGGATCTCGGCCACGAGCACGTCGGTGTCGGTGAACTCGTTCGGCTCCGGCGAGGAGACGACGAACAGCCCGTGGTCACCGATCGGGCGCAACACGAGGCTCTCCGCCGGCGAGGGCTCGTCGAGCGGCTCGTACGTCGACAGCTCGTCGACGACGAGCGACTCGTCGCTCCGGAAGGCGTCCCACGCCATCGCCGCCCGCGTCCCCGGCGGCGCGTCCCGGTCGTAGGACGGCTGCTCCTCGAACAGCGCGGGCACCGACTGGCCCAGCGCGACCGGTTCGAGGCGGTCCCCCTCCTCGGTGCGGAGGTGGATCCCGCTCAGCCCCGCGTCGATCAGGTCGTCGACCGCCTCCACCGCCAGATCGGCCGCCTCCTCGGTCCTCCGGGCGTAGTTGAGGTCCCGGGTCCACTCGCGGAGCCTGGCGAGGGTCCGCTCGCGCTCCTTCCGGTCGGAGACGTCCCGGGTGGTGACGACGTACCCCTCGATGTCGTCCGTCTCGATCCGGTCGCTCCCGACCGATTCGAGCCACCGGTACTCGCCGTCGGCCGTCTCGAACCGGTACTCGGCCGTCGGTGGGCCCCCCTCGACGTCGACCTCGCCGAACGCCGCCCTGACCGCCTCCCGGTCCTCCGGGTGGACGTAGTCCAGCGACCGCTCGCCGAGCAGGTCCGACGGGGCGTGGCCCGTCACGCGCTCGCAAGAGGGGCTCAGGTACCGGAAGCGCCAGTCGCGCGACAGCACGGCGACCACGTCGCTGGCGTGTTCGATGAACGCCCGGTGGCGGTCGCGGTCGGTGGCGTCGCGGATCACGCCGACGAAGTGTCGCTCGCCGTCCGCGGTGAACTCGCCGTACGACAGGGAGACGGGGACCTCGTGGCCGTCGCGGTGGAGCGCGTTGAACCGGACGTCCGACCAGTCGACGCTCCGCTCGCCGGTGGCGAGGTACCGCTCGACCGCTCCGAGGTGGTCGTTCCGGTGCCGGTCGGGCATCAGCGTCGTCAGCGGCTCGCCCTCCAACTCGCTCGGCTCGTACCCGAACACCGACTCGACGGCCGGGTTCGCGAACTCGATCACGCCGTCGGTGTCGACCGACAGGATCGCGTCCGACGCCCCCTCCGCGACCGCGCGGAACTGGCCGACCGCCTCTTCGGCCTCCAGTTCGGCGCGCCGCTTCTCGACGGCCTCGACGACCCTGTTCGCCAGCCGCTCGTACCGCTCCGTGCCGCCGCGCTTCTGGAGGTAGTCGGTGACGCCGGCGGAGATCGCTTCGCTCGCGACCTCCTCGGACCCTCGCCCGGTGAAGAGGATGAACGGGAGGTCCGAGTAGCGCTCGCGGACCGCGGCGAGGAACGCCAGTCCGTCCCGCCCGGGCATCTCGTAGTCCGAGACGACGCACTCGACCTCATGGTCCGCCAGGACGTCGAGCCCGGCGTCCGCGTCGGGCGCCGTCTCGACCGCGATCCGGTCCGCCTCGCGCTCTAAGAACGAGGCGGTGACCTCTCGCAGGTCCGGGTCGTCGTCGACGAGGAGGACCGGGATGCGGTCGGACATACGGTCGGAATACTTACCATCCCTGTATAATGGTTTTGCCCCGCCGCGCGTCGGACGCCGAAATTCGACGGAAAGACCGCGAGCGACGCCGGTTCCGGGGTGACCTCTCACTTACCGAGCGACCCGCCCGCTCGCGCTCGGCTCACTCGTCCGGGGACCGGTCGGCCGCGGGCCGGAAGACGACGAGCCGCTCGCCGTCGGTGGCGCGCTCCCCGACGGCGGCCGTCACCGCGTCGCCGATTGCGACCTCCGGGGCTGCGTCCCCGTCCGGGTCGTCCCCGCGGACGATCCCCGTCAACCGCGTCGGGCCGAAGTCGACCACGGCGGTCGCGTACGGCGCGTCGTCGGCGAAGCGCGGCGACGGGACGTGGACGACGCTGTACGTCTCGACGGTCCCCGTCTCGCGGAGCGGCTCCCGCGAGAGGTCCGGCGACCCGCACTCGGGGCAGACGCGACGCGGGGGGAGCGAGCCGTGGCCGTCCGGGCACGCGAGCGCGAACCCCTCGCCGTCGGCGAGTGCGTCGAGCCACTCGGCGTAGTCGCGGTCGGTCGGCGGGGATTCTCCGCTCGGGTCCTCGTCGCTCATTCCGCCACCTCCAGCACGTGGACGACCGCGCTGGCGACGGTCCCGCCCGCGTTGTGCGCGACGCCGACCTCGGCGTCTGGGACGTGCTCGCTGTTGGGGTGGTCGCCGCGGAGGAGCCGGGTCAATTCGGCGATCTGCGAGCCGCCGGTCGCGCCGACCGGGTGGCCCTTCGCCTTCAGCCCGCCCGAGAGGTTCACCGGGAGGTCGCCGTCGGCGGTCGTGACCCCCTCGCGGGCGGCCGAGATCCCCTCGCCCGGCTCGAACAGTCCCAGCGACTCCAGCGCCAGCACCTCGGCGATGGTGAAGCAGTCGTGGACCTCCGCGACATCGACGTCGCTCGCCTCGACGCCGGCGTCGGCGTAGGCCGCGTCGGCCGCGTCGTCCGCGGCGGGCGTCCGGGCGAGTCGGTCGCGGTCGCCGAGCGCCATCCGGTCGGTCCCCTGTCCGGTGCCCGTCACCGCGACCGACGCGTCGAGGTCGTTCCGCTCCGCGTACTCGGCGGAGACCAACACGAGCGCGCTCGCGCCGTCGGTGATCGGGCAGGCGTCGTACAGGTGGAGCGGCTCCGCGACCGGCGGCGCGTCCATCGCCTCCGCGACGGACACCTCCTTCCGGTACTGGGCGTACTCGTTGGGCACGGCGTTGGCGTGGTTCTTCGACGCGACGTGCGCGAGGTCCTCGCGGCTCCCGCCGTAGGCGTCGAAGTAGGCGTTCGCCATGAGCGCGTAGGCGCCGGGGAAGGTGACGCCCGCCCGCACCTCGAAGAGGTCGTCGGCCGCGATGGCGAGGCCCTCGGTGACCTCGGCGGTCGGGAGGTTCGTCATGCGCTCCATCCCGCCCGCGAGGACCACGTCCGCGTCGCCCGCGGCCACCGTCCGGACCGCCTCCCGGACCGCGACGCCGGCCGACGCGCACGCCGACTCGTAGCGCGTCGCCGGGCAGCGCACCCCGGCGGCCTCGGCCATCAGCGGCGCCTGATGGCCCTGGTGCTCGGCGAGCGCCCCCATGAAGTTCCCGTAGTTCAGCTCCTCGACGTCGGCCCGGTCGACCGCCGCGTCCTCGAACGCCCGCAGCGCGGCCTCGCCGAACAGGTCGCGGCCGGTGCGCTCCGGGTGACTGCCGAAGGGAGTGAGCCCGACCCCGGCGACGCGTACCTCTGTCATACACGAACGATGATCGGGGACGTGGTTTATCTCTGCCGGAACCGGGGTTCCGGCTCGGCGGCGGGACTGAACGGTCGGACGAACGGTCGAACGAGTCCCGGCTGTGCGCCCGATCAGCCGATGTAACGGAGGTCGTCGTCCGGCACCGCCGGCCCCTCCTGCATCTCGCGGATCTTGCCGACGACCTCCTCCATCTCCTCGGCGCGGTCCTCTAAACTCTCGTAGTCGACGGACATGTCGAGGACGGCCTCCAGCGTCTCCAGCACGGCGCGGGCGCTCTTCGGGTCGACGAGGTAGCCGCTCGTCTCGCCCATCAGGCAGGCGGCCTCGAACCCGCGGCGGCCGCCGAGCCCCAGCACGAGCCCGGAGACGCCGACGATGCCGCCCGCCGGCTCGTCGGCGCGGAACTCGACGCCGGCGTCCTCCAAGTCCTCCGTGAGCGCGCCGTCGGAGACCGCGCCGAGGACCGTGTACTCCTCGACGAGTTCGCCGGTCGGGACGCCGCCGAGCGCGAACGCGCGCTGCGCGCCGAACGCCTCGGCCACGTCGAGGAACGTCGAAGTGAGCTTGTAGTGGCCCGCGTTCGACCCGGCCTGGTGGTCGCCGGTCAACACGAGCAGGTCGGCGCCGTCGGTCTCGACGGCGTGGAACTCGGCGCAGGTCAGCTCCGCGACCCCCTCGTCGTCGACGTTCACCTGCGGCGGGAACTCCGTGGCGTACACCCGGCGGACGAGCTCCCCGTCGAACTCCTCCAGCAGGTGTTCGGCCGCCAGCTTCCCCACGTGCCCGACGCCCGGCAGCCCCTCGATCAACACCGGGTCCGTGAGCTCCGGCGTCGCGACCTCGTCGATCTCGATGTCCTCCATACCCCGTCCGTCCGGGCGGCGGTCACAAGAGCGTGGCTATTCCGGTGGCTCGCGATCGATCGGACGCTCCGGGCGCCGCCGCGGCGTCCGCGCCTACTCCGAGCCGCGTCGCCGCGCCCGCCGTCGGTACTCGCCGTACGGGTCCTCCGGGCCGAACGGGGCCGGCGCGCTGTTCTCGGTCGGGCCGTCGCACTTCGGGCACCGGTCGCCGAGCGCGTACACCGGCCGTTCGTGAGCGGCCTCCCAGTTCGCGCAGACGCGGATGTCTGATTTCACGGATGAAAAGGGGTCGGGTCGGACCGAGTTACTCGTCGTCCTCGCGCCGCTCGCGGTGGAACTCGCCGGCGCCGCCGGCGGCCTCGATCGCCTCGCGGGCGCGCTCGGCGGCGGCTTCGAGCTGCGACTCCGCCGTCTTGTAGTCCGGCGCGCGGACCTTGATCCGGTACTCGGGCGAGCCGACGTAGCCCACGTCGAGGTCGACGCCGTCCGGGACCTCGCCGTTGCCCTCGGCGGCCGCGAGCGCGTCGCGCACGTCGTCGACGCCGTCGGGGGCCGCCGACTCGAGGTCGACGTAACCGGTCACGTCGACGTACGGGACGGAGACGTTGTCGCGGGCGGCCGCGACGACCGCGTCGACGGTGTCGGCGTCGACGTCGACGTCGTCGAGCGCCTCGTCGCCGCGGATCGCCGCCGCCTCGAAGGCGTCGTAGAGGCTCTCGTACTCCGCGAGGAGCGCGTTGGCGACCGACGTGTAGCGGTCGTCGTCGACGTCCTCGCCGAGCGCGATGAGCATCCAGTTGTCGGCCTTCTGGGCGTTCTTCCAGTCCTGGATCGTCTCCTTGCGCTGGTGTTCGTTGACGTCTTTGATCGAGAGGTCGATCTGGTTCGACGACTCGTCGACCTCCAGCACCTTCGCCACGACCGTCTGTCCCTCGCGGACGTGGTCGCGGACGTTCTTGATCCAGCCGGACGCGACCTCGCTGATGTGGCAGAGGCCGCGCTTGTCCTCGTACTCGTCGAGGTCGACGAACACGCCGAAGTCGGCGATCTCGTCGACATCGCCGACCACCAACTCGCCGGGTTCGGGCCAGCCGCTGTACTTCATGACGGAGCGGTGAGGCGGTTACCGCGCCTCAACGGTTTCGACGATTTCGCCGTGAAGCTCCGCCTCCCCGCCGGTGGGGGTCGCGAGGGTCGTGCCGCAGACCGCGCACGACACCGTCGAGGAGGCCTTGCCGAAGACGACCTGTTCGTTCTCGCAGTCGCCGCAGGCGACGCGGTGGAAGTCTCCCGCCATGCTTACTCCTGGAACGTGAGACGGCCGGCGCGCCATCCCTCGCGCATGTGGGCCTTCCCGCAGTCGCCGCAGCGGTACTTCAGGTGGGTCTTCTTCGTCGGCTTGTCGCCACCGGGCACCTTCGAGTACCCGCCGGCGTTGCCGATGGTCGCGAGCGCGCGGCGTCGCTGTCGCGCGTCGCGTTTCATTCCGGTCGCGCGACCCGATCGGACCTTCTCCACCTCGTGCTCCTGGTGGGAGTCACAGTGGGGGCAGTACGTGTTGAAGCGGCGTGGCATTTCCATGGATATCGACCTTGAGACGCGGTTCGTCGCCGACGCTTAAAACGGGTTTGGTCTGGGGCGCCCGCGCCGCGGTCCGCGTCCGTCTATTCCTCCCACTCGGCGACCGCTCGCACCGGCGATCCGTCGGCACCGCGGAGCCGGAGCGGGAAGGCGGAGAGCCGGAACCGCGCCGGGACGCCGTCGAGGCCGCAGAGGTTCTCGACGATCGGCAGCGAGGCGCCCAAGAGAACGTCGTGGGCGGGCGTCTCGTCGGGCTCGCCGTCCTCGCTCGCCTCACCGTCTGCCCCTCCGTCCGCCGTCGGCGTCGGGTCCGGACCGAAGGCGTCGAGCCCGACGCCGACGCCCGCCTCCCGACACCGCTCCGCGGCCGCCGCGGTCAGGTACGGGTGGTCGCGGTACCGTTCGGTCCCCCAGTGCGACTCCCAGCCCGTCCGGAGGACGAGGAGGTCGAGGTCGCCGTCGAGGGCGTCGGGGTCGGGCAGCGCGTCGGCCCTTATCGGCTCCCGCGGTTCGAGCGGGCGGGGGTCCACGAGGCGCGCGTCGAACGCGAACCGGTCGACGTCCCGCTCGTCTATCGATTCGCCCCCGGGCACGGTGTGCCACGGCGCGTCGACGTGCGTTCCCGCGTGCGTCCCGGTCCGGAGTTCGCTCGTCGCGTAGCCGTCGGCCTCGTGGGTCGCGTCGGGCGCGAGCGTCACGTCGGGATCGCCGGGATAGGTCGGCATCCCCGTCTCGATCGGTCGCGAGAGGTCGCGGAACACGACGAGCGATGCGGTCGCGTCGCGGTTAAGTCGGTCGCCCTCGCGTCCCGCGTCGCCGCCGACCGCGCCCCCTCGGTCGCCGAGGTTCCGCGGCCCGAACGTATTTCCTCCGCCCGCCGCTGGGTGGGTTCATGTCGGAACTGCCGCTGGACGCGTACTACGACCTGACCCAGATCGGCGAGGTCGCCGTCTCCCCGACCGGCGACCGCGTCGCCTTCACCGCGACCGAGTACGACCAGGCCGCCGACGAGGCGGTCTCCTCCCTCTTCGTCGCCCCGACCGACGGGTCCCGCGAGCCGCACCGCCTGACGAGCGCCTCCGGCGCCTCCGCGCCGGCGTGGGGGCCCGACGGCGACCGCCTCGCGTTCGTGGCCGCCCGCGACCGCGACGCCGAGAAGCGGGTCGGCTGGCGCGACCGAGACGACGATGAGGACGAGGAGGACGCTGAAAGCGGGGACGAGGACGCGGACGCCGAGAGCGAGGGCGACAGCGAGGAGCCCCTCGGAAACGGCGACGACGGGCCCAAGCCGCAGGTGTGGATCTTCGACCTCGCGCTCGGCGGCGACGCGCGGCAGGTCACCGAGCGCGACGAGGGCGTCGCGGACTTCGACTGGTCGCCCGAGGGCGACCGCCTGGTGATCGAGTCGCGCGACCCGACCGACGAGGAGTCCGAGTACCTCGACCAGGTGCGCGAGGAAGGCGGCCCCATCGAGACGACGCGGCTCCAGCACAAGGTCAACGGCGCCGGCTGGACCGACGAGGTGACGCGGTACCTGTTCGTTGTCGACCTCGACGACCCCGAGAGCGACCCTCGCCGGCTCGACGACGCGTACGGCGGCGGCGCCTTCGAGGACATCGCCGGCATGAGTCCGACGTGGGGGCCGGACGGGCGGATCGCGTTCACCTCGTGTCGGCTCGACCGCCCGGACGACACCTCCGTCCGCGACCTCTACGCGGTCCCAGTCGACGGCGGCGACGCCGAGCGGCTCACGGGCGGCGACCTGGCCCACGGCGCGCCGGCGTGGCGTCCCGACGGCGACGGGATCGCGACGGTCGCCAGCGATCCCGACGACCCGCCCGCGCCGGCCGAGGTGTACCTCGTCGACGCAGCGGACGACGCGGACGCCCGTGACGACCCGGCCTCCCTCACCGCCGCGCTCGACCGGACGGTCGCCCGCGGCGGCGAGCCGTCGTGGGTCGACGGCGAGATATACGCCCGGATCGCCGACGAGAGTCAGACGCGGCTGGTCCGCGTCGAGACGGACGGCACCGTCGAGCGCGTCTTCGAGGCGCAGGGCCGCGACCGCGCGATGGCCGGCATCGACGTGGCCGACGACGGGTCGACGGCGGTCGTCGTCCTCTCCGACCCGACCGAGGGCACCGACCTGTACGCGGTCGACGTCGACGACCTCGACGCCGCAACGGAGCCCGAGTCCTTCCGGCGGCTCACCCGCGTCAACGAGTCGCTCGTCGACGAGTTCGCGATACCGGAGGCGCGGCGCGTCGAGTGGGAGTCCGACGGCTGGACGCTCGACGGCGTGCTCTACCACGACCCCGAGGTCGACCCCGAGTCCGGCGACCACCCGCTCGTGGTGGCCATCCACGGCGGGCCGATGTCGTACGACGAGCCCGTCTTCAGCTTCGGTCACGCCGCGCTGACGAGCCGGGGCTACCTCGTCTTCCGCCCGAACTACCGCGGCGGCACCTCGCGCGGCCGGGAGTTCACCGCCGAGCTGACCGGCAAGTGGGGCACCGCGGAGGTCGACGACATCGCCGCGGGCGTCGAGTCGCTCGCGGACCGCGGCTGGGTCGACCCCGACCGCGTGTTCGGCCACGGCTTCTCGTACGGCGGCATCGCCCAGGGGTTCCTGGTCACGCAGGAGCCGGACCTCTTCGCCGCCGCGGCGCCGGAACACGGGATCTACGACATCCGGTCGGCGTTCGGGACGGACGACACGCACATCTGGATGGAGGCGGAGTTCGGGCTCCCGTGGGAGAACCCGGAGGCGTTCGACGCGTCCACGGCGATCCTCGACGCCGGGAACATCGAGACGCCGCTGCTCGTCATGGCGGGCGGCGAGGACTGGCGCTGTCCCCCGTCGCAGTCGGAGCAGCTGTACGTCGCCGCCCGTAAGCAGGGGGTCGACGCCGAACTGGTCGTCTACCCGGACGAACACCACAACATCGGCGACCCCGACCGCGCGATCCACCGGCTGGAGAAGATCCTCGACTGGTACGAGGCCCACGACCCGGCGGTCGAGGCCGAGTCCGCGGACTGAGCCGCGCCGTCGGCTTCTCGGGGGCGACCGTGGGCCGCCTCAGTGCTCGACGAACTCGACCAGCACGCCGCCCGTCGAGCGCGGGTGGCAGAAGGCGACGTCGTGGCCCCACGCGCCGGGGCGCGGCTCCTCGTCGACGAGGTCGATGCCGAGGTCGCGGGCGTCGTCGAGCGCGGCGGGGAGGTCGTCGACCGCGAGCGCGACGTGGTGAACGCCGGGCCCCTCGCGGTCGAGGTAGTCCGCGATGGTCCCGCCGGCGTCCGGTTCGAGCAGCTCGAAGTAGCCGCCGCCGTCGAGTTCGAGGAAGACGACGCGCATCCCGTCGAACGTTTCCTCGTGGGCGACCGGGGCGTCGACCAGGCCGCCGAACAGGTCCGCGAGCGCCGTGGCGTCCCGCGTCGCGACGCCGACGTGATCGAAGCGCATACGCGACCGTCGCGGCGCGGGGACATAAATGGCCCCGGGCGGCGCGACCGAGCGGGAACGCGGTCGGGGGACGCGGGCGACTGTCGGTCCCGGAAGCGGGGTTCGCCGATGGAAAGCGTTGGGTGTCTGGAGCGACAACTCGACGCAGGGACACCCAGTGAGCGACCAGAACCCCGACACGGCCTTAGAGCAGAAGACGTCGCGGACGATCCTCGACTCGATCCTCGACAGCGCCGTCCACGAGATGAACCGCGAGCGGTCCGGGCTGCTGCTCTCCGGGCTGTCCGCCGGGCTCGACATCGGGTTCGGCCCCCTCCTGATGGCCGTCGTGTTGACGCTCTCGCCGGGCGGGTACGGCGACCTCGGGACCGAGCTGCTGCTGGCGACCGTCTACTCCGTCGGGTTCGTCTTCGTCATCCTCGGCCGGTCGGAGCTGTTCACCGAACACACGATGCTCGCCGTGATCCCCGTGATGGACGGGCAGGCGTCGCTCGGCCAGCTCGGTCGCCTCTGGGGGCTGGTGTACGTCGGGAATCTGATCGGGGGCCTGTCGTTCGCCCTGCTCGCGACCCTGTTGACGCCCGGGCTCGGCGTCGTCGAGGCCGCTGCGTTCGAGGAGATCGCGCTCAAGCTCGTCTCCCACGATCTCACGTGGCTGTTCGTCGGCGGCGTGTTCGCCGGGTGGCTGATGGGGCTGCTGGCGTGGCTGATCACGGCCGCCCAGGAGACGACCGGCCGCCTGCTGCTCGTCTTCATCGTCACCGGCACCATCGGGATGCTCCACCTGCCGCACTCGATCGCGGGCAACGTGGAGGTGTTGTTCGGGCTGTTCTCCTCGCCCGCGATATCGATCGCCGACTACCTCTCGTTCCTCGCGCTCGCGACCGTTGGCAACGCGGTCGGCGGCGGGGTCTTCGTCGCGGCGCTGAAGTACGGCCACGTCGTCCGCGGCGCGGACTGAGCGCGCCGCCGGGGGCGGCTCGGAACCGTCGCCGCCACCTTCCCGCTCACCGCCCGGGCTTGTACTCCCCGAACTCGTCGCGGAGCACGTCGGATATCTCCTGGACCGTCGCGTACGCCTTCACCGCGTCGACGACGTGGGGCATCACGTTCTCCGACCCCTGCGCGGCCTCGCGGAGCCCCGCGAGCGCCTCGTCGACCGCGTCGTCGTCGCGCTCGGCCTTCACCTCGTTCAGCCGGTCGCGCTGGTTCTGCTCCTGCTCGGGGTCGACCTCCTCTAAGTCCATCTCCGGCTCCTCGTCGACCTCGAACTCGTTGACGCCGACGATGATCCGCTCGCCCTCCTCGATCTCCCGCTGGCGCTCGAAGGCCACGTCCTGGATCTGTCGCTGGACCCAGCCGCTCTCGACGGCCTCCAACATCCCGCCGCGGCGGTCGACCTCTTCGAGGATCTCGAACGCCTCCTCCTCGATCCCGTCGGTGAGGTCCTCGACGTAGTACGAGCCCGCGAGCGGGTCGATCGTGTCGGCCGCGCCCGACTCGTGGGCGAGGATCTGCTGGGTGCGGAGCGCGGTGCGCACGGACTTCTCGGTCGGGAGCGCGAGCGCCTCGTCTTTCCCGTTCGTGTGGAGGCTCTGCGTCCCGCCGAGGACCGCGGCGAGCGCCTGATACGAGACGCGGACGACGTTGTTCTCGATCTGTTGGGCGGTGAGCGTCGAGCCGCCGGTCTGGGTGTGGAACTTCAGCTGCTTCGACTTGGGGTTCTCCGCGCCGAACCGCTCGTCCATGATCTGCGCCCACATCCGGCGGGCGGCGCGGAACTTCGCGGCCTCCTCGAAGATGTTGTTGTGGGCGTTGAAAAAGAAGGAGAGCTGCGGGGCGAACTCGTCGACGTCGAGGCCCGCGTCGAGGGCGGCCTCGACGTACTCGATGCCGTCGCCGAGCGTGAAGGCGATCTCCTGGGCCGCGGTCGAGCCGGCCTCGCGGATGTGGTAGCCGGAGATGGAGATGGTGTTGAACTTCGGCGTCTCGGCCGCGCAGAACTCGAAGATGTCCGTGATCAGCCGCATCGACTGCTTCGGCGGGTAGATGTAGAGGTTCCGCGCGATGTACTCCTTCATGATGTCGTTCTGGATGGTCCCCCGGAGCTGGTCGCGCGGGACGCCCTGCTTGTCGCCCATCGCGACGTACATCGCGAGGAGGACGGCGGCCGGGGCGTTGATCGTCATCGACGTGGAGACCTCGTCGAGCGGGATGGAGTCGAAGACGGTCTCGAAGTCGTCGAGCGTGTCGATGGCGACGCCCGAGCGGCCGACCTCCCCCTCGGCCATCGCGGCGTCGGAGTCGTAGCCCATCTGGGTCGGGAGGTCGAACGCCATCGACAGGCCCGACGAGCCCTCGTCGATGAGGTAGCGGAAGCGCTCGTTCGTCTCCGCGGCGGTGCCCATCCCCGCGTACTGCCGCATCGTCCACAGCCGCCCCCGGTGCATCGTCGAGTAGACGCCCCGCGTGTACGGCTCCTCGCCGGGGTAACCGAGGTCCTCCCGGTAGTCCACGTCCACGTCGGCGGGCGTGTACAGCGGGTCGACCTCCTGGCCCCCGGTGTCGGTGGTGAACGTCTCCTCCCGCTCGCCGAACCGGTCGACCGTGTCGCCGTAGGTCCCGTCCTCCCACGACTCCTTGGCCTCCCGGATCGCGGCGAGTTCCTCAGGGTCGTACATTATCTAATCGGTCGACCGAGCGGGACTTAACAGTTTTCAGGGTCGCCGAGCGACCGGGCCCGGATCGGGTCGGTCGGCCCGTCGGTCTGATTTAAGTATCACGCGTCCGAGGCGGCGGTATGGACGTGCTTACGGACCCTGCGCGTCGGTTCCTGGCCGCGACGGCGCCGGAACACACCGAGACGCAGGCGGAGATGGCCGACCTCGCCGACGACTGGGGCTTCCCCATCATCGGGCCGGAGGCGGGGGCGGTCCTCCGCCTGCTCGCGCGACTGACGGACGCCGACCGCGTCTTCGAGTTCGGCTCGGGGTTCGGCTACTCCGCCACCTGGTTCCTCCGGGGCGGCGCCGGGCACGTGGTGTGTACCGAGTTCGACGCCGACGAGGCCGAACGCGGCGTCTCGTTCGCCGCCGAGGGCGGGTACGCCGACCGCGTCACCTTCGAGGTCGGCGACGCGATGGAGACCGTCGACCGCTACGACGGCCCGTTCGACGTGGTGCTGATCGATCACCAGAAGGAGCGGTACGCGGACGCCTACCGGACCGTCCTCCCGAAGGTCCGGTCCGGCGGCGTGATCGTCGCCGACAACATCGCCCGCGGCCCGATCGACTTCGGCGACCTCGTCGCGCACTTCGAGGCCGGCGAACCGCTCCCGGACGCCGCCGTGGACGCCCAGACGCGCGGCATCGGCGCGTACGTGGGGACCGTCCGCTCGGACGACGCCGTGGAGACGGCGGTCCTCCCCGTCGGGTCCGGCATTTCCGTTTCGACGGTCGTCCGATGAAACCGAGCGAAACGGTTATCATGTCGAGTAGAAACACCTACGCAGATGAGTCAAGCGGACGGAGCCGACGGCGACGGGGGACCGCGAGCGGCGTCGCTCGTGCGGGTCCTCGTGGTCGACGGCGAACCGGCGTTCGCCGAGACGGCGGCCTCGCGGCTCGAAGCGCGCGACGACCGGTTCGAGGTGGTCACGGTCGAGGACGCCGAGGCGGCGCTCGACGCGCTGTCGTCGGCGTCGTTCCACTGCGTGGTCTCCGGGTACGAACTGTCAGAGATCGACGGGGTCGGACTGTTAGAGACGGTCCGCGACCGCCACGGGGACGTGCCGTTCGTGCTCTTCACCGGGTCGGGGTCGGAGGCGGTCGCCAGCGACGCCGTCTCGGCCGGCGTCGACGAGTACATCCGACGGGACGAGCCGGCGGACGAGTTCGCGCGGCTCGCGAACGCGGTCGCGGACGCGGTGTCTGAGGCTCGCGGCGGTCGCCGCCTGGCCGCGCACCTGGAGCGCACCAGCGACGCCTTCTGTCAGGTCGACTCGGAGTGGCGGCTGACCTACCTCAACGAGCGGGCGGCGGGCTTCGTCGAGCGCGACGCGGACGCGCTGCTCGGCGAGCGGATCTGGGAGCTGTTCCCGGAGGTCGCCGGCACCGAGGCGGAGGCGGCGCTGCGCGAGGTCGCCGCGACCGGCGAGGCGACCGAGTTCGAACACCACGTCGACCGCCTCGACGCGGTGCTCGTGGTGAACGCCTACCCGACCGCCGACGGGCTGGCGCTGTACTTCCGCGACGTGACGGAGCGCCGGGAACGCGAGCGGGAGCTCCGGGAGGTCTCGGAGCGGCTCCAGCTGGCCGTCGAGGGGGCCGACGTCGGCGTCTGGGACTGGAACGTCCGGACGGACGAGGTCCGGTTCGACGACCGGTGGGCCGGGATGCTCGGCCACGACACCGACGAGATCGACTTCGACCTGTCGACGTGGGAGGACCGCGTCCACCCCGACGACATCGACGACGCCTGGGACGCCATCGAGGCGCACTTCAACGGCGAGACCGACCCTTACCAGAGCGACTACCGCATGCGGACGAAGTCGGGCGACTGGAAGTGGATCCGCGACCGGGGCCGGGTCGTCGAGCGGACCGAGGACGGCGAGCCCCTCCGGGCCGTCGGGATCCACATCGACGTCACCGAGGAGAAGGAGCGCGAGCGCGAGCTCGAACGCTACCGCCGCATCGTCGACGAGCTGCCGGAGTCGGTATGTATCTACGACGCCGACGGCCGCATCGCGCTCGCGAACGACTACATCGCCGACGTGCTCGGGACCGACCGCGAGTCGCTCGTCGGCCGCGAGAGCCGCCTCGTCGAGCGCATCCGGGCGACCGACGGCGACGAGTACCGCGAACTCGTCGACGGCGAGCGCGACTCCCTGACCGGGACGGTCGAGGTCGACCTCCCGGGAGAGCCCGGGGCGATCGTCGACTACGGACTGACCCGACTCGTCATCGACGGGGAGTTCGACGGGGTGCTCGGCATCTCCCGGAACGTGACCACCGAGCGGCGCCGACAGCGCCGGCTCGAACGTACCACCGCGCGGCTGGAGGCCCTCTTCGAGCGCTCGCCGGACATGATCGACATCCACGACGAGGCGGGGTCGATCGTCGACGCCAACCGCGCGATGACCGACGCGCTCGGGTACGACCGCGAGGAGATAGTCGGGATGGACGTGTGGGAAGTCGACGCCGAGCTCGACCCCGAGGAGGGGCGGCGGCTCTGGGAGGGCCTAGAGATGGACGAGACGGTCCGGCTGGAGACGACGTTCGCCCGCGCCGACGGGTCGACGTTCCCGGCGGAGGTCCACGTGCGGCGCATCGACGTTCAGGGCGAGGACCGGTTCCTCGCGAGCAGCCGCGACATCTCCGAGCGGAAGGCGTACGAGCGCCGCATCGAGCGGGAGAACGAGCGGCTCGACGAGTTCGCGAGCATCGTCTCGCACGACCTCCGGAACCCCCTCAACGTCCTCTCTGGGTACCTCCGGCTCGCGCCCGAGACGGGGACCGACTCCTACTTCGACCGCTGCGAGCGCGCGCTCGACGAGATGGAGCGGCTGATCGAGGACGTGCTCGCGCTCGCCAAGCAGGGGGAGGCGGTCGGGTCGTTCGACCCCGTCAACCTCGGCGACCTGGCAGCCGGGTACAGCGACGACGCGTTCGGATCGGCGGACGGGGAGGACCCGTTCGGCGAGGACGCGGCCGGCGGGGACGAGCCGGACGCGCCTGTCGAGGTCGTGGTGGAGGCCGACGGCGAGATCTACGCCGACCCCGGGCGGGTCCGGCAGCTCCTCGGGAACCTGTACCGGAACGCGGCCGAACACGGGGGGCAGCGCGTCGTCGTCGGCGACCTCCCGGACGGGTTCTACGTCGAGGACGACGGCCCCGGGATCGACATCGACGAACGGGACCGGGTGTTCGAGAGCGGCTACACCACCTCCGAGACGGGCACCGGCTTCGGGCTCTCCATCGTCCAGCGCATCGCCGAGGCGCACGGCTGGGAGGTCGCGGTCACGGAGGGGGAACGCGGGGGGGCCCGGTTCGAGTTCACCGGGCTCGACCGCCCGGGATCGGACGCGGACGGGTCCGCGGCGCCCGGCGAGCCCTCGGGGCCGGCCGCGGAAGAGGCGGAGTCGCGGGACTGAGCGGGCGGGTACGGTCGGGAAAAACCGATTTTCGACGCGGGGGTCCGGCCTCAGAACGCGCCGGGGTAGACGCTGACGTCGGCGTGGAGCCCCTCGCGGAGCGCGCTGTGGACGTGGCAGATGCCCTCGGCGCGCTCGGCGATGTCGGCGGCGGTCTCGTCGTCGAGGTCGGCCTCGACGTGGACGTCGAAGGCGATCGATTCGAGGTCGTCGTCGTCGTCGAGGTCGGCGCTCGCGTCGATCTGGATCTTGCCGAGGTCCTCCTCGCCGCGCTGGCTCCCGCCGACGCGGAGCGCCGGGAGGTAACAGGAGGCGTACGTCGCGACGAGCGTCGCGTTCGGGTTCGGGCCCGTCTCGTCGGTCGCGTCGATCTGGAGGTCGAACTCGCCGACCTGGCTGGTGCTGGCGTACCCTTCCTCGGAAACCGTGGACGTCTCGATGTCTGCCATAGTCGACCGTCCGTTCGTCCTCCCGCCGCTAAAGGCTGCCGACACGGGACGTGAGTGCCGGGGGACGGGCGGGGTCGACGCAGCTTCGGTCGCGGTCGCTCCGCGCGCGAGCGCCGCGAAAAATGGCGGAATCACCGGAGAGGCCGTCGACCCGTTCCCTCAGTCGAGCGTGTACGTCTCGTCGCCCTCGAGGACGACGGGCTCGGCGGCGGCGCCCGCGGCCTTCACCTCGTTGACGAACTCGCGAGTCTCGATCTCGATCGGGCCGAACGAGTCGTAGTGCATCGGGAAGACCACGTCGGCGCCCACCCAGTCGGCGGCGATGCCGGCGCCCGCGGGCCCCATGGTGAAGTGGTCGCCGGCGGGCAGGGCCGCGGCGTCCGGTTCGAGGTACGGGGCGATCACGTCGACCATCTCGGACATCAGGCCCGTGTCGCCGGCGTGGTAGAACGTGGTACAGTCGGGGTCCGACTCCTGGGTCGGCTTCTTGTCGCCGATGACGAACCCGGTCGGCATGCCGGCGGAGTAGTCGGGGTCGTTCTCGATGCCGTTCGAGTGGTCCGCGCGGACCATCGTCACCCACGCGTCGCCGCACTCGGCGGTGCCGCCGATGTTCATGCCGCCGGCCGGGAGCGTGTGCTCGTGGCCGAAGTTCTCCTGGACGTAGCCGGTCAGCTCCGGGGTGGCGACCACCGTCGCGTCCGGGAACTCGGCGGCGTCGCCGATGTGGTCCGCGTGTCCGTGGGTCAACAGGAGGTAGTCGGGGTCGAGGTCCGCGGGGTCGACGTCGGTCTTCGGGTTGTCGAAGAACGGGTCGATGAGCAGCTCCGTGTCCTCGGCGACGACGTGCCACGTGGAGTGGCCGTGCCAGGTGAGTTCCATGGTCCGTTCCGTACGTCTCGGCGCGTCGTAATAAAACTCGACGCCGCGGAAGCCGTCGTCCGTCGGCGAAAGCAATTAACCGGAACGGGCGCGAACGTCCGGTAGATGCCCTCCCAGACCAGCGAGCCCGGCGGCCCGCCGGCCGCCTGCCCCGCCTGCGGCGAGGCGGTGCCGGACGGGGCGAGCTTCTGCCCCGACTGCGGCGCCGACCTCGGCGACCCCTCCGACCCCGCCTACTGTGCCGAGTGCGGCGCGGCCTTCGACGACGACGACCGGTTCTGTTCGAACTGCGGCGCGTCGCGGGCGGGCGGTGAGTCCGCCGCGTCCGAGCGGTCGAGCGGCCGGTCGGGCGGGGCGGACCGGCCCCCGTCGCCCTCGGCCGCGTCGCCGGACGAGAGCGAGCGCGCGTTCCGCCGCCGCGTCCAGGACCATCTCGACGCCGGATGGGAGATCGAACAAGACGCCGGCGACCGCGTGGTCCTCGTCGACAGGGGGATCGGCTCCGTCGGCGTCCACGTCCTCCTGTTCTTCTTCACCAGCGGCATCGGGAACCTGCTGTACGGCTGGTGGCACTACTCGAAGCTGGCCGAGCGGCGGCGCCTCGTCCGCGGCGACTCGACGCCGACGCGCGCCCCGTCGAGCGCCCCCGGAGAGAGCCGAACGGAGACCGTCGCCGGCTACCTCCTCATCGCGCTGCTCTTCGTGATCGGGGGGTGGATCGCCTTCCTCGGGGGGACGAGCGGCTCCGTGCCCGGCGCGCTGATCGGCCTCGCGTTCGTCGGGCTCGGGCTCGGCGTGTCCCCGCCCGTCCGCCGGCGACTCGACCGCCGCCACGGGGTCACCGAGTTCGGCCGGCAGAAGACGGTCGATCACCGGGTCGTCCGCCCGCCCGAGTCCGTCGAGGAGCCCTGCGTCGTCTGCGACGAGCCGTTCGACCGCGGCCTCGTCAGGCGGCGCCGCGACGAGACGGTGGTCGCCGGCGTACCGGTCCGGACCCACTCGGTCCGGTACAACCACTACTGCGCCGACTGCGCGCGGTCGGAGCTGTTCGCGGACGACGTCGAGTCGCTGTCGCTCGACGAACTCGACGACGAGGAGCCCGCCGCCGACGCCGCGAACGAGACGGCGGACGCGACAAAAGCGGATTCGACGACGACGGACTCGGTCCGTGAGTCCGCCGATCGGACCGACTGAGTCCGCGGACCCGCGCCCGGTCGCGGTCGTCGCTTGCCTCTCCGGGAACGCTTTTCGGGGGGCCGCCCGTTCGGCCGCGTATGTACCGCGCACGGTTCCGCGACCCGGCCGGATCGATCCGCGAGGGCGAGTACGACCCGGCGACCGACACGGTCGCCTTCGGCGGCGAGGAGTACGCGCTCTCCGACCCCGATATCGACGTGCTCGCGCCGACCGACCCGTCGAAGATCGTCTGTATCGGCCGCAACTACGCCGACCACGCCGAGGAGCTCGGCAACGACGTGCCGGACCGCCCGCTGCTCTTCCTCAAGCCGCCGAACGCGGTGGCGAGCCACGGCGACACCGTGACCGTCCCCGCCGGCAAGGATCGGATCGACTGGGAGGCGGAGTTCGCGGTCGTGATCGGCGAGCAGTGTAAGGCGGTCGACGCCGCCGACGCGATGGACGTGGTCGCCGGGTTCACCTGTATGAACGACGTGTCGAACCGCGACGACCAGAACCGCGAGCAGAACTGGGTGCGCGGGAAGGCGTTCGACGGCGCCGCGCCGCTGGGCCCGGTCCTCGCGACGCCCGACGAGGTGCCCGCCGACGCGAGCGTCGAGCTCCGCGTCAACGGCGAAACGAAGCAGTCGAGCGACCGCGAGCACATGATCTTCGACGTGCCGACGCTGATCGAGGAGATCACGACGTACCTCACGCTCGAACCCGGCGACGTGATCGCGACGGGCACCCCCGAGGGCGTCGGCGCGCTCTCGGACGGCGACACCGTCGAGGTCGAGGTCGAGGGCGTCGGCACGCTGGAACACGACGTTCGCGTCCCCTGAGCGGCGCGCCGCTCGGACTCCCTCGTTTTTGCGTCTCGGTACCACACCTCGTTTCCGGTGAACGCTTATGTGCGAGGCCCCGGAGTCGGAGGTATGGAGACCAGTTCGTTCGTCGCCGGTTCATGACGGTACCGCCGCGGCGCGATCGACCGCCCCGTCCGCGAATCGGGGTCGGTCGCCCGCGCCGCAGCACCGCGACCGGAGCGCGAGACGCTCCCCTCTCCGGGCCGACGCGAGCGCCCGACCGAATGTCACGAGACGACGCCACGACGAACGAGACAGCCGAATCGATCGAAACCGACGCCGCCGCCGATACCTCCGACGCTCGCCCCGGCGACACCGACCTCTCTCCCCTCGACCCCGCAGACCCGGGCGCGACCCCCGCCGTCGTCGCTGCCCGCTCCGAGGGCGAGCCGCCTGACACGGCTGAGATCCGGGACCTCGCCGCCGCGGCCGGGTACGCGGTCGTCGGCGAGGTCACCCAGCGGCGCCGCGAGGACCCGACCTACGACCTCGGTCGCGGGAAGGCCGAGGAGCTGATGCGGCTCGCCGCCGAGACCGACGCCGAGGCTGTGATCTACGACGGAGGCCTGTCGCCGGGACAGACGTTCTCGCTCGGCGACCTGCTGCCGCCCGGAACCGCGGTGATCGACCGCCCGCGCCTCGTGTTGGAGCTGTTCGCCGACGCCGCCGACTCGCGCGCGGCCGACCGCCAGCTGGAGCTGGCGCGGCTGCGCTACGAGCTGCCCCGGCTCCGCGAGGCGGTCGCCCGCGACGCGAGCGAGGACGTGCGCCTCCAGCCGGAGGGCGACAGCCGCGTGCTCGACGTCGAGAAGCGGATCGAGTCGGCCGAGCGCGCGCTCGACGAGATCGCCGACGACCGGGCGGCCAGACGGGCGGAGCGCCGCGACGCCGGGTTCGACCTCGTCGCGCTCGCGGGGTACACCAACGCCGGGAAGTCGACGCTGGCCCGCCGGCTCGCGGACGAGGTCGACGACCCCGAATTCGGGGACGAGCCGGGGACTCTTGACGCCGACCGCACCGACGCCGAGGGCGACCCGGCCGAGGGCGACGGCCCGCTCGCGGTCGCGGACCGGCCGTTCGAGACGCTCTCGACGACGACGCGCCGCGCGACGGTCGGCGGGCGGCGGGCCCTCGTCACCGACACCGTCGGCTTCCTCGACGGGCTCCCCCACGAGGCGGTGCGCTCGTTCCGGACGACGATCGACGCGATCCGGGGGGCCGACTGCGCGCTGCTCGTCGTCGACGCGAGCGACGACCCGGCCGACCTCCGCCGGAAGCTCACGGCGTCGCTGTCGGCGATCGAGGCGACCGACGGCCCCGTGATCCCCGTGCTGTCGAAGGCCGACGAGGTCGGGGCGGACGGGCTCGCGGCCGCGGTCGAGGCCTACGAGGGCGCGGTCGCCGACCTGGACCCGCGGGACGCCCCCGTCGTCGACGCGCTCCGCTCGCCGGTCCCGGTCAGCGTCCGCGACGAGACCGGGCTCGCCGACCTCGCAGACGCGGTGGCCGACGCGCTGCCGACGGCGACCGCGACGGTCGAGGCGCCCAACGGCGGCGCCGCGCAGGCCGCGCTCTCGTGGGCGTACGACCGCGGCGTGGTCGCGGGCGTCGACTACGGGAGCGAGACCGTCGTCGTCGAGCTCGCGGGGCGACCCGACGTGGTCGCCGAGGCAGAGCGGCGGTTCGCCGACGGCCGGTCGTCGTGAACGGCGGAGCGGCCCCGTCGCGAGCCCTCGACCGCCAAGACCACGCTTAAGCCCGCCGGTCCCCGAATCGGTGACATGGAACCACGGGATCTCTCCGATCACTCGCCGTACGTGCCCGGGCGGGGCGTCGAGGAGGTCGCCCGCGAGCGCGGGCTCGACCCCGACGACCTCATCAAGCTCTCCTCGAACGAGAACCCGCACGGGCCGAGCCCGGCGGCGGTCGAGGCGATCCGCGAGCACGCCGACCGGGTGAACCAGTACCCGAAGTCCTCGCACACCGACCTCACCGCGAAGATCGCGGAGAAGTGGGGCGTCGACGACGAGCAGGTGTGGGTCTCGCCCGGCGCCGACGGCTCGATCGACTACCTCTCGCGGGCCGCCTTAGAGCCCGGCGACGAGGTGCTGGTCCCGAGCCCCGGCTTCGCCTACTACGCGATGTCGTCGCGGTACCACCACGGTGAGGTGACGGAGTACGAGCTCTCCCCGGCCGACGGCTTCGCGCAGGACGCCGAGACGGTGCTGTCCGCCTACGGCGGCGAGCGGATCGTCTACCTCACCTCCCCGCACAACCCATCCGGGTCGACGATCGCGCTCGACGAGGTCGAGGCGATCGCCGACGCGACAGCCGAGGAGACGCTCGTCGTCGTCGACGAGGCGTACGGCGAGTTCGCCGACGTGGACAGCGCGATCCCGCTCGTCGACGACCGCGACGACGTGGCGGTCCTCCGCACCTTCTCGAAGGCGTATGGCCTCGCCGGGCTCCGGATCGGCTACAGCGTCGTCCCCGAGGCGTGGGGCGAGGCGTACGCCCGCGTCAACACCCCGTTCGCGGCCAACGAGCTGGCCTGCCGCGCCGCGCTCGCCGCGCTCGACGACGAGGAGCACGTCGAACGGTCGGTCGAGTCCGCGCGCTGGGCCCGCAAGTACATCGCCGACGAGCTGGACGCCCCCACCGTCGACTCCGCCGGCAACTTCGTCCTCGCCGCGGTCGGCGACGGCGAGCGCGTCGCCGAGGCGGCCCAGGAGCGCGGCGTCATCATCCGCGACTGCACCTCGTTCGGGCTCCCGGAACACGTCCGCGTCTCCACGGGGACGCGCGAGGAGACGCGCGAGGCGGTCGCCCTGCTCAACGACGTGCTGGCCGACCTCGAACTCGGTGTCCGCGCGTGACGGAGGCGTCCGAATCCGAAGAGGCGACCGCGGGCCGCGGCCGCGCAGACCGCGTCGCCGTCACGGGAACCCCCGGGACCGGCAAGTCGACCGCGACGGCGCTGCTGGCGGACGAGTACGACGTGATCCACCTCAACGAGCGGATCAAGTCGGACGACGACCTCTGGACCGAGCGCGACGCCGACCGCGACACGCTCGTCGCCGAC
Source organism: Halorubrum sp. SS7 (assembly GCF_005435055.1). NCBI lineage: Archaea > Methanobacteriati > Methanobacteriota > Halobacteria > Halobacteriales > Haloferacaceae > Halorubrum > Halorubrum sp. SS7. The sequence continues at coordinate 432,801 of NZ_SGXV01000001.1, forward strand.
CTCGACGCGGTCCGCGAGCACCTCGGCGACTGGACCGGCGTCCTCGACTCCCACCTCGCGCACCGGTTCGACGCCGACCGCGTCGTCGTGTTGCGCTGTCACCCGGAGGCGATCGAGTCCCGCCTCGTCGAGCGCGGCGAGTCGCCCGAGACCGCGGCGGAGAACGCCGAAAGCGAGGCGCTCGACGTGATCCTCTCGGAGGCCGTGGCGGAACACGGCGCGGAGAACGTCTACGAGGTCGACGCGACCGACCGCGACCCCGAGGCGGTCGCCGACGCGATCCGCGCGGCGGTCGAGGGCGAGCGCGAGCCGAGCGCCGGCACCGTGGACTTCATCGATTATATATGAGCCGGCCGCGAGCGTCGAGACGGTAGATGACCCTCGACCAGTACCGCTCCGTGGCGGACCGCCTGCTCGGCCCGTGGGTGTCGGCGGCCGACAGGCTCGGCCTCTCGCCCGACCAGGTGAGCGTGATCGCCTTCCTCGTCGCGGTGGGGGCCGCCGCCGCCTTCGCCGTCGGGTCGACGCCCCTGTACGCGGCCGGCGCGCTGCTCGTCCTCCTCAACGGCTGGCTCGACGTCGTCGACGGCGCGCTCGCGCGGCACCAGGGGGTCGCCTCCGACGGCGGCGACTTCCTCGACCACGTCCTCGACCGCTACGCCGACGTGGCGATCATCGCCGGGCTCACGGCGGGCGTCGAGGCGTACGCGCTCGGCTTCGCGGCCGTCACGGGCGTCCTCCTCACCTCCTACCTCGGCACGCAGATCCAGGCGGTCGGCATCGGCCGCGAGTACGGCGGGCTCCTCGGCCGGGCCGACCGCCTCGCGCTCGCCGGGATCGTCGGCGTCGTCGCCGCGGTCTACTCCGCGCCGATCGTCGCCGGACTGAACGTCGTCGGCCTGCTGCTCGCGCTGTTCGCCGCGGTCGGACACCTCACCGCGGTCCAGCGGTTCCTCGGCGCCTGGCGGGACCTGTAACCGTCCCCGCGACGGGCGCTCAGAACGGCGCGTCCGCCGAGCGTCCCCCGGCGCCCGACGCCTCCGTCCCGCTCGTCGGCGTCGACTCGACCCCGACTCCCTCCTCCAGGTCGACCTCCACGTCGCCCGTCTCCAGGTACGCCTCCTCCAGCGCCGCGAGCCGGTCGTTCACCGCTTCGCTCTGGTTGTGCGACGCGGCGGCGCGGACCCGGACGAGGTCGTACTCGTGTCGGTCGGCGAGCCCGTTCCACGCCCGGAAGGCCCCGACCGTCAGCGTGTGCGTCTGCGGGCAGAAGGCGGTCGTCGGGGTGAACTCCGCGCGGAGGACCCGGTCGACCTCGCTCCCGTCGACCGCGTCCGGCGCGTCGCCGCGCTCGACGGCGTAGCGGAACCCGGCGTCACCGTGGCGCGTGTCCAAGTTCAGCCGGGCGAGGTTGTAGTCGAACGTCATGTCGTACACTTTCCGCTCCTCGAAGCACTCGCGGGTGAGCCGGTGGAACGCGAGGTGGTCCGCCCCCGTGAGCACGTCGTGGCCGTCGAGGAACCCGCCTGGACGCGGGACGGTCTCCGCGACGAACTCGTCGTAGCCGTCGAACAGGTCCTCGTCGTCGGAGCCGAAGGGCGACGGGAAGCCGGGCATACCCGTATTACGTCACTCCGTCGGGGTACCCTTGACCCCGCAGATGTTCGGGCCGTCGCGGCCGGTCGGCCCTCAGCCGCTCTCGTCCGCCTCCGAGCGCAGGTTCTGCGCCCGGGCGCGGACGGCGTCGACGGCGTCGCGGCGGATCCGACGGCCGCCGTCTGACGCCTCGATCACCGTTTCGCCGTCGTCGGTCGCTGTGATCCCCCTCCGCGGACACGTCACGCAACGAGGGAACAATTTAAAAGTGTCCGGTCGGAACGGTGGGTATGCCCACTTTCGAGCTGAACCTCTCGGACGACGTGTACGCGGAGTTTCAGCAGCTGGCGGACGAGGAGTTCGTCTCCGAGGAGCAGGCCGCGGAGGACCTCATCGCGTCCGGTATCGAGGCGTACAACGTGAGCGTGGTCGACGAGGAGCCCCGCGACGAGATGCTCGACGGCGCCGAGAACAACATGTTCGACACCGCGGAGGACCCGGGCAGCATCGAGGACGATCGGCTGTAACGGGCGCGCTCTCCCCGCCGCCCTGGGACCCGCCGCGCTTTCTCCGCAGCGTCGCTCGCGCCGCCCAGCCCCGGCTCCGCGAGCGCGCTCAACGGCCGGCCCGCCTACCGCACCGACGAGTCCGCCGGAACGATTAAGAGACCGCCGTGAGAAATAGTAAGCAAAGAGTAATTTCAAATATTCCGACATTATTTTCCGGACGGAGCGGATAGCCGCGAGCGATGGATCCGAAAGAGGACGGAGTCTCCCTCCTCCAAGACCCGCAGTGGGACGATCGCTACGAGTCGGCACGGGACCGCGTCGAGGCCGCCTCGGACGACCGACTGCTCGACGTGTTCCACGTCGGGAGCACCGCCATCCCCGGCGTCCCGGGCAAGCCAGTGCTGGATGTCATGCCGATATACGCAGACGGCGACGGGATGCGCGCCGCCGCTGAGGGGCTCGCCGCCGCGGGGTTCGAGCGGGAGCACGACGCCGACGACACGGTCGTCGCGATCCGACGGGAGGCGGACGGCGTCGTCGCCGTCCGGATGCACACCGTCGAGGCGGACCAGTGGCGACCGATGCTGCTGTTCCGGGAGTACCTGACCGACCATCCGAGGGCGCGCGCGGAGTACGCCCGAGTCAAACGCGACGCCGCGGCGGAGCACGGCGGCGACATGGCGGCGTACACCGAGGCGAAGTTCGAGGTCGTCCGCTCCCTGACGCAAGCGGCCCGCGACGAGGGCTACGTGGAGCGACTCCCGACGTTCGAGTGATTCACGGCGCGACTCCGAACCGTTCAGTACCCCAGCCCCAGCAGCCGGTTCGCCGACAGCGTCGCCAGCCCCAGCGCCATCACGCCGGCGAGCAGTCCGAACGCGACGGGCCACCCCGCGGCGTCCGAGACGGCGCCGACGACGACGCTGCCGGAGGCGCCCGTCACCATGTAGGCGGTCCGGACGAGTCCGAAGCCGGCGCCCCGCTCGGCGTCGGACAGCAGGTCCATGAACCGCGACTGGATCGGCGCGCCCCACGACATCGCGAGGCCGACGAGGCCCACGGCCGGGACCGACACGAGGAGGCCCAGGTCGAGCGTCGCGGCCGCGACGAGCGTCCCGTAGCCGACGACGCCCGCGCCCATCGTCACCATCGCCGTGGCGTCGCGTCCGATCCGGTCGGACACCGAGCCGGTCACCGGCTGGGTGCCGCCGTGGACGAGAAAGTACACGGAGAACAGAAGCGCCGACAGCGCGCTCGACAGGCCAGTCCCGACCTCGAGGAACGTCGGGAGGAAGGAGGCGGTCGCCTGCCACGTGAACGCCCCCATCGTCGCGAGCGCCGTCGTGTAGAGGATTCGCGGCCGCGAGAGCAGTTCGGCGAGCGGGCCGACGGCGAACCGCTCGCCCATCGGCTGGTCCGGCCGCAGGGGTTCGGTCGGCCGGACCCGCCACGCGAACAGGACGAAGACGGGCACCGCGACCGCGGCGCCGAGGAGCACGCCGGCGCGCCAGCCGTACCGCGAGCCGACGAGCGCGGCGGCGGGCGGCGCGGCGAGCCCCGCGAGCGGGCCGCCGGCGACGTGGACGCCGATGGCGCGGCCGGTGTCGTCGAACTGCCGCGTGAGGAACGTCGTCGCGACGGAGTAGTGGAGCCCGGCGCCGACGCCGAGTGCGGCCGCGAACAGGCCGAATGCGAGCATCGAGGGCGACGCGGCGAGGAGGACGGAGGCGACCGCGGTGGCGCCGACCGCGGCGAGGATGACGCGGCGCTCGCCGTAGCGGTCGCCGAGGACGCCGGAGGGGAACTGCGCCAGCGCGTAGGTGAGCCACATCCCGCTCAAGGCGAGCCCGACGGTGCCGTTCGTCACGCCGAACCGGGCCGTGATCTCCGGGACGAGCGGGCTGACGACCAGCCGCGCCACCATCGTCCCGGTGAACGCGAGCGTACAGAGCGCGAGCGCCGTGTGTTCGTACCGCCAGTTCACGGTCGCCGTACCGGGTACGGGTCAAAGCGGCTTCCGATCGCGGTCAGACGGGCCGGGTGTCGCGCGGCGCCGACGGCGGTCCCGGGCGCCCCCCGGCGCCCCGCAGCGGTTCACTCGGCGACGAACTCGATCGGGTAGTCGGTGAGGTTCTCGTACCCGTCCTCGGTGACGACGATGAGGTCCTCGATCCGGACGCCGCCGACCGCGGGGTCGTAGAGCCCGGGCTCGACGGTGATGACGTGGCCCGGCTCCAGCTCCTCGCCGCCGCTCGCGAGCCGCGGCGACTCGTGGACGTCGAGGCCGATCCCGTGCCCGGTCGAGTGGATGAACCCGGTCTCCGTCTCGGGGTCCGTGCGGAACGTCGGCTCGCCCGCCTCCTCGTACACCTCGCAGGCGGCGGCGTGGACCTCCTCGCCCGTGGCGCCCGGCTCGACCGCGTCCAGCGCGGCCTCCAGCGCGCGCTCGGTGAGGTCGTACCACTCGCGGAGCGCGTCGCTCGGCTCGCCGACGCAGAACGTCCGCGTCATGTCGGCGTTGTACTTCGTCGCCTTCGAGCGCGGGAAGATGTCGACGATGATCGCCTCATTCGCGCGGAGGGGCCCGGAGCCGCGGTCGTGGGGGTCGGCGGCCTGCGCGCCCCCGGCCACGATCGTCTCGTCGAGCGCGCAGCCGTGGCGCAGCAGCGTCACCTCTATCTCCTCGGTCACGCGCTCGCTGGTGAGCGGCTCGCCGTCGCGGAGCAGGACGCCCGCCTCCGCGTCGTCGTCCTCGCCCGCCACGTCGGCGCCGGCGATCAGCTCCTCGGCGGCCCGCATCGCGGCCTCGTTCGCCTCCTGCGCGTCGCGGATCGCGTCTATCTCCTCGTCGGTCTTCACCGCGCGGACCGCCTGGAGCCGGTCGTCTGCGTCGACCGCGACCTCGATCCCGCGCTCGCGGAGGGCGTCCGCGGTGCCGACCGGGCCGCGCGGCGGCATCGAGACGGACTCGACGCCCTTGTCGCGGACGAACTCCGCGTACATGTCGTTGCGCTCCTCGCGGCCGCCGTACTCGTAGTCGTAGTCCGCGTGGCGTTCGACGGTGTCGGCCGCCGCCTCCGTCGTCGCGCGGCCGTACTCCAGCCCGCTGACGAGGACGTGGACCTCGCCGTCGGCGTACAGGGTGAGGAACGGGTCGGGGCCGGTGAACCCGGAGAGGTACAGCTGGTTGGCGTCCTCCTGCGAGGCGTCGAGGAGGTAGCCGTCGGTGTCGAGGTCCGCGAGGCGGTCGTCGAGCCGCGTTCGGTTCATACGCGTGCTGCTCGCGCGACGCCCAAAGCGGTTGTCCTCGCGGAACCGATCGCCGTCCCGCACGCGGCCCGTGAGAAAGCATATCCCGCTCGCTCGGGAAGGCCGGGTCGAGATGGCGACCGACGGCCGAACGACGGTCGGATCGCTAGCCTCGCTCCCGCCGGGGTGGCTCCGCGTCGCCGTCGCCTGCGGGGCCGGCGCGGCGCTGCTCGGACTGGGGATCACGCGGGTCGGACTCGCGGTCGCCGGCGTGTCGCCGGGTGACTCGGCGGTCGCTCGGTGGATGGTCGGGGGACCGATATCGGGGCTCGAAGGGTCGGTCTGGTTCCTCTTCGACGCCCATTGGATCCGGATGCGAACGGGGCCGGGGCTGTCGAACCTCGTCGTCTCCGGGCACCCGCTGATACAGTCGGACGCGGCGCTGTGGCCGCTCCGTTTCGTTCCGCTCTCCTTCGGTCTCGGCGCCGCCACCGCCGTCCGGTACCTCGGTATCGACGATCCGCTCACCGGCGCCGTGACCGGCGTGAGCGCGACGCTGGGGTACCTCCCGGCGATGCTCGCGCTGTGGTGGGTCTCTCGCGTGCCGCTCACTCGGCACGCGACCGACGGGACGGCACCGATCTCCGACGGCGACGGCATACCGGTGTCGGAGGCGGCCGGCGTCACCGCGGGCCCCGACCTCGCTCTGACCCTCGCGTTGGTGACCGGACTGGGCGTGACCCTCGGCTACCTCGCCGGCGCGGCCGCGACGGTCGCGACCGGGGAGTGACCGGCGGGCCGGCCGCCTCGATGAGCGCCCTCGGCTCGCGAAACGCCTATATACTAACTTCCGTTCTCGCGCCGTCGAGATCCCTCTCTGCGTGGGTCGGTCTCCTCCGTCGAGAATTCCGAATTGTACAGGGTTCTACACGCTGTTTTCGGCCGTGTCTCCGCGACGCCAGACACGCGAACATTTAAGTGCGTCGGTCACTTACCCGAAGGTGAGGAAAACACCGAGACCCGTCTCTCGGTTTCGTTGTTCCCTCCACGCACCAAACCAATGAGCGAGAACCTTCGAACGTACACGACCGAGACCGTCGACGACGAGAGCGAGACCGAGTCGACAACCGAAGACGAGGAGCTGCGGTGCCCCGAGTGCGGCGGGCAGTTAGCGACCGACACGGAACACGGCGAGACCGTCTGCGTCGACTGCGGGCTCGTCGTCGAGGAGGACGAGATCGACCGCGGGCCGGAGTGGCGCGCGTTCGACTCCAAGGAGAAGGACAACAAGTCGCGCGTCGGCGCCCCGACGACGAACATGATGCACGACAAGGGGCTCTCGACGAACATCGGCTGGCAGGACAAAGACGCCTACGGCAAGTCGCTGTCCAGCCGCCAGCGCGAGAAGATGCAGCGGCTGCGGACCTGGAACGAGCGGTTCCGCACCCGCGACTCCAAGGAGCGCAACCTCAAGCAGGCGCTCGGCGAGATCGACCGGATGGCGAGCGCGCTCGGGCTCCCGGACAACGTCCGCGAGACCGCGTCGGTCATCTACCGCCGCGCGCTCGACGAGGACCTCCTCCCAGGCCGCTCCATCGAGGGCGTCTCCACCGCCTCGCTGTACGCCGCCGCCCGGCAGGCGGGGACGCCGCGCAGCCTCGACGAGATCGCGGGCGTCTCCCGGGTCGAGAAGGACGAGATCGCCCGGACGTACCGCTACGTCGTTCGCGAGCTCAAGCTGGAGATCCAGCCCGCCGACCCCGAGAGCTACGTGCCCCGGTTCGCCTCCGACCTCGGCCTCTCCGACGAGGCCGAGCGCCGGGCCCGCAGCCTGCTCGACACGGCGAAGGAACAGGGGATCCACTCCGGGAAGTCGCCGGTCGGGCTCGCCGCGGCCGCCGTCTACGCCGCCTCGCTGCTCGTCAACGAGAAGGTGACCCAGAGCGAGGTCAGCGAGGTCGCGAACATCAGCGAGGTCACCATCCGGAACCGCTACCACGAGCTCCTCGAGGCCGAGGACTCGGTCGCACTGAACTGACGCTACCGCGCCGCGGCCGCTCGTCGCCGCGTTCGAAGGTCGCTCACGGATTCACCCGCTTTCTTCGCCGTCCCAGTACCCCACGTCGTCGCCGATCCGGTAGTACCCCGACAGCGACCGCTCGGCGTCGCCCCCGGGCGGCGCGCCGACGTACACGCCGAACTTCTCCGAGTCCGGGTACACGGTCACGTCGGGCTCGCGCATCGTCGAGACGACGAGGTAGCGGAGGACCTCGTCCCCGTCGTTGACGACCCGATGCGCGCCCGACTCGTCCGCGGTGAACGCGGCGTACTCGCCCGGCCGGAGCGGGTACGCCTCGCCGTCGAGCCGCAGCGTCCCCTCGCCCGCGAGGACGTACAGCGCCTCCTCGTTGGCCGCGTGGTAGTGATATGGCCACGAGCGCTCGCCGGGCGGCAGCTCGTAGAGGCTACAGCCGAGGTCGGCGCCGCCCGCCGCGGCGCCCAGCCGCTTCCGTCGCCACGCGGCGACGTCCGCGTCGGCCGTCGCCCACGACAGCTCGTCCGCGTTGATCGGTGGCATACCCCGCGATCACGCCGGACCCCCAAAGTCGTTCGCGTCGTCCGAGCGGAGCCGGCCTCCCGCCGGGAGCCGAAACCGCGAAGGCGACGCGCCGCCACCCGAGACCATGGAGACGACTCGCCACTTCACGGCGACGACCTACATCGTCAACGACGGGGCGACCGCCCTTCACGAGCACGAGCGGCTCGGGATCACGCTGCCGCCCGGCGGGCACGTCGACCGCGACGAACTCCCCCACGAGGCAGCGCGCCGCGAGGTCCGCGAGGAGACGGGGCTGACTCCCGAGCTGGTCGCGACGGAGTCGGCGATCACGGGCCCGAACACCCGGGGACTTCCGGAGCCGGCCCACCTCATGCTCCACGACATCAACGTCCACGAGGACGGGTCGGTGGGCCATCAGCACGTCGACCACCTCTACTACGCCCGCGTCGACTCGCGGGAGATCGCCCCCGACGGCGACGACGAGGTCGACCCGGCGCGCTGGCGCTGGTACACCGCCGCGGAGCTGGCGGCGAGCGACCTCCCGGACGACGTGGTCGAGCTCGGCCGCGAGGCGATCGCCGCCGTCGACGCCGACTGACCGGGCCGGGCATCGCGCCGAGACGTCGGGCCCGCCGTCGAGCGGTTCGGACCGCCGCGCGCGGCGTCAGACGGCCGTCTCACGCTCCGGAAGGTATTTGAGTCGGTGTTGGCGACGTAAACGCAAGGATGGACGCACAGCGACGGGAAGCGATCGCCGAGTGGGACGACCGCTCGTTCTCCGACGGGTTCGCGGGGCTCCGGCGGATCGTCGACGACGGGTTCTCGGGGGCGGCGACCGACGGGACCGGGTGGCTGTTCCTCGTCGACGGGCGCGTCGTCGGCGTCGTCGACGCGACGCTCGACGCCTTCGCCGACGCCTCCGGGACCGTCTACCGGGCCCCGGACGACGCGCTCCCCGTGCTCTTCGCCATGCAGGAGCTCGGCGGCGAGCCGCGGGCGAAGTACTACACCAAGGACACGCCGCTGGACGAGGCCGACCGCAAGCTCTCGCAGGGGGGATTCACCGGGTACATCGAGCTCTCGGAGAACGTCCTCTCCGGCGACTACTACGTCGCCTACACCGGCGGCGAGTCGATGGCGGCGGCGTACGTCGGCAACGCCCGGCGGCTGGAGACGGGCGACGACGCGTTCGACCTCGCCGCCGACGAGGTCGGGATCTACACGGTCTACGAGGTCGACCTCGACGTCCGGCCGCTCCCGGACGGCGACGACGCGGGCGATTCCGGCGCGGCCGCCGAGTCGACCGCGGCCGCCGGATCCGACCCGGCGAGCGACGCAGCGAGCGACGAGGCCGACGAACCGAGCGACGGGCCGGCGGCCCCTGGGACCGCTCCCGAGGCCGGGGCCGACGAGCCCGCCGACGGGCGCGAAACCCCCGGCGAGCCCGGCGACGACGCCGGGCGGGAAGACGGGCCGTCCCCGGCGGACCGCTCGGACGAACCGGCCGGCGTCGACGTGCGGACCGCGGAGAGCGACCGCGACGACGCGGACCCGAGCGACGGCACCGACGAGACGGACGGGCCGGCGTCCGACGCCGTCCGGATCGGCGACGCCGACTCGGACGGTCGCGACGCCCCGGACTCCGAGGACGTGTTCTCGGAGGAGGCCGAGTGGCGGGAACAGAAGTCGATCCCGGCGCTCGACCCCTCCGAGGCGGGCGGCGAGCCGCGATCGGGTGGAGAGCGGCGCGGGGCGTCGGCGCAGCGCTCCCGCTCTGCTGACGACCGCGCCCGGACCGGGCGGAGCGGGTCGGACGCGAACGGCGGCTCGCCCTCGCCGCGCGCCACCGAGACGCCGTCGTCGACGCCGTCGGCGGTGTCGAAGCGCGAGGCGGCGACCGACGCCGACCCCGATCGGGTGCGGAAGCTCGAGGCGGCCTTGGAGGAGACCGAGGAGGAGCGGCAGTCGCTCGCCGACGAGCGCGACCGGCTGGCGGCCGAGCGCGACGAGATACAGTCGGAGCGCGACGAGCTGGCCGAGGCGGTCGACCGGCTCGAATCCGAGGTCGAAGACCTCCGAGAGGAGCGTGACCGACTCCGCGACGAGTTGTCGAACGCTAGGGAGCGGCTCCCGGACGCGGAGCGGACGCTCACGCCGGGCGAGGCGCGCAACGGGACCAACCTGTTCATCAGGTACGACTCGAAGGAGGGCGCGACGCTCGCCGACGCCCACGAGGGCGCCGCCGACCGGGACGCGCTCCGCGAGAACCTCCGGGTCGAACACCACACGAGCTTCGAGACCGACGGCCTCGCGGTCGACGGCCGACCGTTCGAGGAGTTCCTCGAGGACACCATCGAGTACGGGTTCACCCGCTGGCTCGTCGAGGACCTCCCGTTCGAGGTCCGCGGAACCGGCAACGAGGGGACGCTCCGGGACCTCTACGACGCGCTCCCCGAGATCGACCGCGCCGAGATCGGCGGAACGGTGTCGATCGCGATCCGGGAGGGCGGCGAGGAGACCCGCGAGCAGCGGGCGTTCGACCTCGTGTTGCGCGACCGGATGGGCCACCCGCTGTTCGTCGCGGACCTGAACGACAGCCGGGACCCCACCGCGGAGGGGACGCTGGAGTCGCTCGTCGAGAACGGGCGCGACATCGCGGCGTCGAACGAGACGTTCGCGGGGGCGTTCGCGGTGACGGAGAGCTTCTTCGAGCCGGGAGCCTTAGAGACCGCGAGCGACGCGGTCGGCGGGGGCCTGTTCAGCCGGTCGAAGCGCGCGAGCTTCGTGAAGCTCTCGCGCAAGCAGGGGTACCACCTGTGTCTCGTGGAGGCGCGCGACGGCGGGTTCCACATGACGGTCCCCGACCTGTAATCGCGGGGACCCTGTCTGGCTAGTTCGCGGAGAACGGAAACGCGGCAGTTGCGTCGGCGGGCGAAATCGAAGGTCCGATCAGTTCTCGAGTTCGGCGGCGTCGTCGATCCGCATGGAGCCGAGCTTGTCGACCGTCTCGTCGAGCTTCTCGTCGAGCTCGTCGACGAACTCGTGGGTGCGCTCCGTGGTGATGGCGCCCTGACTGGACGGCTCGATGAGGTTCTCCTCCTCGAGGACGCGCAGCGAGTACCGGACCTTGTGGTGCGGGTAGCCTGTCTCGTTCGACATCTTCACGATGCCGATCGGCTCGTTCTCGATGACCATCCGCAGGACCTGGAGGTGACGTTCCAGCATGTCTACCTCCTTCTCTAGTCGATCTATCATGGCACATGTTAACTCGTCATGCCCCCGTTTAAAAGTTGCTGTCGGCGGCCGGGGACGCCCGCTCAGATCGCACGCTTTCACGTGGGAGTAGTTAACGTGTTCGATCGCGGCGCGGCTGCGGAGGACACGCACGGTCCGGGCGCGAACGACGACCCCGATCGCGGACGGAGCGGGAAGTGAATACACGAACGAGCGCATTCGATCTGACGAAGGGATTTTTCGATCCACGACCGTGGTGGTCTCGCGGTCGCAGACCGTAATCTGTTTTACCCCCCGAGGGGAATCGGCAGGTCGTATGACACTCACCATCGTCGGCTCCCAGCTCGGCGACGAGGGCAAGGGCGCCCTCGTCGACCGGTGGGGAGGGGACGCGGACGTCGTAGTCCGTTATCAGGGCGGCGACAACGCCGGCCACACCGTCGTCGAAGGCGGCGCGGAGTACAAGCTCTCCTTGGTTCCCAGCGGCGCGGTCCGGGGAACGGTCGGAGTCTTGGGCAACGGCTGCGTCGTCAACCCGCGCACGCTGTTCACCGAGATCGACGACCTGCGCGAGCGGGGGCTCGACCCGGACGTGCGCGTCGCTCGCCGGGCGCACGTCATCATGCCGTACCACCGCGTGCTCGACGGCATCGAGGAGGAGGTGAAGGCCGACGACGACGCCGGCGACGAGGTCGGCACGACCGGGCGCGGCATCGGCCCGACCTACGAGGACAAGGCCGGCCGGCGCGGGATCCGGGTCGCGGACCTGCTCGACCCCGACGCGCTCCGACAGAAACTCGACTACGTCGTGCCGCAGAAGCGCGCGCTCGTCGAGGACGTGTACGGGCTCGACCTCGACGACGACGACCGCGCCGAGGCCTTCGACGTCGACGCGCTCCACGAGGAGTTCGCCGCGATCGGCGAGCGCCTCGCCGACGAGGGGATGACCGTCAACTGCTCCGACTACCTCCACCGCCGCCGCGAGGCGGGCGACGCGATCGTCTTCGAGGGCGCGCAGGGGACCCACATCGACGTGGACCACGGGAACTACCCCTTCGTCACCTCCTCGAACCCGACCGCCGGCGCCGCCGCGGTCGGCTCCGGCGTGGGCGTCACGACGGTGGGCGACGGCGAGGTCGTCGGCATCGTCAAGGCGTACCTCTCGCGCGTCGGCGAGGGCCCGCTGCCGACCGAGCTCGACGGCGACGCCGACGAGGAGGCCCTCGCCGACGAGATCAGGGAGAAGGGCGGCGAGTTCGGCACCGTTACCGGCCGCCCGCGCCGGATCGGCTGGCTCGACCTCCCGATGCTCCGCCACTCGGCGCGCGTCTCCGGGTTCACCGGCGTCGCCGTCAACCACGTCGACGTGCTCGCCGGGCTCGACGAGCTGAAGGTCTGTACGGGCTACGAGATCGACGGCGAGGAGACCGACACCGTGCCGACCACCACCGACCGGTGGGAGCGGTGCGAGCCGATCTACGAGACGCTCGACACGTGGGAGGAGTTCGACTCGGCCGCGGTCGCCGAGGCGGGCTACGACGCCCTCCCCGAGGCGGCCCGCGAGTACCTGGAGTTCGTCGCCGACGAGATCGACACCCCGATCTACGCCGTCGGCGTCGGGCCGGACCGCGAGGAGACGGTCGAGCTGACGAACCCGTTCGACGAGTAGCCCGGCCGCCGTCTCCGTCGGCCCGCGCCGAAGCCGTTTTCAGTTCCCCGACGCCCAGTCGTCGGTATGTCGCAGCCCTCCAGCGGTCCCGCCGCCCCCGACCCGCCGGACACGCTCGTCGAACGCGTCGCCTCGCGGCTCCCCCGGCTGCTCCCGCTCGCGCTGGTTCCGCTCGCGACGGCGCTGTTGCGCGCTCGGGACATCGTCGCGACGGGGCGGACGAACGGATTCTCCCTGCGCGCGTCGTTCCCCGTGTACCGGTACGACCTCTGGAGCTTCGTCGACGCGCCCCGCGGCGGCGGGGTGACGGTGTCGCTCCCGTTCGGCTCGCTCGACCCGCTGCCGCTCCTCGTGCCCGTGCTCGGCGCGTACGTCGTCGTCTCCGGCGCGCTCAGCGCGGGCTACTTCGGGAGCGTCGCGGCCGCGATCACGACCGACCGGTACGACTTCGCCGCGGCCGTCCGCCGGTTCGGCGTCCGGTTCGTCCTCCTCGAAGCGCTCGTCGTCGCCGCGCTCGGCGCCCTCTTCCTGCCGCTGCTCCTCTTCCCGCCGCTGTTCGTGGCCGCCGTCCTCGCCGCGCTCGTCGTCTCGTACCTGTACTTCCCGACCGTCTACGTCCTCGTGCTGGAGGACCGAGGGGTCGCGTCGGCGGCGCGGCGAGCCCGGACGCTCGTCGACGACCACCGGCCGCTCGGGTTCTTCCTCGCCGTCGCGGTCGTCACGGCCGTCTGTTCGGTCCCAGTGAGCCTCCTCGCGCACGCCGGGCCGGGCGGCGCGGTCGCGGCCGCGGTCGTCGCCGCGCCGCTCGGGCTCGCGTTCAACGTCGCGACCGCGCTGAAGGTCGCCGAGATGGCCGGGATCGAGACGGCCGAGTGAGCGACGGGGTCGGGCCTCTGCGCTTACTGCGGGTCGACGGCGTCGAGCGCGGCCCGGTCCTCGTCGGTGAGCGTCAGGTCCGCGGCCCCGAGGTTCGATTCGAGGTGCTCGACGCTCGACGTGCCCGGGATCGGCAGCGTCGCGTCGGAGTGGTCGAGCAGCCACGCGAGCGAAACCTGCTGCGGGGTCGCGTCCCGGCGCTCGGCGACCTCGGCGAGCACGTCGCCGGCCTCGTCGTCGTCGACCGCGTACATCGGGCCCCACGGGATGAACCCGACGCCGTGGTCCTCGCAGGCGGCCAGCACGTCCTCGTCGTCGCGGTGCCCGACGTTGTAGCGGTTCTGGACGGTGGCGACGTCGACGATGTCCATCGCGGTCTCCAGCTGCTCGACGGTGACGTTCGAGAGGCCGACGTGCGCGACCTGCCCGGCGTCTTTCATCTCCGCGAACGCGTGGACCGAGTCCTCGAAGTCGGTGTCGGGGTCCGGACGGTGGTACTGGTAGAGGTCGATCGTGTCGGTGCCGAGCCGGTCGAGGCTACACAGCACCTGATTCTTCAGGAAGTCCGGGTCGCCGTGGGGGAGCCACTCGCCCTCGCGGTTGCGGAGCAGCCCGGCCTTCGAGGCGACGACCACGTCGTCGGGGTCGCCGAGCGCCTCGCCGATCAGCCGCTCGGAGACGCCCGGCCCGTAGGAGTCGGCAGTGTCGACGAAGTCGACGCCGCGGTCGACCGCCCGCCGGAGCACGTCCTTCGCCGCCTCCTCGTCGTCGGGGCGCCCGATGATGTCCTCGCCGGAGATCCGCATCGCGCCGAAGCCGAGCCGGTTGACCGTGAGCTCGCCGCCGATGTCGAACGTCTCGCTCCTGCCGGTGGTGTCTGAAGCCATGGGCGGCGGTTCGCGTGCCATTCGGAAAGCGGTGAGGGTGCCGGAAGCGGACGCGCCGTGACGGCGTCGGGCGCCGCCCCGGGGCTCGCCCGTGTTGCGTCCGTCGCTACTCATAAACCGCCCCCGCGCGATCGTCGGGTATGGACGCCGAGCGCGAGGTACTCGACGTGTTGGCGCGGAACGCCCGCGAGGACATCGACGACATCGCGGCCCAGACGGGCCTCGACGCGGCGGCGGTAGCGGACGCGATCGACGCGCTGGAGGCGGACAACGTCGTCCACGGCTATCAGGCCGTGGTCGACTGGGACCGCGTCGAGGAGAGGAAGATCCGCGCCGTCGTCGAGATCAACGTCGAGCTCGACCGCGAGACGGGGTACGAGCAGGTGGCCGACCGGATCGCGAAGTTCCCCGCGGTCGACGCCTTACACCTCGTCTCCGGCGACTACGACTTCGCCGTCGAGGTGCTCGGCGAGACGATGCAGGACGTCTCCGAGTTCATCTCGGAGCAGGTCGCGCCGATGCCGGAGGTCACCCAGACGGTGACCCACTACATCATGGAGACGTACAAGGACGGGGGGATCCGGTTCGAGGACGGCGACGACGACGACCGCCTCTCCGTGTCGCCATGAGGCTGTCGGACCGCGCGCGCACCCTCCCGGAGTCGGGGATCCGAAAGTTCTTCGAGCTCGCGGAGGCGCGCGACGACGTCATCTCGCTGGGGGTCGGCGAGCCGGACTTCTCGGCGCCGTGGGCCGCCCGCACCGCCGCGATCGACTCGCTGGAACGGGGCAAGACCTCCTACACCGCGAACCGCGGGATGGCCGCGCTCCGCGAGCGGATCGCCGCGCACCACGAGCGCTACGACCAGTCGTACGAGCCCGAGTCGGAGGTGCTCGTCACGACCGGCGCGAGCGAGGCGGTCGACCTGGCCTTCCGGGCGCTGGTCGACCCCGGCGACACCGTCGCGGTCCACGAGCCGACGTACATCTCCTACGGCCCGGGGATCGAGCTGGCCGGCGGCGAGCGGCTGACGGTCCCGACGCGCGCCGCGGACGACTTCGCGCTCACCCGGGAGTCGCTGGCGGCCGCGGGCGCCGCCGAGGCCGACCTGCTCGTGCTCTGTTACCCGAACAACCCGACGGGCGCGACGATGACCGACGAACAGCTCGCCGAGGTCGCGGCGTTCTGTCGGGACGAGGACCTCCGCGTCGTCGCCGACGAGATATACGCCGCGCTCACCTACGGCACCGACCACGCCTCGATCGCCACGCAGCCGGGGATGCGCGAGCGCACCGTCGTCGTCAACGGGTTCTCGAAGGCGTACGCGATGACGGGACTCCGGCTCGGGTACGCGCTCGGTCCCGCGGAGGCGATCGACGCGATGAACCGGATCCACCAGTACACGATGCTCTCGGCGCCGACGACGCCGCAGTACGCCGCGATCGAGGCCTTGGACCGCTGCGACGACGAGGTGACGGGGATGGTCGAGGAGTACAACCGCCGGCGGCGGCTGGTCGTCTCGCGGTTCAACGAGATGGGGCTGGACACGTTCGAACCGGGCGGCGCCTTCTACGCGTTCCCCGAGTGCGGCGGCGACGACGAGGCCTTCGCCGAGGAGCTGCTCGACGCCCAGGGGGTCGCCGTCGTCCCGGGGTCCGTCTTCGGCGAGGGTGGAGAGGGGCACCTGCGCGTCTCGTACGCGACCTCGATGCGCGAGCTGAAGGAGGCGACGGACCGGATCGCCGCGTTCGTCAAGGACCGATGACCGGGGTCCTCCGAGAGCGATGATCGACCGGATCTGGCACGGCTGGACGGCGCGGGCGGACGCGGACGAGTACGAGCGGCTGCTCCGCGAGGAGATCCTACCCGGCTTCGCCGACGCGGACAACGACGGCTACCGCGACGCGCGCGTGCTCCGCCGCGAGGGCGACGGCGACGAGGTCGAGTTCGTCACGGTTCTCCGGTTCGACTCGATCGAGTCGGTGAAGCGGTTCGCCGGCGAGGAGTTCCGGGAGGCGCACGTCCCGCCGGCGGCCCGCGAGGTCCTCGCGCGCTGGGACGACCGCGCCCGCCACTACGAGGTGCGCGAGGAGCGCGAGTACTGAGCCGTCCCCCGCCGCCGCACCGCGAGCCGCGTAAACGAACAACTCCTCGCGGATTGTTCCACGTTCGCCAACGATTATCACGCTCGATCCTGATGGACCGCGTATGGAGTTCCAGCTAACCGACGAGCAGAAGCAACTGCGCGAGGAGGTCCGGAAGTTCGCCGACGAGGAGATCCGACCGGTCGCGACCGAGTACGACGTCGAGGAGTCGTACCCGCACGATATCATGGACAAGGCGGCGGACATGGGGCTGCTCGCGCCGCACGTCCCGGTCGAGTACGGCGGAATCGGCTACTCGTCGCTGGAGAACGCCATCCTCACCGAGGAACTGTTCGCGGCCGACCCCGGCATCGGGCTCTGTATCTCCAGCGCCGGCTTCGGCGCGGAGGCGCTCATGGAGTTCGGCACGGAGGAACAGAAGGAGCGCGTCCTCCCCGAGGTGACCGCGGGCGACGCGGTAATGGGGTCGGCCATCTCGGAGCCGCAGGCGGGGTCGGACGTGACGAGCGTCGCCACCCGTGCGGAGAAGGACGGCGACGAGTGGGTGATCAACGGCTCGAAGATGTGGATCACGAACGGCACGGTCGCGGACTACTTCGTCGTCGTCTGCGAGACGGACCCGGACATCGACGACCGCTACTCGGGCTACTCGCAGATCCTCGTCGAGGGCGACCGCGACGGGCTCACCCGCGACAAGATCACCGGCAAGCTCGGGATCCGCGCGAGCGACACCGCCGAGCTGCGCTTCGACGACGTGCGCGTCCCCGAGGAGAACCTCATCGGCCAGCGCGGGATGGGCTTTTTACAGCTCATGCAGTTCTTCGACGAGACCCGCACCGCGGTCGCCGCGCAGGGCGTCGGCATCGCCCGCGGCGCCGCCGAGCGGGCGCTGGAGTACGCCGAGGAGCGCGAGCAGTTCGGGCGCTCCATCTCCGACTTCCAGGCGATCAAACACAAGCTCGCGGAGATGCACACCAACACCGAGGCCGCGCGCTGGCTCACCTACCGCTCGGCGTGGGCGGTCGACAACGAGGCCGGCGACCTCACCGCGCTCGCGTCGATGGCCAAGGAGTTCGCCTCGCGGACCGCGGTCGAGGTCGCCGACGAGGCGGTCCAGGTCCACGGCGGCGCCGGCTTCGTCAACGACCACGACGTCGAGCGGCTCTACCGCGACGCGAAGATCACCCAGATCTACGAGGGCACCACCGAGATCCAGAAGAACATCGTCGCCCGCGAGCTGCTCGACGAGGGGATGTAACCCATCGTTGGAGGGTCCCCCTCCGGATCGGTATATAAAAGCGACGAGGGTCCGTAGCGTCCGGTATGAGCGAAGAGGCGAACGCCGACGTGGACGGCGACGGGGCGGTCGAGGCCCCCCGCGATCAGGACCCCGAGGAGCGGCTCAAGCGCCAGCGCGACGACTTACAGCTGCTGAACCAGGTGATGCGACACGACATCCGTAACGACCTCCAGCTCGTCGGAGCGTACGCCGAGCTGCTCGACGACCACGTCGACGAGGAGGGGGAGAAGTACCTGGACGTGATCAAGCGGAACACACAGAGCGCCGTGTCGCTCACGACGACGGTCCGGGACCTCGCGGAGGTGATGCTCCGCGAGGACGTCGAGCCGAGTCGCATCGCGCTCGACCGCGTCCTCTCACAGCAGGTCGAGGAGGTCCGGTCGGGGTACTCGGAGGCCGTCTTCACCGTCGAGGGGTCGTTCCCCGAGGTCGCGGTCGTCGGCGACGAGATGCTGAGCTCCGTGTTCCGAAATCTCCTGCGGAACGCGGTCCAACACAACGACAAGACGCCGCCGAAGGTGAGGGTGTCCGCGTCCGTCGACGAGGCCGCGGGCGTCGCCGAGGTCCGGGTCGCCGACAACGGGCCGGGCGTCCCCGAGGACCAGCGCGACGAGATATTCGGGAAGGGAGAGAAGGGGCTCGACAGCCCGGGCGCGGGGATCGGGCTGTACCTCGTGCGCTCGCTCGTCGAGATCTACGACGGCGACGTGTGGGTCGAGGACAACGACCCGGAGGGCGCCGTCTTCGTCGTCAGGCTCCCGCTGTGTGAGCCCTGATAGGGCGACGCGGAGCTATCAGCGGGTCTCGCCTCCTCTCGCCCGACTACTCCTCGTCGTACTCCATCGCGACCGAGTTGATACAGAAGCGCTTCCCGGTCGGCTCCGGACCGTCGTCGAACACGTGTCCGAGGTGGGAGTCGCAGTTCGCGCACCGGACCTCGGTGCGGCGCATCCCGTGGCTGGTGTCTATCGTCGTCGTCACGGAGTCCTCCTCGGCGGCGTAGAAGGCCGGCCACCCGCAGCCGGACTCGTACTTCGTCTCCGCCTCGAAGAGGACGGTGCCGCAGGCCCGACAGCGGTACTCCCCGTCGTCGGGGTGGTGGTCGACGTACTCGCCGGAGAACTTCGCCTCCGTGCCGCTCTCGCGGAGCACGCGGTACTCCTCCTCGGAGAGTCGCTCGCGCCACTCCTCGTCGGTCAGCTCGCTCGGGTCGCGCTCGTCGGTCTCGCTCATACCACCGGTACGGACCCCACGGGCAAGGGGGTTGCGGCGGTCACAAGCCGTATTCGGGTGGGAGCCGAATCGCGACCATGGCGCGCGAAGTCACGCACGAGGAGCGGGGCCCGGAGATTCTCGACGACGACGACAAGGGCGACGACGGCCTCATCTACGTCTGTCGGTGCGGCCTGTCGGACTCGAAACCGCTCTGTGACGGGTCGCACAAGGCGACGGCAGACGAGGAAGACGGGGTCGTCTACAAGTACGCGAACGACGATTCGGACGGCGAGCGGCGCGCGATCGACGAGATCGGGTACGAGGACGAGTAGCGGGAGCCGCCGTCCGCGGTCGGGCCGGTGGTCGCGCCTACAGCACGCCCATCTCGCCGAGTCGCTCGGGGAGGTAGGTGTCCGTGACGAAGTCGAGCCCGCGGCTCGCGAGCGACTGCTGCTCGGACTTCTTACCGATGTCGAGCTGGAGCTCGATCTGCTCCTCCCAGTAGTCCGTCTGGAAGCGCGGGTCCTCCAGCTCCGATTCGAGGGCGTTAACGTCCGAGTCCGAGAGCGGGTCCGAGGGGAGGTCGTACTCGACGATGTCCTCGGGCTGGATCCCGATGAACCGCGCCTCCGGCGTCGCGAGGTACTTCGAGAGGTGCGCGGACTTGATCGAGCCGTACGCGACGGAGCCGTAGATCCGGTACGACCACGGGTCGCCGTCGGTGAACACCACCACCGGGAGGTCGAGCTCGTCGTGGAAGCGCTTCGTCAGCCGCCGGGTCGCGCGCGCCGGCTGCCCGCCGAGGTGGACGACGAGGGCGTCGTGTTCCTCGTCGAACCCGTTTTCGACGAGCCGGTCGCGCATGCCGCCGGTCTCCACGCAGAGGACGAACTCGGCGTCGTTGTCGAGGAACTCGATGGTGTCCGGGTTGTTGGGGATCTGGTAGCCGCCCTGCCCCACGTCGAGCTGGCAGTGGATCTCGCGGTCGCCGCGGTTGGTCTGTTCGCGGATCTCCAGCGGGCCCATCACCTTCGCGCCCGACTCCTCCGGGCGCATGTGGAAGTCCTCGCGGGTGACGCCCGTGACGATCTCTAAGTCCTCCACGAGGTCGTTCGACTCGTCCTGCGAGGAGAACTGCGCCTCGTCGTTGTCCCACGACTCGGAGAGGTAGTACAGCTCACGCAGCGTCGACGAGCGGTCGTCGTCGAGCTGGTTCGCGAGGAACTCGATGGTGTAGGCGGCCTTCAACAGCTTGCGCGCCCCCCGCACCGAGTTGGCGCTGCGCGTCGAGGTGCGGTCGCCGTAGGTCCAGACGCCGCTCTCCTCGTCGTACTCGATGTTGCTCTTCGTCCGCGTGGGGAGCGTCATCTCCGGGATCGACCCCGCCGCGAACTGGTCGTAGAAGTCCGCCGCCAGGTCGATCAGCTCGTCTCGTGCGTCGCTTTCTGTCGTCATTTAGGCGTTCACCGTCAGTTTCTCCGTCTCCACGCCGCCGACGCTGACCTCGAACTCCGCGTCGCCGTCGACCGCGTACGTCAGTTCCCGCTCGTCGCCCGAGGGCACCTCGGGCTTCCACTGAACGAACCACTCGCCGTCCATGTCCACCACCGTCCCGTCCGAGAGGTCGGTCGGCTCGGTCGAGACGATGTCCGTGATCTCCAGCTGCTCGTTCACGTCGGAGTGGTTCTCGACGACGAGCGTCACCGTCTCGCCGTTCACCTCGCGCTCGACGCTCACGTTGTTCATGATCCGCGCCAAGGCGCCGTCGATGTCGGGGCGCGGTCGGCCCGTGACCTCCGAGACCTTGTCGGCCATCTCGGGGAGGATCCGACCCAGCACGTCCTGTTTCTCCCGGCGCTGTTGCATCGAGCGCCGCTTGCTGAGGTACGACTTCAGCTCGCGGGCGGCCTCCCGCACCGCGAGCTCTATCTCGTCTTCGATCTCCGGGACGTTCGCGAGCGCGTCCTTCGACTCGCTCGTGAACGGCACGTTGGTGGAGGCGACGTGAATGCTGATGACGGCCGGTCCGTTCGGCATCCCGGAACCGCCGGGCTGGTCGAGCCCGTAGTTCCGCCACCCGATCCCCTTTATCACGTCCGTCGTCGCGCAGGCGCCGCGCTGGTAGACGAGCGGGACGCGGTTCGCGAACCGGAGCAGGTCGACCGACCCCTCTGACGGGATCGACCCGCCGTAGGCGATGCCGGCCTCGACGATGAACGGGTCCCCGCCGTGGACGTCGGCGTCGCGGGTCGCGGCCGCGTAGAAGTCGGCGTCGTACTCCTTGCGGAGCCCGGCCTCGACCAGCTCCGCCGTGATCGGCGCGAGGCAGTCGGTCGGGGGCGCGAGGATGTCCGTGGTCCGCATCGCTTCGAGCAGGTCGGCGGCGGCGTCGCGGTCGCCCGCGATCGCCTTCACCTTCGGCGGGTCGTCCGGCACCGTCCGCGCCCGCGACCAGAACGCCTCGACCACGTTCTCGCGCGCGGTCTCGCCGAACGTCGCGTCGCGCTGCTCGGCGACGAACGACGCCGCGTCCGCGACGAGCCGTTCGAGGTCGTCGCGGGTGATCCGGAACGCGTCGCCGTCGACGTTCTCGAACCGGCGCGCGAGCGCCTCGGCCATCGCTTGGACCGCCGCGTCGTCCTTCCGCGTCGACGTCGCCTCGTCGACGAGCGCGTACACGTCGGGGACGAGCGGCGACTCCGCGTCGCCGTCGTCGCCGTCCGACCCGCCCTCGTCCGCGTCGTCGCCGAGTCCGGTGACCGCTCGCCACGCGGCGTTGACCGCGTTCTCGCGGACGGTTCCGCCGAACGTCTTGCCCGTGTCGTCGGCGACTGTCTCGGCGGTGTTGTCGACGATCTCGGCGACCTCGGACCGTGCGACCCGGTCGTTGTTCCCCACCGTCTCGGCGACGCCCTCGGCGAAGGCGGTCGTCGCCGCCTCGCCCTTGTTCGCGACGGCCTCCGAGACCGCGGCCGCCACGTCGCGGTCGTCGTGGGCGCGCGGCGGCGACCAGGCGAGCTCGCGGCCGTAGTACACGTCGCGGAAGTTACCGATCACGCTGTCGGCGGTCTTCTTGCCGACCCGGGTGAACTCCTCCTGGAGGAACCCGGAGACGGAGTACGACTCGGTCGCCTCCAGCATCTTGATCAGCGTCCCGAGCTCGACGCCGTGCGGATGGGGACGGATCTCGTTCGTCTCCGCCGGCAGCTCGTCGGTCGCGCGCTCGAACTTCATCGGCTCGTCGAGCCCCGGCTCGCGGAGTTCGAGCCGCGCGTGCGGGTTGACGACCGCGGTGTGTTTCACGTAGTCGTGGAGCTGCTGTCGGGCGCGCATGTTCGCCTCCATCTCCAGCTCGATCCGGGTGCCGTGCGGGCGGTCCCACGTCGTCTCCTCGTCGGCCTGGATCTCCGGCTCGTTCGTGTCGGTGTCGATGATGAGCTCGAAGTACTGCGCCCGCGACTGGCCCTTCGGGCGCGAGGTGATCTTCGCCGGCTGGCCGGAGGTCAGCTGCGAGTAGAGCACGGCCGCCGAGATGCCGATCCCCTGCTGTCCGCGCGACTGCTCGCGTGCGTGGAACCGGCTGCCGTACAGGAGCTTCCCGAACACCTTCGGGAGCTGTTCCTTCGTGATCCCCGGCCCGTTGTCCTCGATGACGAGCCGGTAGTAGTCGCCCACCTCCTCTATCTCGATGTAGATGTCGGGGAGGACGCCGGCCTCCTCGGTCGCGTCGAGGGCGTTGTCGACCGCCTCCTTGACGGCGGTGACGAGCCCGCGGGCGCCCGAGTCGAACCCGAGCATGTGTTTGTTCTTCTCGAAGAACTCGGCGATGGAGATCTCGCGCTGGCCCTCGGCCAGCTCCTCCGCGATCCCCTCCTCGTCGCCGATCGTCGACTGGAAGGACGTCATTCGGTATCCCTCCCTTCCCCCGAGGCACCTAAAAACGCACCGGCGGCGCGGTGAAAGTGGAGTCCGGCGTCAGACGCCGTCTCGTCCGGGCGTGTGGGTCGCTCTATCAGGGCGTCTCACCGCGCTACGGGACGGCTTCGTGGAGCCGGTTCGCCCGCCGACAGGTTTCTCACTGCGACGCCCCATTCCCGATCCATGACGGATTGGACGGCCGACGAGATGCCGCGACTGGACGGGAAGACGGTGGTCGTCACCGGCGCGAACAGCGGGCTCGGCTACGCGGGCACCCGGGAGTTCGCCGCGAAGGGCGCGACCGTCGTGATGGCGTGTCGGAGCGTCGAGCGCGCCGAGGACGCGGCCGACGAGATCCGGTCCGAGGTCCGGGGAAGCCCCGACGGCGACCTCGACGTCCGGGAGTGCGACCTCGCCTCGCTCGACTCGGTGAAGGCGTTCGCCGAGGGGCTGGCGGACGACTACGGCGCCGTCGACGTCCTCTGTAACAACGCCGGCGTGATGGCCATCCCGCGAAGCGAGACGGAGGACGGGTTCGAGACGCAGTTCGGCGTCAACCACCTCGGCCACTTCGCGCTCACGGGGCGGCTGTTCGACCTCCTCGCCGCCGCCGAGGGGGTCGGCGGCGACGCGCGCGTCGTCACCCAGTCGTCGGGCGCCCACGAGCAGGGCGAGATGGACTTCTCCGACCTCAACTGGGAGCGCTCCTACGGGAAGTGGCAGGCATATGGGCGCAGCAAGCTCGCGAACCTGCTGTTCGCCTACGAGCTCCAGCGCCGCCTCGACGCGGCCGACGACGAGGGGGACGGCCCGGGGATCCGCAGCGTGGCCTGCCACCCGGGATACACGGACACGAACCTCCAGATGCGCACCGCCGAGGAGAGCGGGAATCCCCTGATGAAGGTCGGGATGAAGGCCGCGAACGCGGTGCTGGGCCAGGACGCCGACATCGGCGTCGAGCCGATGCTGTACGCGGCGACGACCGACGTCGACGGCGGCGCCTACGTCGAGCCCGGCGGGCTGATGAACATGCGCGGGCACCCGACCGTGGGGCGCTCGAACGACGCCTCCTACGACCGCGACGACGCCCGGGAGCTCTGGGCGTACTCGACCGACGCGACCGGCGTCGAGTACCCGGTGTAGGCAGTCGCCGCGCCTCGTGTCGCCGGCGGCCGTCCCCGCGCGCCGCTCAGTGGAGCGTCCCCTCCCGGACGTGCGCGTCGTGCGCGAACAGCGCGTACCCCACGTCGACCGCGCGGTGCCCGGTCTCGGCGGCGATGTCGCGGATGGGCTCGATCATCGTCACGTAATCGGCGGCGTCGAACGACTCCTTCCGGCCCTCGAGGTAGCCGAGCCGCTCTAAGGACGCCCAGACGCGCGTGTCGACGACGGCGTGCCGGTCGCCGTCGAGCGCGGCCAGCACGCACGAGGCGGTCGGCGCCTTGAACCCGGCGAGGCCGGTGATCAGGTGGATCGTCGAGAAGTCCCCGTCCACCGCGCGGGCGTTCCGCGTCACCTCGCGGCACCGGGACTCGGGGTTCTTCTCGACGTGATAGGCGCTCCGAGTCGAGGACTCGTAGGCGATCTCGTAGAGCTGCTCGCGCGTGAGGTGTCCCTGTGACCGGTACGCCTCCCCGAACTCCGCCAAGCGCTCCGGGAGGACGCCCTGCGTCTCGGCGTAGCGGTCGAGGTTCTCGGCGACGAACGCGTCGAGCTCGGCGGGCTCCATGGCCGGGATTTCAGGCCCGGCGACCAAAACGGCGGCGCCGTCGCTCGCGGCGGTAATATACGGGGAACGCGTTTCGAGAGCTGTCCGAGTTCGTCGGTAGCGGATGCCGCGACCGAGCTACAGCCGAGTGAGGTTCGTCGCGCGCGGACCCTTGTCCGCCTCCTCGATCTCGAACTCTACCTCCTGTCCCTCCTCGAGGTCCGGGCCGCCGACGTCTTCCATGTGGAAGAACACGTCCTCGTCAGCGTCGTCAGTCTCGATGAATCCGTAGCCGCCGGTGTCGTTGAAGAAGTCGACCTTGCCTGTCGCCATCGCGTCTTAACTGTCTCCCGACGTGGTGATAAGTGTTGTGTGCTGCGGCGGACCGCCGTCACACGCGCTGTGGCGCGCGTATTCGGCCCATACGAAGATCTCCGCCGCTCGATCGGCGGCGTTCGAGCGGCGAGGCCCCCGCGCTCTCACTCGCGGACCGCGACCTCGTCCCCGACGCGGATCGTCTCCCCGCGGTCGCGTTCCGGGATCCGCGCGATGGTCATTAGCGAGTAGTAGTGGTCGAACGCGTCCGCGTCGGCCCACTCGGGGAACGTCGCCTCGCGGCGCCGCACGAACCGCTCGCGGAACTCTGGGGTCGGCTCGCCGGTGTCGGGGTCGCGTTCGGGGACGACGCACCGCCCGCACGGCGTCGCGCCCTCGACGCGGACGCCGGCTATCTCGAACGCTGGGGCCCCCTCGCCGACAAATCGGTCCTCCCAGAACGCCGGGACGCCCGAGACCTCCACGTTCGCCCGGAGCCGGCGACGCGCGCTCTCGACGGTCATCCCGTCGAACCACGACGCGACCGCCTCCAGCGTCGCGGTGCTGACGACCGACGGGCCCATGTCCCGGCGATCGACGTACCCGAGCGACTCGTCCCGCCGGAGCCGGAGGTCGGCGTCGAAGAAGTCGCCGAACCACGCGGCCGCGCGGGCCGGTTCCCCCTCCAGGTCGAACCGCCGAACGGTCCCGTCGGGCGTTTCGACCCGCAGTGCGCCCGACTCGGGGTCGAAGTCGGTCGCGAGGTCGTGGACCCGGTCGGTCCGCTTCCCGTTGACGACGTCGCCGTCGGCGTCGAACAGCGCGAACTCGCGGTCGCGTTCCAGCGTCCCGCCGTCGAGGACCCGTGCCGCCTCGACGTCGACCCCGTCTAACCCCTTCACCGGAAACACCGTGAGTCGCTCCACGCGAGCCATACCTCGGGGAGGGGGCGCCGCGTCCAATAGCCTTCGGTCGACCGCGGTCTCGAAGTCTCGCTCCCCCGCGGAGGCGGCGTCGTTCCACTCGATTCCGGGATTGGTGGATTTCGGTTTGGCTCACGGGATCGCGTTCGCTTTCGATTCGAAGAAATCGGCCGCTCGAACCTTTGGTTTCGAAGTGGAAAACGCACTAAGGGTGTAGCCCGTAGTACTACCCAAGATGAGCACCAGGACCACCCACCTCGACATCACGGGGATGAGCTGCGCCAACTGCTCGGCGAGCGTGTCCGACGCCGTGGAGTCGCTCGACGGCGTCTCGCGGGCGGACGCGAACTACGCCACCGACGAGGCCACCGTCGAGTACGACCCCGAGGCGACCTCGCTCGGAGCGATCTACGACGCGATCGAGTCGGCGGGGTACGGCGCGGTCGCCGAGACGGCGACCGTGGCGATCACCGACATGTCGTGCGCGAACTGCGCGGACGCCAACCGCGACGCCCTGGAGTCCGTGCCCGGCGTCGTCGAGGCCGACGTGAACTACGCGACCGACGAGGCGCAGGTGCGGTACAACCCCGCCGAGACCTCGCTGTCGGCGCTGTACGACGCCGTCGAGGACGCCGGCTACTCACCGGTCCGAGAGGGCGAGGGGACCGACGGCGAGACGGCCGACGGCGAGGGCGACGGGTCCGGCGAGAGCGCGCGGGACGCCGCGCGGAACGCCGAGATCCGCAAACAGCTCCGGCTGACGCTGTTCGGCGCCGCGCTGTCGGCGCCGCTGCTGTTCTTCCTCGTCGACAACCTGCTGCTCGGGGGCGCGGTCGTGCCGGACCGGCTCTTCGGCGTCGGGATCCACTGGGTCGCGTTCGCGCTCGCGACGCCGGTCCAGGTCGTGCTCGGCCGCCCCTTCTACGTGAACTCCTACAAGGCGCTCGTCACGAACGGCCGCGCCAACATGGACGTGCTGATCGCCCTCGGCTCGACGACGGCGTACGTCTACTCCGTCGCCGTCCTCCTCGACCTGGTCGCCGGGAGCGTCTACTTCGACACGGCGGCGCTCATCCTCGTCTTCATCACCCTCGGCAACTACCTCGAAGCCCGCTCGAAGGGGCAGGCCGGCGAGGCGCTCCGGAAGCTGCTGGAGATGGAGGCCGACACCGCCACCCTCGTCGACGAGGACGGGACCGAACGCGAGGTGCCGGTCGAGGAGGTCGAAGTCGGCGACCGGATGAAGGTCCGCCCCGGCGAGCAGATCCCGACCGACGGCGTCGTGGTCGAGGGGCAGTCCGCCGTCGACGAGTCGATGGTGACCGGCGAGTCCGTCCCCGTCGAGAAGTCCGAGGGCGACGAGGTCGTCGGCTCCACCATCAACGAGAACGGGCTCCTCGTCGTCGAGGCGACGAAGGTCGGCGCGGACACCGCCCTCCAGCAGATCGTTCAGACGGTGAAGGAGGCGCAGTCCCGCCAGCCCGACATCCAGAACCTCGCGGACCGCATCTCCGCGTACTTCGTGCCCGCGGTGATCGCGAACGCGCTGTTCTGGGGCGTCGTCTGGTTCCTCTTCCCCGAGGCGCTCGCCGGGTTCGTCGACCGACTCCCGCTGTGGGGTCAGGTCGCGGGCGGGCCCGCACCGGCCGGCGGGGCCGTCTCGGTGTTCGAGTTCGCTATCGTCGTCTTCGCCTCGTCGGTGCTGATCGCCTGCCCGTGCGCCCTCGGGCTCGCGACGCCGGCCGCGACGATGGTCGGGACCACCATCGGCGCGCAACACGGCGTCCTGTTCAAGGGCGGCGACGTGCTCGAACGCGCGAAGGACGTCGACACCGTCGTGTTCGACAAGACGGGGACGCTCACGGCGGGCGAGATGGAGCTCACCGACGTGGTCGCCGTCGGTGACGACGGCGGCACGCTCCCCGACGGCGGGACGGTCGCCGAGCGCGGCGACTCGGCGGCGGACGAGGGCTCGGCGGTCGGCGACGGCGCCGAGGCCCGCGGGGACGAGGTCCTCCGGCTCGCCGCGAGCGCGGAGCGCGGCAGCGAACACCCGCTCGCCCGCGCCATCGTCGAGGGCGCCGAGTCGCGCGGCCTCGACCTCTCCGACCCCGAGGACTTCGAGAACGTGCCCGGACACGGCGTACGAGCGACCGTGGACGGGGACGAGGTCCTCGTCGGCAACCGGAAGCTGCTGCGCGACGCCGGCGTCGACGCCGCGCCCGCCGCGGAGACGATGGAGCGGCTCGAACGCGAGGGCAAGACGGCGATGCTTGTCGCCCGCGTGCCCGCCGGCGCCGACGACGGGGAGCTCCTCGGCGTCGTCGCCGACGCGGACACGGTGAAGCCGAGCGCGGAGCGCGCGGTCGGCCAGCTCCGCGAGCGCGGGGTCGACGTGATGATGATCACGGGCGACAACGAACGCACCGCGCGCGCCGTGGCCGAGCGGGTCGGGATCGACCCCGACAACGTCCGCGCCGGCGTCCTCCCCGAGGACAAGTCCGACGCCGTCGAGGAGATCCAGGCGGACGGCCGCCGGGCGATGATGGTCGGCGACGGCGTCAACGACGCGCCCGCGCTGGCGGTCGCGTACGTCGGCACCGCCATCGGCTCCGGGACCGACGTGGCCATCGAGGCCGCGGACGTGACGCTGATGCGCGACGACCCGCTCGACGTGGTGAAGGCGATCCGCGTCTCGGACGCGACGCTCCAGAAGATCAAACAGAACCTCGTGTGGGCGCTCGGCTACAACACCGCGATGATCCCGCTCGCGTCGCTCGGGCTGCTCCAGCCCGTCCTCGCGGCCGGGGCGATGGCGGTCTCGTCGGTGTCCGTCCTCACGAACAGCCTCCTGTTCCGCCGGTACGACCCCGAGGGCGACTACCGACTCCTCGGGTTCCTCCGGCGCTGACGGGCGCCGAACCGCGTTTTCCTCCCCCGCGCGGCGTCCCGAAGCCCCAAGGCGGGGCGGCGCGTACGCCGCGACATGGCTACCCTCCTCGTCGTCGGCGGCAGCGGCTTCATCGGGCGCGACGTCTGCCGGTTCGCGGTCCGCGACGGCCACGAGGTCCGCAGCGTCTCGCGGAGCGGCCGCCCCGACATCGACGCCGAGTGGGCGGACGCCGTCTCGTGGACGAGCGCCGACCTGTTCCGCCCGAACGCCTGGCGCGACCGCCTCGACGGCGTCGACGCCGTGGTCCACTCGGTCGGCGCGCTCACGGAGTCGCCGAGCGACGGGGTTACCTTCGAACGGGTCAACGGCGACGCGGCCGTCCTGACGGCGCTGGAGGCGGAACGCGCCGGCGTCGACGCCTTCGTCTTCCTCTCCGCGGCGGCGAAGCCCCCCGGCGTGCGGAACGCCTACCTGACGGCCAAGCGCCGCGCCGAGTCGTCCATCGCGGACCTCGACCTGGACGTGGTGACGCTCCGCCCGGGCCCGGTGTACGGCGAGGGACAGCCGCACCTCCCGGGCGTCGCCGACCGCGTCCTCCGGTTCCTCGCGAGCGCGCGACCCATCGCCTCGCGGCTTGGCGAGGCGCGGCCGCTGGCCGTCGGCACGGTCGCCCGGGCGTCGTACCGCGCCGCGCTCGACCCGGACGAGCGGCTGCTCGACGTGTCCGACATCCGCGAACTCGCCGGGTGACGCGACGCTGCGGCGTCGCCGAGCGCGTCGCTACCGGGCGCTGCGCTCCTTGGCTACCTCCAGCGAGATGAAGAAGCCGAAGTACGCCGGGATCCCAGCGAGCATGAACATGTACAGCACCCACCGCGGGGCCGTCGGAAAGGCGAAGTCGTACAGCAGCGACGCGAGTCCCACCCACGCGAGCGCGAACAGCAGGTCCTGCGCCATGCCGGTGCCGTTCTCGCTGAGCACCGTCCGGGCGCGGTCGGCGACGCTCAGGTCTGTCTCGTCGTCCGGCGTCTCCGCGGCGTCCGAGTCGGGCATGGATAGAGTGTGCGTGAAAGGGGTACGTCGATGTTGCGGAATCGCGCGGCGTCGTCCGCGCGACGAATCGGTTCCCGGTCCGGGAGAGGCGGTCCCGGCGCGGCGACCTCAGTCCTCCTCGAGGTAGTCGACGACGAGGACGGGGACGTGCGTCGAGCGCAGCGTG
Organism: Halorubrum sp. SS7; assembly: GCF_005435055.1. NCBI lineage: Archaea > Methanobacteriati > Methanobacteriota > Halobacteria > Halobacteriales > Haloferacaceae > Halorubrum > Halorubrum sp. SS7. The sequence goes on from NZ_SGXV01000001.1 coordinate 462,977, forward strand.
CGCTCGGTGACGCTGCCGAGCAGCGCGCGGCGCACGCCGGCCCGGCCGTGACTCCCCATCACGATGAGGTCGATCCCGTGGTCCTCGGCGTAGTCGCCGATCACCTTGTGCGGGCGGCCGCCGGAGACGTGCTCGACGACGTCGACGCCGCGCTCGTCGGCGCGGTCGGCGACGGCGCCCGTCGCCTCGTCGGCCCGCTCCTTCAGTTCGCCCATCTCGTCGAACCGCCCCTGCTTGAGCCGGTCGACCTGCTCGGTGCCGAGGCTGAAGTTCACGGAGTCGATGTCGACCACGTACAGCGCGTGGACCTCCGCGTCGTACTTCTCCGCCAGGTCGAGCGCGTGGTCGACCGCGGCCTCCGCGACGTCGCTGCCGTCCGTGGGAACGAGGATGCGTTCGTACATCACCGCTCCCCCTCCGTGGTGTCGTCGGCGCCGGCGTCCACCGCGCGGTCACCCTCGGCGCCCGCGTCGTTTACTGCGCGGCCGCCATCGGTGGCCGCGTCGTCAACTGCGCGACCACCGTCGGTCGCCACGTCTTCGCCGCCGTCCGCGGCGACGACGTCCTCGGCGGTCTCCTGCTGCCCCATCGGCTCGGGGCTGTGACACTGGCGGACGATCCGCTTCGTCTCCAGCGACGGCTCGTCGGTGGCCATCGAGACGACGATGGTGACGACGAACACGATCGGGAGCGTGATGAGCGCCGAGCCGATGGCGGGCATCCACGTCGCGAGCCCGGCCGACAGCGGCGCCTCCAGCGAGCCGATGTACGTCGGCACGATCTGGTTGATCATCGGGATCGACCAGAGCGTCAGGCCGGTCGTCATGCCGGCGAGCGCGCCCTGGCGGTTGGCGTTCTCCCACCACATGCCGAGGAAGAACATCGGGAACAGCACGGAGCCGGCGAGCGAGAACGCGTAGCCCACGAGCGCCGCGATCGACGAGGCGGGGTTGAGCGCCGCGAGCGTGGTCAGCGCGCCCAGCGCGACGATCGAGAGGCGGCCGACGAGGATCTGCTGGCGCTGCGTCGCGTCCTCGTTGATGATGTTCGTGTAGATGTCGTGGCTGATCGCCGACGAGCCGGCGATGAACAGCCCCGCGACCGTCGCGATGGCCGCGGCGATACCGCCCGCCGCGACGATGCCGACGAACCACTCCGGCAGCCCGGACAGCTGCGCCGCCAGCACGACGATGACCTCGCTGGCCGCGCTCGTCATGCCGGGGTCGCCGTACGTGGCGCCGACGTTCTGCGAGTAGAGGTCGGTGCCGAACGCCGCGAACGCGGGCGCGCTCCAGTAGAGGATACAGATGAAGAACAGCCCCCAGACCGTCGACCAGCGGGCGGTCCGCTCGCTCTCGACCGTGTAGAACCGAACGAGCACGTGCGGGAGCCCGCACGTGCCGACGATGAGCGAGAACGTCGTCGCGACCCAGAGGTAGTAGCTCGACCCGGCGAACGGCTCTGAGAACTCGCTGCCGAGCTGACTGATCAGCGCGCCGTACTCCAGCTGCGGCAGCACCGTGGAGTAGCCGTTCGTGTAGCCGACGACGAACAGCCCGACCACGAACGCGAGGATGAGGATGACGTACTGGACCGCCTGGTTCTTCGTGGCGCCCAGCATGCCGGACAGCGTCAGGTAGCCGACGGTGACGACCATCATCGCGACGACCATCACCTGGTACCCGTCGAGGCCCGGGATCAGCCCGCCGTAGTTACCGAAGATGTACAGGCCGACCAGGGCCATCCCCTTCGCCTGCCCGATGGCGTAGACGAAGCCGATGAGGAACGTCGTCACCGCCGCGATGGCGCGCGCGGTGTCGGAGTTGAACCGGTCGCCGACGAAGTCCGGCGCCGTGTACTTCCCGAACCGGCGCAGCTGCGCCGCGAGGAAGATGAGGAGGATGAAGTAGCCCGTCGTCCAGCCGACGACGAACACCAGCCCGTAGAAGCCGGCGAGCGCGATCGACGCCGCCATCCCGAGGTACGACGCCGCGGACATCCAGTTCGCGCCGATCGCCATCCCGTTCTCGACGTTCCCGATCGACCGCCCGGCGACCCACATGTCGTCGGTGTCGGCCACGCGGAAGACGAACCCGATCGTCAGAAACAGCCCGAGCATCCCGATCACGAGCAGCGCCGGCCCGATCTTGAACGAGATGTCGAGCGCCTCCGGGAGCAGTTCGCTCTGAAGGAGCAGCGAGCCCGCCGTCATTCGTCTACCCCTCCGTCGGTCGCCGCGACATCATTGTGCTCGATGCCGTACTTCTCGTCGAGCGCGTCCCGCTTTCGCGAGTACCAGAACGCCAAGACGAGGGCGCTGGTCGGCGCGCCGAACGCGACGAGGAAGTAGTGGAGCGGGAACTGCAAGATCGGCATCGACTGCGTCATCACGCCGGGCGCGAGGTTCGTCAGGGTCACCGGTCCCCACACCGCGAGGACCCAGATCGCGAACCCCGTCCAGACGATGCGGAGGTGGTCTCGCATGTACGGCGTGCTCGGGTTCAGGATATTCACTTCCGCCCCGAGGTAGTCGGTGTTGCTGTGCGCCTGTGCGGCTCCCGACGACGCGACGCCGCCGTCGGTGGCAGCGTCGCCGGTCGCGCCGCCGCCGTCGGTGGCCGCGTCGTCTCCGCCGCGTGAGGTATTATCTGTCATGTTTTGGTCCGTTGTGATCTTGTCTGTGTGGTTTTTCGTGATGGTTCCCGTCGTGCGGTCCGCCGTGGTCGCGGACGGACCGAACGGAAAACGGTTCGCCGAGCGCTACTCGGCGTCGGCCTTCTTCTGGATCTCCTCGACGATCTCGGGGTTCCGAAGCGTGCTGGTGTTGCCGAGCTCCTCGCCGTCGGCGATGTTCTCCAGCAGGCGGCGCATGATCTTGCCGGACCGGGTCTTCGGCAGGTCCGGCGTGAACACGACCTGTTCGGGGCGGGCGATCGGCCCGATGGCGTCCTCCACGCCGGCGACGATCGCCTCGCGGAGCTCGTCGGTGCCCTCGTAGCCGTCTTCCGTGGTCACGTAGGCGTACACCGCCTCGCCCTTGATGTCGTGGTCGCCGCCGACCACCGCGGCCTCGGCGACCCCCTCGACGCCGACGATCGCCGACTCGATCTCCATCGTCCCCAGCCGGTGGCCGGAGACGTTGAGCACGTCGTCGACGCGGCCGAGGACGGTGATGTAGCCGTCGTCGTCGATCTTCGCCCCGTCCTCCGGGAAGTACACCCAGTCGTCGGGGTCGTCGCTGTCGGTGTCGGAGTACTCCGCCCAGTACTCCTCGATGTAGCGCTCGTCGTTGTTGTACAGCGTCCGGAGCATGCCGGGCCACGGCTTCTGTACCGTGAGGTAGCCGGCCTTCCCGGGCTCTACCTCGTCGCCGAGCGTGTCGAGGATCTGGACGTCGAGCCCCGGCAGCGGCGGCCCCGCGGCGCCGGGCTTCATGTCCTTGACGCCGGGCAGCGTCGTCACCATCATCCCGCCGGTCTCTGTCTGCCACCACGTGTCGACGACGGGGCACTCCTCGTCGCCGATGTGCTGGTAGTACCACTTCCACGCGCGCGGGTTGATCGGCTCGCCGACCGTGCCGAGCAGGCGCAGCGAGGAGAGGTCGTGGCGGTCCGGGTACTCCGCGCCCCACTTCATGAACGCGCGGATCGCGGTGGGCGCGGTGTACAGCTGGGTCGCCTCGTGCTCCTCGACGATCTCCCAGAGCCGGTCGCGCTCCGGGTGGTCGGGCGTGCCCTCGTACATCATCGTCGTCGTCCCGAGCGCTAACGGGCCGTAGACGATGTACGAGTGCCCGGTGATCCAGCCGATGTCGGCCGAACAGAAGTACGTGTCATCCGGCTTGATGTCGAGGACCGACTGCGAGGTCCACGACACCCACGAGAGGTAGCCGCCGGTCGTGTGTTTCACGCCCTTCGGCTTCCCCGTCGTGCCCGAGGTGTACATCAGGAACAGCATGTCCTCGGCGTCGCGGGTGACCGGCTCGACCTCGGCGCCCTCGTGGTCGGCCACGAGGTCGTCGTAGTCGACCTGGTCGTCGCCGAGGTCGTGGCCGAAGCCGTCGCCGTTCGGCCCCAGCCGGTCGACGACGACTGTGGTCGTGTCGTGCTCGACGGCCGCGAGCCCCTCGTTCGCCTTGTCGAGGTGGTCGAGCGGGTCGCCGCGGCGGTAGTAGCCGTCGCAGGTGACGAGGTACTCCGAGTCGGCGGCGTTCATCCGCGTCGCGAGCGCGTCGGCCGAGAACCCGGCGAACACGACGCTGTGGGGCGCGCCGATGCGCGCACAGGCCAGCATCGCGATCGGCAGCTCCGGGATCATCGGCATGTACATCGTGACCACGTCGTCCTCCTCGACGCCCTGCTCCCGAAGGGCGGCAGCGAACTCGTTGACCTCGCGGTGGAGTTCCTCGTACGTGTACGTGCGGTCGTCCTCGTCGACGGGCTCGCCGACCCACTCGATGGCGGCCTCGTCACCGCGCTCGTCGAGGTGCCGGTCGAGGCAGTTCGCCGACGCGTTCAGCTCGCCGCCCGTGAACCACTCGTAGAAGGGCGGGTTGCTGTCGTTGAGCACCTGGTTGTAGTCGGTTTCCCATTCCAGCAGGTCGGCGGCCGTCTCCCAGCACTCGGGCCAGTTCTCCTCGAACTCCTCGTATATCTCCGGGTCGGACACGTTCGCCTGCTCGACGAACGACTCCGACGGCTCGAATACCTCTTGCTCCGCTAATCTCGCTTCCAGTTGGCCGTCTCCCTCTGTCATGGTACGGTCGTACCCAACCAATATCGGCATATAAACGCTGACGCTAAATACGAAAAATCGTGAGGGATTCCGCACCCAGGCCGCGGGGCCCGCACCGTCGACCGCGTTCGCGACCCGGTCGCCGACCGCTCACTCGCCGGACGGGGTCGCCCGCTCGTCGTTCCTCCGGGTCGGGCGGTCGGCCTCGTCCTCGAAGACGCCGTCGAGGAGCGCCCGCTGGGCCTTCCGGAGGTGGTTGTGGAACGTCGGCGACGAGACGCCCATCGCGTCGGCCACCTCCTCGGCCGTGCTCCCGCGCGGCCAGTCGAAGTAGCCGCCGTGGTACGCCGCCGACAGCGCCGCCCACTGGCGGTCGGTGAAGCGGTCGGCGACCCCGTCCCGCAGCGCCGACTCCGTGCGCGGCGAGCGCGCGACCGACTCCTTGCTCGCGAGCCTGACGTCCGCGAACCGGTCGCGGAGCCCATCCGCGACCGGGCGGACGTTCGTCCCCTCGGGGAAGTCTGCGACGACGCGGACCCGCCCCTCTGCGGCGGACGCGTCGCGCACGGTCGCGCCGTGGTCGACGAGCGCCCTGACCAGCGACCCGTCCGCGAGCCGGAGCGACGCCGAACAGCCGTCCTCCCGGGTCTCGATCACCCGGAAGTCGGAGACGCCCGGCGACGCCTCGACCACCGTCGCGACGTCCTGCGG